>JABXKT010000161.1 GCA_013619155.1 Desulfobacteraceae bacterium
TCTCCTCAAGGCAAAGATCCCCCGGGTCATGTTCTGCCACTGCAGCGGCAGCCCCGAACACCTCCACACCCTCATCGCACGCCTGGGAGAGACCTACCAGACCAACCCCACCGGCACGACGGTAAAATTTTAAGAAAAAAAAGCCCTGCCTCCGGCGGCCAGGGGATGATCCCCTGGGCCCCAGATATGCAGAGTCTTAAGGGCCTTCGGCTCTTTATATTCGCAGAGAGAATTTTTTACAGGCACGCTTTTCCCGAGGGAAAAGCGTGCCTGTAATTGAAAAATTTTTGCGACGCTTTTTTCAGAAAGGGGTTTGGGCCACCCCGCTTCATCCTCATGGCAGGACGATGGAGTCTGTAGCTCCAGCCGTAGGGTGCACTATGTGCACCATCTTCATGGATCCTCGGCCTCTATTTCTCCATCTATATTGGCATCTTAAGACATCGGTTCTGGTGCATAGAATGCACCCTACAACCACTAATTTTATAAATAGTAACGGCAATATATAGGGGTGCAAACGGCTATAATAGGCATTTTTCCGATTAAATCGACACGCCCGTCCAGGGAGGCCCCAATTTAGTGACCATGATGGGCCAAAGGCCCATCATGGTCACTATTAAAATCTGTTTGGCAACCTTTTCAAAAGGTTGGCCCCCGGCAGGGCTGCCAGAGGTACCTATTTTGTTTTTAGGGTCTCCTAAATCACCCCCACACTCTCCTTTTTCACCCAGCCGATCTTGCCCTCAGCAAAGACGATGCGCACCCAGTCCCCCCGCTCTTTTTCCACGGATACCTGGCTTCCCGAGTGGAGGGTGAAGAGTTCGGTGGCGGTATCCGAGAGTCCCGAACGGATGGAGACGGCCGACGGGAGTATCACGGCCCGCGTGGAACCCGTTCGGGTGGCGGTATCCCAGATGGCGGTGGAGGCGAGGACGGCAAAGAGCGCCCCAACGATAAGGGTCGCGCTCTTTAAGGGGGGACGGCCCCAAAAGAGGCCGGCCAGGGCCAGGGTCCAGAGGAGGAGGCCTGCACCGATGGCAAGTCCCTGAAGGGTTTTTAAAGGAATTCCCCGCTTCCAGAAGAAGAGAACCGAGAGCATAGGAGTCTCTCTCTCCTCGGGACGATCCTTCACCTGGGCCAGGGCCACATTCCGGTTGAAGATGAGATCCGGGTCTCCGGGCATGAGGCGAGCGGCCCGTTCGTACCAGAGGATGGCCTTACCCACCTCCCTCTTCTGCATCCAGGTGTTGCCGATATTATAGGCGAGCTTACCGTTTTGGGTACCAGTCTGGGCGATGGTGAGAAACTGGGCAAGGGCCTCGTCGTAACGCCCCGCCTCATAGTGGGAGACCCCATCGTAGAACGCCTTGGAGGCCTCGTTTCCCGAGGCCAGGGCGGGAATGAGAAGAATAAGAATCATTAGGATGCGTTTCATGCACTCACCTCTCTCATCAATTGCATTAAGGTCGCCACATTATCCCTGCGGCGATCGCTCCCTTCGGCCCCATGTCCGTACCGAACGGATTCTATGGTCTCCAAAATGGCCACACAGGCCACCACCATATCATCCGAGCCTCCGGCACCGCCGACTATCCTCACAATATCGTCTCCCGTCACCCCTTCCACGGGACGCCCAGATAGAGCCCCCATGGCCAAAGAGAGGGCCGAGTGGAGTAAGGCGTAAAAAAGATCGGCATCTGAGATCGCCTTCTCCGCCGCCTTCACCTGGGCAATGGCCCTTCGGGTCAGGGATTCAGCCACACTCACATCCCGACGGAAGCGACGAAGGGCAAGGAACACCACCAAAAAAATCCCCAAAGGAGCGGCCAGCCATGTGAGAAACGAGGATAGGGCCAGGGGCCCATCATCGCTCATGGCATCGGCATCGACCTTCAAGGGCAAAATATCCTGGCCTTTCATGCGAACCGCCTCCTGCATGGTGACAGGGGCCGAAGGGGCCGCACCTCCTTGAAAGAGTTCCACCGACTCCGCCGTCTTGTTTTCGCTCACCATGATAGACAACGGCTCTGTGGTGTCGGTGCGATAGGCCCCGGCCTTGGGGTCGAACCACACCAAAGAGATGGGGGGAATGGTCAGCTCGCCCGGTACCAGAGGAACGATGGCTGTCTTAAACTGCTTGCGCCCCTGCCATCCGGAAGGGCCCAGATCAACCGCCTCCACCGGGGTGTCGCTGTAATGCTTAATCCCCGGAGGAAGGGAGATAAGAGGCGCCGAGGCATCCCGTATATTTCCCCGCCCCTCGATGGTGAGGGTCAGGGTCACCGGATCTCCAGCCACGATCCGCGCCTTTTCCAGGGAGGCATCAAGGGTGTACTGCCCGACGAGTCCGGAGAAGGGCGCCTCACCTCTATAGGGGGGAAGGGGTCGCACGTTAAGGGAAAGCGACTGGGTGGTGAGCTCTTTTGGCTCCATGGTGCGCTGAGACCCGAAGATATCGTCAAAAAACGGATCGGCAGATCGACGTGAGCGCCCCGTCACCATCTCCACGGAGAGACGGGCCCTATCGATGGTAAGAGCACCCGGTCTCTGGGGAATCAGAAGCTCTTGCATCTCATGCACGGCGTAACGCCGCCCATCGATCTCCTGCTCGAAGGCACGCCCCTCCCCCAGCGCCTCGGAGGAGAAGCCCTCAAAGGAGGGTTTGGCGAGGCGGGCATTCTGAAATCTGGCCGCCGTCTGAAGACGAAAGGTCCAGATCACCGACTCTCCCACATACGGTGATTCGGTGGAGAGCTCGGCGCTCACCCCCCAGGGGGCATCGGAGGCGAGAGTCGTCCCCCCTTCGGCCACCTCAATGGGGATCGGGTGGGTACGCCAGGTCCCCCCTCGTCCGGTCACGGTGATGGGGGGGATGGTCAGGGCCCCGGCCCTCAGGGGGCTGAGGAGATAGAGGCTCTCCACCTCTCGAGTGGTCGTGCCATTAATCATCTGCATACGCGTGCTGGTACCCCGGGATGAGACCCGAAAATCCGGCATGGGGGGCATCACCACCGCTCCCCCCTTAAAATCGGCAATCACCCTCAAAGAAAAAGAGTCTCCGAGTCGTAAGCGCTGAGTATCCACCACCGCCCGAACACTTTCGGCGTGGACCATGGAGACGCTGAGCCCAAAAAACAGAATCATCACGAGGATGGAAAAAATACGCTTCATCTACCAATCCTTTTCCACACGTCGTTTTTCGGCGCGGCGCATCATGGCCCCGCCGGGTTTATCCTTCAGCCGATTCAAAATCGAGGCGGCCTGGCGCATCGCCTCCTCTCCGGCCTTTGATTCATCGCCCTCCTGGGAAGCACTGGCCTCACCGGATTCGTCCTGGGCCCCTTTGGTATTCTCATCCTCCGATGGGAGGGGAGGCGGCGGTGGCTGATCCGGTTCTCCTTTTTCTTTCGGATCCTCATCGCCGGAGGCCTGATCTTTCGAAGCCTGATCCTTGGCGGCCTTATCTTTTGGCTCCTGATCCTTCGAGTTCTGACCCTGGGAACCCTGATCTTTGGACTCCTTATCTTTCGAACCCTTATCCTTCGACTCATCCCCTCTCTTCTGCGCCTCTTTCTTCATCTCCTCCAGCTTCTTCTTCGCGAAATGGATGTTCTCTGAGGTCTTGACATCGTCGGGGCTCTCTTTCAAAAGCGTCTCCCAGGATTCGATGGCCTCTTTCAGGGCCCCTTTTTTAAACCGGCTGTTGCCCAGATTGTAGAGGCCCTTACTCCGCAGGCCCGTCTCCGTGGAGGCAGCGGCCCGTTCAAAGCTCGCGGCCGCCTCCTCAAATTTTCCCAGGCGATAGTAAGCGGTACCGATATTAAAATCGATCTCCGGGTTATCGGGATCGGCCAGCTGCGCCTCGATAAAATGGGTCAGAGAGGATTCATACGCCCCCGACTCATAGGCCGTGACCCCTTTTTCCAGGGGAGAGGCGAGATCCATGCCCAGATCCAAGGCATGGGCCGGCGGGGGCAAAAACAAAAAGAGTGCCAGCACGAGGAGGGCCCCCCCTTTTTTTGCATCCCCTAGGCCCAGGTAACCCATAAGGCAGATAAGGGAGAGGCCAAGGGCCCACTGATACCTATTCTCCCACACTTTTTTACGGGAACTCTCAAGAGCCCTGGCCTCCATGGTTTTGCGAATACCCTCCGTGTAGATGGCCTCTAAATCCATATCCCCGGCCACGGAGCGTACGAAGCGCCCCTTTGTGATAGCGGCCATGCGTTTCAAGGTGGTGGCATCGAGCTTGGAGAGTAGGATACTGCCGTCCGGCCCCTTCTTAAACCCGCCCCGGGAGTCGGGTACAGGCACCCCCTCTTTGCTTCCCACGCCGATGGGGAAAATCTTGATTCCCTGTTCTGCGGCTTTTTTTGCCACGGCCTCCACATCCCCTCCGGTGCTCTCCCCGTCGGTGATCAAGATAATCGCCTTTTCCGTGGCCTCATCGGCCTTAAAGGCACCCATGGCAACGGTTAAGGCGGCACCCAGATCGGTGCCACCCACGGGCAGGTACTCGGGAGAAAGGGCCTCTAAAAAGATATGAAAGGAGCCGTAATCCAGGGTGAGGGGACACTGCAAGAAGGCCTCACCGGCAAAGGCCACCAGCCCCACACGATCTCCTTGAAGCATGGCTAAAAGGTCCACAATCTCCCGCTTGGCACGCTCCAGGCGAAACGGGGTCACATCTTCGGCCAGCATGCTCTTGGAGCAGTCCAGGGCCACGATAATATCCACCCCCTTTCTCTCCACCTCCTGCCAGACGTACCCATACCGGGGACCGGCCAGGGCAAAAATCAGCAGCATCACGGAAACAACCATGAGGATTGCCTTCACGCGTCGCCGGTAAACGGTCTTCTCCGGCAGAAGGGAGGCCCGGCAGGTCTCCGAAACAAAGGCGGACACGATACGCCGGCGCCGCACCCCTCCCCAAGCAAAAATGAGGGCCACCACCGGTACCAGCCAGATCAGATAAAGCATATGAAAATCAACAAAGGTCATGGCACCCTCAAAAATCGTGTGTTGTCCAAGGTTACGGAGAGTAAAATAAGGGCCAGGGCGACGAGGAGAAGACCCTTATAGTACTCCCGGTACTCAGTCCAGGAGATCATCTCCACCTCACTCGTCTCCATGCCATCGATGGTGGACCATATGGTCGCAAGGGCTGCGGCATCCTCGGCCCGAAAGTAGAGGCCCCCGGTCTTTTTAGCGATGGACGTTAGGGTCCCCTCATCCATGGAGACCTCCTGATAGATATATCGTTTCCCGAAAAGCGGGTGATCCACGAGAAAGGGGACTTTTCCCCGGGTGCCTACCCCAATGGTGTAGACCTTCACCCCCCTTTGAGCGGCCAAATCGGCGGCGATATCCGGGGAGAGCTCCCCGGCATTACTCTCCCCGTCGGTGAGCACGATGATGATATTGGAGGTACTCTCGATATCCTCCAAACGCTTCAAGGAGATGCCCACGGCATCGCCAATGGCCGTCTGCTCTCCGGCTGCCCCTATTTCAACCTCCCGTAGAATGGATGAAATAGTACTGTAATCACGGGTCAGGGGGATTTGGGTAAAGGCCTCGGTACCAAACACCACCAACCCGATACGATCACCATCTCTCCCCGCCACGAAACGGTCCACCACCTGCTTCACCGCCTCTAAGCGGTCCACCACCTTCCCCTCCTGCTTAAAATCGAGGGCGGCCATGCTACCCGAGGTATCCAGGGCGATGACAATATTAATACCGGCACTCGTCACCATACTGTGCTCCACCCCCATCCGGGGACGCGCCAGGGCCACAATCATCAGGACCAGGGCCAGCATGAGACAAAAAGAGACGATCCGTGGCCCCGATAGTGCCCAGGATCGCCCCACCTGAGAAAACGAGGCGGTGGTGGAGAGCCGAAGCGAGGGCACCACCCGTCGCCGGCGCACCCACCCCAGCAGGGGAAGCGTCACGAATAAAATAAACGCCCAGGGCGTTCCAAACTCAAACATATCAATCATGCCTCCGACGGCCAGGGACAAGGCCCCTGGACCCCAGGTATGTGGTCATAACGGGCCTTAGGCCCCTTATGACCACGATAAAAATCTGTGTGGCAAGCCCAAACCTTTCAAATCAGGCAAAAGAGTGGCTCCCGGCAGGGCCAACCGAGTCTAAGCTTTCGCCCAACGCCCCGCCTCTGCCGTCTCCTCTTGGGGCGTCGTCTCCGTCACAAAATGACGCATGGCGGCCAGGTCTCCCACCATGGCCTTAAAATCCGGGATGACCCCGGCAAACTTAACGGGTTCGGCATGGGAGAAGAGGGTAGAGACGGCTCTCTTCTGCTCCAGGGTGACGGATAAGACCGGCAATTTTGAGAGCAGCTCTTCGGCCGTCATCTCCGGTGCATTAAGGCGAAAGCGCCCCTTTAGGTAGTGCTTCACCACCTCGGAGAGTTCAAAGTAAAAGGCCTTTCCATCCCGGTCCATGAGGGGCGCGATGCGGTCTAAGGCCATATGGGCCATCACCTCCGGGGGCTGAAAGAAGGTCGCCTCTCTCTTGGTCCCCTGTTTCCGGCGAAACCAGAGCCATAGCCCCAGGAGTCCCAGAATCACCACGACCAGGACGAGCCATCCCACCATCATCGCCTCCTTGGCAGCGGAGGAGAGCCCCATAAAGAGGGGCGGTGCGATATCATGAATATCGGCCATGGGGGCTTTCTCTACGACCTCGGTGGCCATGGACGGAGGCGATAGGGGCTGAAGGGCCTCCTCGGCCACGGCGAGAGATACCATGGCGAGCAGCCCGAGAAAAAGGGCCGCCCCTTGCAATACACGTCTCATCATCGTCTCCTCCCCTCCCGCCAGGTAAAATAACGGGTCAGGGCATCGGCGGTGGATGCTTCCGTGGATAGATCGATGATATCGATGCTGGCGCGTTTCATCTCATCCATGACCTGGGTCTTCTGGGCCCATTTCATCTGACGTATCGTCTCCTGGGTCCCGGAATCCGAGAGATCGAGGCAGACGGTCTCCCCCGTTTCAAAGTCTCGGGCGGTGAGAAGCCCGGCCCCGGGCAGTAAGAAATCTCCCGGATCCGACAAGAGGATCGAGACCAGCTCATGACGACGCCCCACAAGCCGCAGGGTGCGCGTACACGACTCGGAAATAAAATCGGAGATGATAAAACTCACCGTCCGTTTTCTCGATACCCTCCCAAGAAAGGCCACAGCCGTATCGATATCGGTGCCCTGGGATACGGGCCGAAAGGTAAATATGGCCCGAATGACCCGCCAGATATGGGCCGATCCACTTTTCGGTGGAATATAATGCTCCACCTGATCGGTGAAAAAGATCGCCCCGACCTTGTCCCCGCTCTTAATCGCATTAAAGGCCAGGACAGAGGCCACCTCGGCCGCTTTCTCCACCTTCAGATACTCGCCGGTGCCAAAGAAACCCGATCGGCTCATATCGATGAGAAGCATCACCACCATTTCGCGCTCTTCACGAAATTGTTTGATAAAGGGGCGCCCCATACGGGCGGAGACCTTCCAGTCGATGCTGCGAATCTCATCACCGGGAGAGTACTCCCGCACCTCTTCGAACTCCATACCCGCCCCCTTAAAGACGGAGCGATAATGCCCGGCCATCATGGTATCGGCCATACGGCGGCTTTTAATATGGATCTGCTTAATCTTTTTCAGAATCTCGGGGGCAAGCATATCAAGGCACCTCCACCCTCTCAAAGAGCCGCTCGATAATGGTGTCCGTGGTGATATCTTCGGCTTCGGCCTCATAAGAGGGAATGATGCGATGACGCAAGACATTTGGGGCCACCTGTTTCACATCCTGGGGGGTGACGTAGGTGCGCCCCTGGAGAAAGGCCCAGGCCCGAGCGGCAAGGCTCAGGAATATAGTAGCCCGAGGCGAGGCGCCATACCGAATCCACATGGCCAGAAGATCCACGATATAATCTTTGAGTTTTTCATCCATATAGATGGCATGAATCAGATCGAAAATTTCTGCCAGATCCGAGGTGGTGATCACGCCATGAACCACCTCGGGGCTTTGAAAGCCAACCCGGCGCAAAATCTCCTTCTCCTCGGACTTGCTGGGGTAATCCACGAGGAGCTTAAACATAAAGCGATCCACCTGGGCTTCAGGTAGGGAGTAGGTACCCTCCTGCTCGATGGGATTCTGGGTCGCCAGGACGAGGAAGGGGTCGGGCAGGGGAAAGGTCTCATCGCCGATGGTGACCTGACGCTCCTGCATCGCCTCCAGAAGGGCCGATTGAACCTTGGATGGGGCGCGGTTGATCTCATCGGCCAGGATGATATTGTGAAACAAGGGCCCTTTTCGCGTGATAAAATCCGATGACTGGGGGCGATAGATCTCGGTACCCACCAGATCCGCGGGCAGAAGATCCGGGGTAAACTGGATGCGCTTAAAAGCGGCGTCCACGGCCTGGGCCACGGCCATCACCGCGCTGGTCTTGGCAAGGCCGGGAACGCCTTCGATCAAGATATGACCTCGGGTGAAGAGCCCCATCAACAGGCCATCCACCAACTTCGTCTGTCCCACGAGCACCTTGCCGATCTCCTGTCGAACGGCATTGACACGGCTATGCGCCTCTTCCACTTTTGCTTTGAGTGCTTCCATCGTTTATCTCCGGTTCTGATCAGACGTCACGTTTAAAAAGGCGAGATCTCGGGGCAGCGTAAGGTATCACGCCACAACGGGCAAACCACCTGAAACGATCCACTGTGACTTTTTTATTTTTATTCTTTATAAGGCATGACAAGAGGGGCGTAAAAGGCCCGCGCGATCACGCTCAGGCACAAAATATATACTCATTTTAAGCACAGGTTTCAAGGGGAACCTCCCCACACCTGCAGGAACACGACCATGGATTCCATCCCAGTAAAAGGGCATAAAAAAACCGCATACCCCCATCTTAAGGGGATATGCGACCAGTGTATGCCAAGCCACCGCTCCAGAACAAATGACTTCTTTGTAATGTTTCTTCATCGGCTCATATCGCGTGAGAACACCCCATTTCTAAACAGAGATCTTAAGGGGTTCCCACCGGGGCTTTTTTACTCCTCATCACCAAAATCATGCACCATAATATAATCGCTATCCTCACGGGAGGCGTGACAATCGATACACCCTTGAGGCTTGCCCTCTTTCTGAACCACGCCCTCGGGAGAGTATTTCACCCAATACCAGTCCCCCGCCTCCGGGTTATACCCCTTCACCTTGTACATCACCGTCACCGCCTTAAGATCTATCCCCATATTATCGCCATAATTATTCTTAACGATCAGGGTCCCGTATTGAACCGGCGCCTTCATGGATTCAAGGCCACGCTTGTTCACGTATACCTTATGGTAGGGACCATGGGGGGCAGAACCGGCCCGGAGCCCCTCATGATCGCCCCAGAATCCCCAGGTATCATAGGGTGAGGCTTGGGTAATAAAGGTCCAGATCTTATCGGCGTTGGGATGGGGCATCATGGCGTTTACCACGCCAATTACGATAAAACCAAAGACAACCACAACGGCCATAATCCATCGTTTTTTCATGACGTCTCCCTTGTTCAATAGAATTTTCTGATAATGATAATATCTGAATGCGATAGTACTGGGCTCACACCGTTCCAATTCGAAAAATTTCCACAATATAAAGGGGTTTTACAGACGGTAGAATCACACTATGTCGTAGGTCAGAATAATATGAGCCCAGTACCAATGCGATAGACCCATCAGGAATTGCCAGAGGCAGGCGTGCTGGAGAATATAAGAGGGTATGGAAAAGATGCAGTCACTTCGATAGTGCGATCATGGCATCGGCACCCGACCACCTCACGTTTACAATCTATTGAAGAGTGCGTGACAATTCGTTTGAGAAAAACTATACAACATTTCCACACCCTTAGACAAGCATGGAGCTCTTTGACTTATATCACCCCCTCCTTGTTATCTTCCCTTATCGGTTAAAATCAACACTTCCCTTCCCCTAAAGAGGGTATTATTATTTTGATCACCCGCCACCCTATTTTTCAAAAAACCCAAATATCCTTTTTTCAACAAGACCCGCCCAAAATGATTCGTCAATCTAAACTATCCGAATAAAAACGAATCATGATTCATTACATCATCGACAATCCCTTCACCAAAAGACGAGCCCATATATCCATCAAATCTCGCCGTACATCACCTTGCTGAGTATAGGAGATATCACCATGACCAAATCCCTCGTCCTCTATCTCTGTTTCATCCTCATCGCCACAAGCGTCCATGGCGCTGAAGAGTCCTCTATTTCAAAAGAGTCCTCTATTTCAGCCTACAAAGATAATTATATCCAAAATGTCACCCCCGCCTCGGATGAGGAGACATCTTACACCCATGCCCAAATCTCTTTGAAGTTCCAGCCCCTCACCTACGCTTTATGCTCTTTTTACATCGGCGTCACCCACACCTTCTGCTGGAGAACAGGGTAAAAATCGATGGGAATCAGCGAAATAGGCTACAATATAGGCCTCTTCTACCGTTTCGACCCAAAGCCCCTCCTCTCCACTCACATCACCCTTGATCGACTACAGGTGGGAATGCTCCATATGAGCAACGGTGAAAAAGGGCTGGAATCGAGATCGACCAACTTTGCCTATGGAGAGGTGGGTGGGTACGCAGGAGAGAGGTCCCAACTGGGGGGAATGATAACGGGCTTAGGCTACATCGATAACTCCGCTCAAAACGAGGATATCGAAGATTACACGGGTAATTTTATTTACGAGACCTATCTATCGGCTCACTCACAGAGCAAACAGGAACTCGCCAGACTGAGTTATCGCGTGAGGCTTGGAGACAATACGGATCTCTCCCGAGGGCGCCAGGAGGTCATGCTTAAAGTCACCCCGTTTCCAAGGCACCTCAAAGCGGCCCTATTCATCAAGCTTGACAAGGGACACGGTATTTGTGGCCTGGGCGATTACGATAAAAAATCAGATGTCATCATGGTGGGTGTGAGTATACTTTAACCGGCCAGGCCATTTGAGCGTCGACCCATCACCCCTTACCATCTCATGAGGAGAGGTTCACAAGGTCCGAACCCATAAAATCCTCCCCCGCCTTCCCCATAATTTTCTGCAAAAGAGGCATCACATCGGGAAAACCGGTATAAAAAGAACCCGAGACCTGGGTGGTGCAGAGAAGGTACCGCCTGAACGCCCGAAAGAGTTTGGTATCTGGTTTTTCGGCCTCTATCCAGAAACGATCGAGGGCCATCCCTTTACAGGTGAGCCCCTCGATATCGTAGATTGCCTGGCCCAGAACTAGGGTGGGGATATTATGAACCAGGGAGGATATCCCCACGGTGCTGTTGATGGTGACGGTACCTAAGCTGTATTTCAAGGCGGTGGGCAGATGAATATCGTGGTAGTAGTGAACCCTCTCCCCCACCCCAAGTGCTTCGGATAGCTTTCGGATCATTCCAGAGTAATTGGAGACCCCACGATCCATGGGGTGGTGTTTAAATATCAGGCGAGAGGCCTCGGGCGCGTTGCGTGCAAAGGAGGTGATCACCTCGACAATAAAGGCCTCCGTACAAAAAAATGAGGAGTGAACCCGAAGCTGTGCGTCGCTCTCCGTCTGCAGAGGCACGAAGAAGTAGCCCTGACGCCACTCTCCTTGAAGCCTCTCATCCACCCCCTTTTCCAGGATCCGGTAGATATTCTTGCGCACCATATTACACAGGCCATAGCCCATCTCTTTACAAATCGAGGTATCTCGATGGTGCTGATACTTAGGAAATCGCCATGTACCCAGCCCCATGGCGGAAAAATAGATTATGGCCTGAAACGCCATCTTTCCAAAGGCGTGATTCACCGCAACCGAGGCCGGATCCGCCAACAACGGGGGCATCTTTCGATAAAAATCTGCCTCCCGGGAGAGGGGACTGAAATCGTTCACCCCCCCCTTCTCCACCGTGAGGTAGTGGGGACGGACATACCCCTCCTCAAACACGACTGCCTCAACCCCCATCGCCTTAGCCTCCTCGATGGACACCTGGTTATAGAAACGGCAATCTCCGAAGAGCACGAGGGCATCATTATTTTCCCAGATGACGCCGTGGCTGGCACCTCCCTGGCCGATTACATTGGTGACGCTGTTTTCGACATCGCCATCACCCCTAACATCGCCCGCGATGCCAACATCT
>JABXKT010000162.1 GCA_013619155.1 Desulfobacteraceae bacterium
CCCCCGGTATCTGCATCACCCAAATGAAGAGCCCACACAGCCCCCACCGAACACCCGTTCTCCAGTCAGGAAACTTCATCGCGCCTCCGTCAAAAAAATACACATCACCCATTCCCAAAAATAGCCAGATCACCCTTTTCCCGTCATGAATGGCCGGTGGTTTTGACAGCAAACATGGGACGCATCCTTCGGGAAGGGGATAATAAAAAAAATAACCAGAATCACCCCGGCAAAAAGAGAGGCACAGATCAAGGTGCCGTGGAAGGGGTCCTGAAAGAGGGCGGCCCCTGCGGGCAGGACGAGAAGCACCCCACCGTAGCACAGACGCCCCAAGAGACTCTGAAGGGAAAGATAGGTACTTCGTTCATGGTGATGCAACAAGGGCGATAGTTCGGCATTCACCAGTGGAGTCAACAGGGCGCGCGACGCCGTACGACCCACCAGTAAAAGGGCCACCACGGGATGAAGGGTCAGGGCCATGACCCCCACCAGCATCGCCTGGAGCAGGGCACAGCCCAAGAGGGTCTTTCGCACCACACAGCGATGATGAATATGCCCTGCGTACCGGGTTAGCCAGGCACCGACGAGAAAGGTGGCGGCCAGGTGCATCCCGGCAAGGGCCGGGGTGAGCGATGCCTCTCGCCCCAGATGGTGGGCCACCGCCGAGAGGTAGGGCTGATAAAACTCATAGGGAAGATGAAGCAATACGGTCATACCAAGGGAGTAGAAGGTAAAAAAACGCAGACGCGGCCCCCAGGCCTTTCCCAAAAGTCCTTTCACCTGATGATGAAAGGGGATGACGGATACCTCCTGGCCCTTCTCTGGCTCCACCATGAACCAGACCATCCCCCCGGAGAGAACGGCCCCCAAAAAGGAGGCGCCATAGACCCATTTCAAGTGCCCCGTGGCCATCATACCGCCCAAAATGGCCGACACCCCACCGGCAATAAAGACAAAGCGCAAGGCCCTGCCCTCCCTCACCGCGTACTCCCCTTCACGATGCAGCGCTTTCAAGCTCTCGTAGTGAAAGGCCGTATCGGTGCCCGAGGCCGAGGCAAATCCAGCGGCCAGAAAGATCTGAGCCACGACGAAGGGGAAAAATGTGGTGCCCAGAAAGAAGAGAAGATAGGCGATGGACAGAGATATAGAGGAGATGAAAAGGGTGCCCCTGCGACCAAATCGATCGGAGAGATAGCCCGAGGGGACTTCCATGAGGGCCACCCCCACATAGTAGACAGCCTCCAGATAGAGGGCTTGGGAGAGGCTCACCACGGAGGTGAAGTAGAGAAAAAAAACGGGCCCCCAGAAGTGGCAATCCCGAAAAAAAAGATACCAGGGGTATCTATCAATATTCGACTGTACGGTGGCGAGGCCTGTCTCCATGATCATCTCCCAGCAGTTCGGATACCGTTATGTAAATGGACTCAAGAGCCGATTCAATCCCGTTCGAATAAACCATTTAGGGAATCTCACGATACACCCCCAATAAATGACCCGGAGTGCATCGGGTTGCCGTACCCATCATTATTCAGATCAAAGGCAAAACGCAATACCCGGACCAGGAACACCTTTTTTTTTAAAAAAAAATGGCGCATGGTGCCCCCGTCCAAAACTGCCGTTAAAACAAGAATTTTCTACCGTGAGCCCCCTTAAGCGACCCCGGTAGAACCAGAGGCCTCTCCCCACCCGCCCATCGCTCTTTTAAACCCACCGGCGTATAATAGCATCCACCGTATTTTTTCGTAAAATCTCACGCGGGGCGTGACAATCCCCCCCCCACCCTTTTACGAAGAGACCTTAAAAACACACCATGGGTACTTTTTTTTCTCGTCTCACTTTTTTAAAAGAAGTCCCATGATCTAGTAAGGAGTACCCCATGACACCACGTATTATCTTGATGATTGCCGCCGCTTTTCTCCTCACCCTCTCGGGCTGCGGGGGAAGCTCCAGCTCCTCCTCGACCTCGGGCACCCTCCACGTATCCTTAACCGATGCGGCGTCTCCAGACTATCAAGCCGTCTATGTCACCGTGGGTCGGGTGGAGATCAAGGCCTCCACGGACACCGGTGAAAACGGCTGGCAATCCTTCGATCTCGTAAACAAGACCATCAACCTCCTGGATCTCACCGGAGGCATCTTAGAATCTCTGGGGACCCGAGATCTGGCCGCCGGAGATTACAACCAAATCCGCCTTATCCTGGCCCCCACCCCGGACACCCAGATAAATATCAATGGCACGGCCCACCCCTTTGCCCAATACGTCGTCGACCTCACAGGCGGAACCCATGCCTTAAAGGTGCCCAGCGGTTTTCAGTCGGGCATCAAACTCGTCAAGCGATTTACAGTAGAGGCCGCAGGACTAGTGGAGCTGATCCTCGATTTTGATGCCACCAAGTCCGTGGTCAAGGCGGGCAACAGCGGTAAATGGCTCCTTAAACCGGTAATTCGGGTCATAGATACCCTCACCCTGGCTGGCATCGGGGGCTCCGTCACCGACGACACCGCTCCCCTCAAAATCGCCCAGCAGGGCGTCTCGGTCTCTGCCCAGACCTTCAACGCCGGAACCGCCATCCCCCTTGGGGAGTCCATCACCACCCATGCGGGCACCCTCACCGATATCTCGGGCGCCTACCTGCTTCGCCTCCTGGCCGGTGACTACACCCTCGTCGCCGTAAAAGATGGCTTTCTTCCCCAGTGCCGACGGGTAACGGCCCTTACCGGCACCACCAAAATCGAAGACTTTACCCTCATCCCAGCGGACTCTGGCACCTTAACCATCACCATCGGCGGCCTCACCGCCCTGGATGACTCCGTCACCATCAGCGTGCGCCAGACAAATCTCTGTGGAAGCAGCCTCTCCACCCTCTACGAGGTCGCCTCCCCCTCCTTTGCCGAGGACGGTAGCTACGATATCTCCCTTCCTGTAGGAGACTATACGGTGGTGGCCTACGGGGAGAACCACACCCCCATCAGCGTCCAGAGAGATATTTTGTCAAATACCACCACAGTCTTTAACGTCGCCCTGTAGAACCCTATAAAAAAATGGTGCCTCGGTTGGCCCTGCCGGGGCCACCCTTTTACAAAAGCTTGCCAAACAGATTTTTACTGTAACGGTGACGGACCTTTGGTCCGTCACCGTTACAAATCTGGGGGCCAGGGGCGGCAAAACCGCTTAGGCAAAATTCCCCGGCCGGACGTGTCGATTTAATCAAAAAAACGCCTATTTTAGACGTTTGCACCCCAGTATAGTGCCGTCACTATTTGGAAAAATAACCCCCCGTAAAAGCATTAACCGCTCAAAACAGTCTATTTCCCAATACACCACCACAGGTGGTTTCTTTTGGCCGCATCATCGTTTCGAACATCAGCGTGTTTACATCACCATACCCTGGTGCGTCTTGCTTCATATTATAAACCCTTAATATGTATAAGAAGTTGACTACGTCTACGGATGGAACGGTCAAATTTTAAAAGAATACCGCTATGATTTACCTCGAGGAACGAGGGGTAAATCGCATACGATATTCGCTTTACGATTGTACACCGTGCCACCGGGTTAAAGAGGCCTCCGGCCGCCCTGCCGGGGGCCACCCTTTTGCCTGATTCAAAAGATCGGACTTGCCAAACAGGTTTCGTTAAATCATTTGGCCTGGTTCAATAATGGCCATTTTAGGGTAACAAGCCCCCCGGCAAAAAAGCCGCACGGGAGTGCGGCGCGCCAGGGAAGGTGTCGTGGTGCCTCCGCTCCATTGCCAAAGTTCTGGCAGTGTTTCCTTTCTGTAGGCCCTATCTCTCTTCAATTTCTCAACAAATATGGGCCACCTTCAAAAGTGTAGCCCTGTTTTGAACCAGGCCAATCATTTCAATTTAATTGAAGAATCAAAGGCGTATGTGATTTGCCACGCGGAGCGGGGTAAAGCGCATACGCTACCTGCTTTCGAGGTGGCACACCTCGCCGCCGGAGGCCCATTTCTTGGTCACTTTGACCATAGAAGGCATTTTTCCGGTTAAATCGCCCTCCCCCCCTTTCACCCAGCCAGCTCACCTCTTAACTCATCCAGAAAGGCCACCATAAAATCGTGGCGGCGCTGGGCCTCTCGCCGGGCCGCATCGGTATGGAGGGTCTCTTTAAGGGTGAGGAGCTTGAGGTAAAAATGGTCCACGGCATAGGCCTTGTCATCTAAGGCCCGCCCCGTGGCGAAGGGATCCTCCCCGTGAAACATGGCCGAACCCATGGCGCCGCCGGTTAAGAAACAGCGGGCGATGCCGATGGCCCCGATGGCATCCAGGCGATCGGCATCCTGTACCACCTGGGCCTCCAGAGACTCTGGAGGCGTCCCCAGACTGAAGCTATGGGCGACGATGGCGTGATGAATCGCCGCCCCGTGCTCTGCCGGGTACCCCAATTTTTCCAAAAAGGCCACCGCCGCCTCCGCCGCCAGCCAGGATGCCTTGGAGCGATCCGGCGAATCCTTGGCCACGCTCACGCAGTCGTGCAACCACGCCGCCGGCACCACCACGGCCAGATCGGCCCCCATATCGGCCCCTATCTGCCGGGCCAGGGCCACCACCCGCCTCACGTGCCCGATATCGTGGGCCCCATCCGATACAGATTGCCCCGTTAAAAACGCTTCACACGCACTGTCTATCATCATGACACACACCTTTTCCCGTGGGTTTATACATATACCCCCAACAAAAAAACCCGCGATTCACTAGGAATCGCGGGTTTTTTTGTTAAATTTAACGACGCCGTCTGAACAAAAACGTGCCTCCGGCGGCCCTGCCGGGGGCCAACCTTTTACCTTATTTTATCAAGGACGGGGTTGCCAAACAGGTTTTAATAGTGACCATGACGGGCCTTTGGCCCGTCATGGTCACTAAATTGGGGTCCAGGGGCGGCAAAGCCGCTTAGGCAAAAAATTCCCTGGCTGCCGGAGGCCCGCTTTTCACAGCCACTTTAACCATAGACCGCATTTTTCTAAAGCCTACGATTGGTTACCGAGGTAATCGAAGAGAGAGGCCAAGGCCGCATCGAGGTGTTCCGGCTTGGAACCACCGGCCTGGGCCATGTCGGGACGACCGCCTCCACCGCCACCCACTAGAGCGGCGGCTTTTTTAACGATATCCCCCGCCTTGTAGGTCTTGGTCAGATCTTTGGTCACCAGGGCCAGGAGAAGGGCTTTGCCACCGGACTCGGTCCCCAGCAGCACGACACCGGAACCAATTTTATCGCGGAAGCGATCGGCCAGTTCCCGAAGCTGAGAGGGATCTTCCACGGCCACTTTCTTGGCCACCGCACGAATCCCGTTTACCTCCTTGATATCATCATCGAG
The DNA here is from genome assembly GCA_013619155.1 of Desulfobacteraceae bacterium. GTDB lineage: Bacteria > Desulfobacterota > Desulfobacteria > Desulfobacterales > Desulfolunaceae > Desulfoluna. Next base: position 5,337 of record JABXKT010000162.1, read on the forward strand.
GCTCTCGGCGGCCTTGCCCGCCATCTGCATCTTGAGCTGCTTCAGCTCTTTTTCCAGGGTCTTGTTATCGACCAGGAGCTTTTCGAGACGTTCACCGAGGTGATCCGGAGTGGTTTTCACCATGGCTGAGATATCGGCCAGGGCGTTGACGCTCTTCTGGGTATTCGAGGTGGCGGTGGCACCGGTTAAGGCCTCGATGCGTCGAACGCCGGAGGCGATGCCGCTGTCTGAAAGAATACGAAAGGTTCCGATATCCCCACTGGCTGCCGTGTGAGTGCCTCCACAGAACTCTTTGGAGAAGTCTCCCATGGTAACCACACGGATACGATCGCCATACTTCTCTTCGAAGAGAGCCGTGGCACCGGTCTTCATGGCGGCTTCGGCGTCCATCTCCTCCACGCTCACGGGCACGTTCATGCGAATGTGCGTATTGACGAAGGTCTCGATGGCATCCAGGGTGGCGCGATCCACATGGGCAAAGTGGGTAAAGTCGAAACGAAGGCGTTCGGGTCCCACGAGGGAACCGGCCTGCTTGACGTGATCCCCCAGCACCGTACGAAGGGCCGTGTGAAGAATGTGGGTGGCGGTGTGGTTCAAGGCCGTGGCCGCGCGTTTCTCACCATCCACGGCCAGGGTGGCCATGAGCCCTGCTTTCACGATTCCGCTCTCCACTCGGCACTTATGAATAAAGATGCCTGTGGGGTCCTTAATGGTATCGGTCACCGTAAGAGAGAATCCCTCGCCGGAAATCGTACCGCTATCTCCCATCTGACCACCGGACTCGCCGTAGAAGGGGGTCGATTCCACCACCACCTCTACCTCGGTGCCGAGGGCGGGTGCGTCCACCTCGACGCCGTCCACGGCCACCACGAGGATCTTGGACTCCCCAGTGAGACCGGCGTAGCCGATAAATTCGGTTTTCACCCCTTCTGCGGAGAGCTTGCGAAAGGCTTCACCGCTTCGTGCGAAGGTGATGTTGCTGCGGGATTTCTCACGCTGGGCATCCATGGCCGTATCGAAGCCATCCATGTCCAAGACGATGGAGTCGTCGGAAATCACGTCACGAATGATATCCACGGGAAAGCCAAAGGTGTCGTAAAGCCGGAAGATCACCTCACCGGAGAGCACCTTCTCGTCCGAGGCGGTTAGATCATCTAAGGCCTCTTCCAAAAGTCTCAAGCCGTTATCGAGGGTGACAGAAAAGCTCTCCTCCTCGTTTTTGATGACGTTGGTGATGAAGGCCTCGCTCTCTTTGAGCTCGGGATAGACATCACCCATCATCTCCATGACCACACGGCTGGTATCGTGGAGGAAGGGCTCGGTGAGCCCGATGAAGCGGCCGTAACGAATGGCCCGGCGCATGATGCGACGCAACACGTAACCCCGACCCTCGTTGGAGGGCATGACGCCATCACTGATGAGAAAAGTCGCCGCACGGCTGTGGTCGGCAATCACCTTCATGGCGATGGCGGTGTCATTGGAGTCGGCCATCTTCTTGCCGGAGAGCGCTTCGACCTTGCCGATAATGGGGGTAAAAAGGTCGGTATCGTACACGGCGCAGTCGGGCCGGTCGCAACCGAAGCGCTCACCACGGTCGATGTGGATCTCGGTGCAGGGACCGCAGGGACCGGTGTCCCCCATAGACCAGAAGTTATCGGCCTCACCCAGGCGCACGATGCGCTCTTTCGGAACGCCCATCTGGTTATGCCAGATCTCGAAGGCCTCGTCGTCATCGAGGTAGATGGAGACCCAGAGCTTGTCCACGGGAAGCCCGTAGCCATTGGTCAGAAGATCCCAGGCAAAGGAGATCGCCTGGGTCTTGAAGTAATCTCCAAAGGAGAAGTTACCGAGCATCTCAAAGAACGTATGGTGACGCGCCGTGTACCCGACATTTTCCAGGTCGTTGTGCTTGCCTCCGGCGCGAACGCACTTTTGGCTGGTAACGGCCGTGGAGTAGTCCCTCTTCTCCTCGCCGATGAAGGTGCGTTTGAACTGCACCATCCCTGCGTTGACGAAGAGAAGGGTGGGATCGTCTGACGGAACCAGAGACGAACTTCTCACGTGCCGATGGTTATGCTTCTTAAAGTAGTCGATAAAGAGTTTTCGCGCTTCGCTGCCTTTCATCACTTACTCCATGGATGGGCCGTGAGCCCCGGGTGGGGCCTTTTAAGAGGCCCTGTTGTAAATGGTCAATACGGGAAACAACAAAAGGGCCTTTGCGTCTCATAAGGCGCAGCGCCCTTTTGCCAATCTACCAAATGATGTTCAATAAAACCAGATAATTAAGCGCCGGTCTCCGGCGCTTCAGGTGCGGCCTCACCAATGCCGAGGCTCTCTTTCACCTTGCCCAGCACCTCTTCGTAGAGCTCGGTGTTCTCTGCAAAGAACTTCTTGGCATTTTCACGCCCCTGGCCCACACGCTCTCCATTGTAAGAGTACCAGGCACCACTCTTCTCGATGATACCCGCCTCTACGCCCAGGTCCACGAGCTCCCCGGTCTTGGAGATGCCGATGCCGTACATGAGGTCAAACTCGGCCTCTTTAAAGGGAGGGGCCATCTTGTTCTTCACCACCTTCACTCGGGTGCGATTGCCCATGATCTCCGTGCCATCTTTAATGGCTGTGGAGCGACGGATCTCCATGCGCACCGAGGAGTAAAACTTCAGGGCGTTACCACCGGTAGTGGTCTCGGGATTGCCGAAGACCACACCAATTTTCATACGGATCTGATTGATAAAGATCATCGTGGTGTTGGTACGGCCGATGGTGGCGGTGAGCTTGCGCAGGGCCTGGCTCATGAGACGCGCCTGGAGACCCATGTGGGCATCGCCCATCTCCCCTTCGATCTCGGCCCGGGGCACCAGAGCCGCCACGGAGTCTATGACGATGACGTCCACCGCCCCACTTCTGACCAGCATATCGGCAATCTCTAAGGCCTGCTCACCGGTATCGGGCTGGGAGACGAGAAGCTCGTCACAGTTAACCCCCAGATTTTTAGCATACACCACATCCAGGGCGTGTTCGGCGTCAATAAAGGCGGCGATCCCCCCCTTCTTCTGGCACTCTGCCACAATATGAAGGGTCAGGGTGGTCTTTCCCGATGATTCAGGGCCATAGATCTCGATCACGCGCCCCTTGGGAACCCCCCCCACACCCAATGCCTTATCCAGGGCAATGGAACCAGTGGGAATAACGGGAACTGCGACCACTTCGCGGTTTCCGAGCTTCATGATGGCCCCTTTACCGAACTGGCGCTCAATCTGACTCATGGCCGATTCAACGGCCTTATCCCTGTCAAAGGACTTGCCCATGCACATCTCCTTCAGATCCACTTCCGGTCTCTCTTGATAAATCCCGAAAGTTTTAAAATAGAATATCTATGTTGATTTACTTATTTTTACATGCAATTTCATCAGAAAAATATTTTTTAAAATTTCTACCGATATACCACTCTTTCTCCCATTATGCGAGCCCTGAAATAGGCCCAAGCGGTGAACGCCAAGAGAAGAGACGGCGAATAAAAAGGGGCAGAGAGACCTGCCAATGAATGCCTATGTATAAACGAAGATAACCCCTCTCCAAAAAACCGGAGCACCTCTCACCGAGGCGACCACCGTTTTTCCATATTATGAATGTTTATAAAACTTATTGCATAATGCGGAATTTTTGATATAAAAATAGCCATTCAAAAATTTGGCTCGGCAGACAAACAATCGGAATCTTTCCGCGTTTTCTCCACAAGGGATGATTCCATGGGGCAATGCCCCTATAAATGTATTGATTGGCCACAATTCGTACGGACAATCCACCCTAAGACAGATTACCATGGAGCGTCATTATGCCTGAACTGAAAGACATCACCGAAAACCTCATTTCTTGCGACATCACCGCCCTCCTGGACAACGTCAAATCAGCCCTTGAAAACGGTACCCCCGCCCACGATATCTTAACCCATGGCCTCATCAAAGGCATGGCCGTCGTGGGCGAACGTATGGAATCCGGAGAGATGTTCATCCCGGAAGTCCTCATGGCAGCCCACTCCATGGGAGCGGCCGTGGAGCTCTTATCTCCCTTTCTCGCCGAAGGCGATATCTCCTCGGCGGGACGTGTCATCATCGGCACCGTTAAAGGGGATCTCCACGATATCGGAAAAAACCTCGTCATATTGATGATGCAGAGCGTGGGATTTGAGGTCATCGACCTGGGCGTAGACGTGGACTCCGACGCCTTCTTAAAGGCCATCGACGAGTACAAGCCTCAAGTCGTCGGCCTCTCTGCCCTTCTCACCACCACCATGCCCATGATGCGAAAAACAGTGGAAAAAATTGTGGCAAGCGGCAAGCGCGATACCTTAAAGATCATGGTGGGCGGAGCCCCCGTGGATCAGAGTTTTGCCGATGAGATCGGGGCCGATCTCTATGCCTCCGATGCCGGCTCTGCCAGCAAGCTGGTCAAGACCCTCATCCATTGATGCCTCTTTTTCTCAGTTCACCGGCCCGTCCAAGGTGATCACGAAAAATCCAGGGCTATCCGTCACATTTTTGCGAGCGTGCACCACAAGATCCATGAAGGAGAGACCATGTTTACCGTTATCGGAGAACGCATCAACACCACCTTAAAAAAAGTCAGGGCCGCCACGGAAAACCGCGATGCGGACTACATCCGAGGCGATGTGGAAAAACAGGTAGCCGCTGGTGCCACCTATATCGACGTCAACGCCGGAGCGCGCATCGGCCACGAAGCCGAGGATATGAAGTGGCTTCTCTCCGTGATCATGGAGACCACTCGCCTCCCCTTATGCCTGGATAGCCCCGATCCGGCCATCCTGGAAATGGCCTATGATATGGTGGATCAACCCCCGTTGATCAACTCCATCAGCCTGGAAAAAGAGCGTTTCGATCCCATGATCGACTTCCTTAAGGGAAAAGAGTGTCGCATCATCGCCCTGTGCATGGACGATTCCGGCATGCCCCAGAGCGTTCATGATATCTTTTCACGGGCACAATTGCTGGTAAAAGAGCTCGAGGCCATCGGCGTTGCACGCGACGATATCTTCATCGATCCCCTCATCCAGCCCATGGCTGTGGCCGCAGAAAACGGCACCATGGCCATGGATTCCGTGGAAAAAATCATGAAAGAGCTTAAGGGCGTCCACACCACCGGCGGCCTCTCCAACATCTCCTACGGACTGCCCCAGCGCAAGATAATCAACCGTATATTCCTCTCCATGATGATGGCACGGGGCTTCGATTCGGCCATCATGGATCCCTTGGACCCCAAGATCATGGCGACCCTAAAAACCACCACCATGATCCAAGGAAATGACAATTTCTGCATGAACTACATCAAAGCCGTTCGTGCCGGCGAGATCATCGCCTGATAAATCTTCGAAAAAAGGGCCTTTCTTAAGTGTCGACGGAGTCAGGCCCTTTTCGACGCCATCCCCCCCCAAAGTGACAGACCCCATACCCTCTTTTTTTTTAAGGAGGCATGGGGTCTGTCACCCCCATTGCGGCCAGAAACCCAGAGAGGCCGTGTCACTATTTCAGCTCCAAAAAAATGCCCTCTATGGTCAAAACAACCAAAAAACGGGCCTCCGGCGGCCGTGCGGTGAAAACTTACCTCCGGTGGCCCTGCCGGGGGCCAACCTTTTGAAAAGGTTGCCAAACAGGCTTTTATCGTGACTGTAACGGACCTGGGGTCCAGGGGATCTATTCCCTGGCCGGGCGTGTCGATTTAATTGGAAAAACGCCTATTTTAGCCGTTTGCACCTCAATATATGGCCGTCACTATTTACAAAAATTAGAGATACAGCGACTCGTCCCCGCCCTAATCATTCAGGGTTCTGCCAAAAAATAAATATCTGAATTTTATAAGAATACCGATGTGCTTTATCCCGAGGAACGAGGGACAAAGCGCAGCGACCATCCGCTTTCGAGGTGGCTCACCTCGCCGCCGGAGGCATCGCTTTTTGTATCTTTTATTTTTACTTCGACACTTAAATCGACAGCCCCGGCCGCCGGAGGCTCAGTTTTTAAGCCCACTTTAACCTTAGAAGGCATCGCCTCTCTAGGATGAGCCGTAGAGCGGCAATTCGGATGGAACCTTAGACGGCCTTAAAAGGCACAGGAGAGCCCCACGAGAAAGCGAATATCCAGATCTGTCTGCGTTCCATTGGAGTCATCCACAATAGGGAAACCCACACAAAAAAAGCCGCCCAATTTACCCATGGAGGCTCTGACACCGGGGGATAAAAGTACAATATTTCCGCCAGAGTTTGGCTCTTTATCTCCCGATATTTTGTTCTTACTGCGTGTTTCTCCGTTTAATTCAAGCATCAAATCCCATATGACACTCATATCATGGCTGTGGTCATGCAAATCATGATTCCCGCCATTGATCCTATAGGTAACTGCCGTGTTATACGAAAAGGAATCGCCAATCTCCGTGGATTGAGACCCTTCGGTGGTTTTGTTATAGAGAATATTGGCGTGGTACCCCATGGCCCCGGCCTGCCTGCCAACAGCAAGGCCCAAAAGGTAATCCCACGACCCGGTACCCGGCTGAAATTCCGTTTCAAAGCGCTCGCCGTGGTCATCTTTATCCTTTGTCTCTCCCGTGGGGGTTTTTACACCAAAGTTAAGCGATACATTGGTATCTTCCATCTGTAAAAAACGGTACTGCCCCAAAAGAAGAAGATCTCCCAGTCCGGAAGAGTCCCCATGGGTATGGGCCTCGGCCACCCCATCTTCAACCTCCCCTTCCCGTATATTTTTCCGCTCAATATAGGGGAGTCGGGCATTGATACTTAAGTCGTCGCTTATGCCATAGGAGACCGAAATGGATGTATTTCTTATTTCATCGATACTATGCACGCCTTCCAAGCCACTATCTGCGAAATTTTCCAACTGCTCTGTACTAAATTCATCGTTGTCTATAACTTCGGTTTGAATGCCGAAAGCCAAGGTGCCATCGGGCAACGGCTCCGCTGAAATAGTATTGATCGAACCGGCACTATTCATACCAAAGGCGACGGTCGGATGATCTGCCATGGCAGGACTGCACATAAAAAGCATGGAGACTCCAATAAAAAAACCGATCTGTTTTTTTGTCATTTTCCCCCCTATGGATGGTTAATCATGTGGACTTGGCGCATCATTAAGTATCTGCAGGATCACCTCTTGGATAAAAGAGATCCTAAAACGACGACAGTCAGTCAGGTCCTGCACAGAAATAAAATAGACAAAAAGCGATGCCTCCGGCGGCGAGGTGTGCCACCTCGAAAGCGAATGACCGCTGTGATTTACCCCTCTCCTCTAAGACAAATCACAGCGGTATTCTTATAAAATCTATGCATTTATTTTTTGCCTGAGCCCTAGAGCGTCATAGAGATGATGGAAAATAGCAATGAGACGGGCACGGCGAAGCCCTTGATCCCACACACCAAGAGGCTGAGTCTGGCCAGACCATACGGGAGATACAGAGGCTGGCCGGGTCTTTCAACATGTCATTGGGTGGATGATGGGCGTGAAATTTTCATCAAAGTAGAGACGACCGATGATTTAATGATTATGCAACCATCTCATATATTGATAAAAAAGACAAATCCGAGAATAACCATTCAACTCACCGAGAAAAGCCGCGCCCCAGCCATCGACCGTCCACGAGGGATGAAGACGGGTGGCCCACGCCCATGCCGGTAGATATCGTGATCGGGTGTGTCGATTGAATCCATAGTCCCGCCCTCTTCCGTGGGGCCATATGACTTCATCATCGCCCCAAGAAAAAACCTCGCGGCGCATACCTTGTCTTGGAGTAGTACATATGCTAACTTTCTTGAAAATAGAGAGGATTCATATGCCCAAAGACTTACCCAAAAAATGCATGGGGCACCTCATAAAGCCTTCGTCGATTATTCCAGCCAGAAAGATCAACCTTAACCTCATAAAATTAGAGACGGTTGCCCTGAAGCCCTTCGTGAAATCAACGCCTATATCAATATAAAACTGAACTCGCTTGGCGCTGATCATAAGCCGAAAAACCAGACCGTTGATTTAAGTATTCGGTAAATCAGTTAGATGACAGGCACATAAACGAACACAATTCATGCCTAATAAGGAATATAGTAAATGGCATCATCAAGCAAAATAACCCCTTCAAGTCCTCGGCTTGCATCTCTTCTTTCAGATGTTGAGAGAGGGAATATTAAAATACCTGTTTTTCAAAGGCAATTTATTTGGACAGATGAACAAATTGTTAGTTTACTTGATTCTATTTACCGCGGTTATCCAGTTGGCTCTTTGCTGATGTGGTCAACTCGCGAAGAATTAAAGCACGAACGAAACGTGGGAGGATTCCAACTTCCTAAAACACCAGAGGATTATCCAGTTAATTACATACTGGACGGCCAGCAACGCTTAACGACTCTTTATGGTGTTTTTCACTCCGATGATAATACTGCAGATACAGAATTAGCCGACAGATTTAATATCTATTATATCCCTGAAGACGACAATTTCGTTCACTATTTAGCTGCCAATGGAAAAGAAAAAATTCGTCTATCTTCCATCCTTGACACAACTAAGTTATTAACAGAATTGCCCAAATTTGATGATCCTGAAAAGAAAAAAATAGCTGACGTTACAGAATCATTTAAGGATTATGAATTTCCGGTGGTTACGATAAAAGAACGGAGCAACAAAGAGGTTTGTAGTATTTTCCAAAGGATAAATTCATCCGGAACACCTTTAAGCAATCTAGAACTTTTGGCCGCATGGACTTGGTCTGATAAATTTGATTTGAGGCGTGAGATTGATACCCTTTTGGATGAATTGTCTGACAAAGGATACGATCAAATTGATCGTCCTTTGCTTATGCGGATGCTGGCTTCGCTAACATGCAATACAATTAATTCCGACGATCTCGTCGATGTTGACCCTGAGAAGTTAATTGCTGGCATGACCACTCTTAGGACTGCAACGATGGCCACTGTCGACTTCTTGGAAGGTCAACTTAAAATTAGAAACATAATATTTCTGCCTTTTCCCATTATCATACATTCAGCACCTAATTCCCATTTGAATTTCTATTTTTAAATAATAGAAATTCAAATGGTTGTATTATATCAGCCACAAATAGAAATCTGCTTAAGATGCGACAAAAAGTTTGTCTAGACAAATTATCTGTTTTATACGATAGTGCCATAGCCAGAAGAATCCCCAATCAGGAGGCGCTATCATGGATTTACTTAATTCGAGTGACCTGCAAATAACCAGCCCCAGTTTCTATCCCATCGCCAGAGAGTACGCCAAGCGACTGAAAATTTCACAGATTATCAACAGCATGGTGGATACCCAAATGGAATTACAACC
>JABXKT010000021.1 GCA_013619155.1 Desulfobacteraceae bacterium
GGGGGCCAACCTTTTGCAAAGGTTGCCAAACAGGTTTTTATTGTGACTGCAACGGACCAAGGGTCCGTTGCAGTCACACACCTGGGGTCCAGGGAATTTATTCCCTGGCCGCCGGAGGCATATTTTTTAGCTACTTTCACCATAGAAGGCTCATTTTTAAGCCCCCTTTAATCATGATGGCCTTGCTTTTTGTATGGTTTATGCCCAGATAGGGTTTACACCCTCACCTGGTAATCCCGGTAATCGAGGGTATTTAACACCTCGGCTCCGGTCTCTGTGACGAGAACCATATTTTCCAGACGCATGCCTCCCCATGCGGGCAGATAGATGCCCGGCTCTACGGTAACCACCATGCCGGCCTTTAGCTCATAATCTTTGAGGGGGCTGAGACGGGGAGCCTCATGAATTTCGAGACCCACCCCATGACCGAGGCCGTGGCCGAAGCTTTCGGGGAAGCGCTCTTCGATGAATGAGCGGGCCTTTCGGTCTACTTCATTACCGCTGGCTCCGTCACAGATGGCCTCTATGGCACGGGCCTGGGCCTCGAAGAGGGTGTCGAAGACGCGGGTGAAGGTCTCATCAGGGGAACCCAACACAAGGGTTCTCGTGGAGTCGCTGCAATACCCCCCATAACGGGCGCCCCAGTCGATGAGAATGGGCTCATTGATGCCGAGGGTGCGGTCTCCCGGCACGGCATGGGGCAGGGCGGCATTGGGTCCGGATGCCACGATGGTGGGGAAGGAGAGGCCGTCGGCCCCCCTCGTGCGCATCGCCTTCTCCATCTCCCAGGCGACGGCTTTTTCGGTGAGTCCAGGCGTTAGGGTGGCCTTTACCGATGCGAAGGCCGCCTCGGCGATGGCCAGGGCTTTTCGCATGGTGCGGATCTCGTCGGGGCTTTTGATGGCGCGCATGGGGGCAGTCATGTCCTCGTGGGGCACCAGGGTTACCTGGCTTGCGCTCTCCTCGAGGGCCTTGCCGAAGAGTCGGAACCGACCCATGGAGATCCGGGTCTCCTCTAAGGCCACGCGGGTGGCTCCGATACGCTGGAGGAGATCGGGCAGGTCTCTATCCAGGCCTGTTTTGTAGACATGGATTTCGAAGAGGGGCGCCTCGTGGGTGGCGTGGAGCTCGAATCGGGAGTCGGTGGCCAGGATGCGCCCCTTGGGCCCGATGAGAAGGGCGCCGGCGGATTCGTCCATGCCGTTGTCCTCTCCGGTAAATCCGCTTAAGTATCTGCGATTCTCCTCCTGCATGATGATGCAGGCGTCAAAGCCGTTCTGGTCCAGGGTCTCGTGGAGGGTCTCGATTCGTTTTTTATAGATATCGTTCACGCAAAGGTCTCCTTGGATGACGTTTTTTTCTTGTGTTTATGGCCGCTTTGGGAAGCGTCGTAAATAGGGTGAAGGGGGGCTTAAAAGCTAAGCCTCCGGCGGCCAGGGACAGGGCCCCTGGACCCCACGTGTGTGACTGCAACGGACCAACGGTCCGTTACTGTCACGATAAAAACCTGTGTGGCAACCTTTTGTAAAAGCAAAGGCTCCCGGCAGGGCCACCGGAGGTAAGCATTCGCCAATGACTACAACCGTATCACCGCCTGAGGGCCCGTGTCGAGGGCCTACCCACCGATGCAGCGAAAGCCCAGGGTGTTGGATGAGAATCGGGTATCAAAGCAGCAGGTGAACTGACGGGTGAGGCTGCGATCGGAGAGAAAGCTCCCCCCGACGGCGAGTTTTACCGGTTCCCCTCCCTTTTCGGGGAGCCTGTCGCAGATCCACTCCATGGCGTTGCCCATGAGGTCGTACACTCCGAAGGGGCTGGCACCACTTGGAAAGGTATCCACGGGAAGGGTGCCTCCGGCGCCCACCTCCTCGGTATTGCAGAGGTGCGTTCCCCAGGCATCGCCCCAGGGGTAGGGTGTGGCGGTGTGGCCCCCTGCGGCGAGCCACTGGGCAAGGGTGGGGAGCTGTTTCCCCGTCCATGCGGCAAAGGCCATGGCATCTTCGAAACTCACCTGAACCACGGGATGGTGGGCCGAGGTGTGGACCGATGAGTGCAGGCCTGAAGGGTGGCTCCAGGTGGCCCCCCGCAAGAGCCGCAGGCCCCGGCTGGTGGAGAGGCTAATCCCCTGGCCGGGGCGATGTTTGTTTAAGCGGGGTTCGTACACGGTCCCGAAGCCCCGCTCTTCGGCGGTGGTTCTGTATCCGGTATGGCTGATGAATGCCTCAAAAAGGGCGTTGGTGATGGGGTATTTTCCCGCGAGAAAAGCCTCCAGTGCCACATGAATCTCCGCTCCCGTGATTGGGTCGATGGCGGGGTAGCGGCCGGCGGGTATGGGGATGTAGTGGTTGTAGTACCGTTCGGATTCATTGAGAAGGGCTTCGAAACGTTCCCTCAGACCCTCTATATCATCCTCATCGATCTCTTCGAAGGCCTCGTCGTCATCGATCTCCTCGAGGGCCTCATCCTCATCGATCTCCTCGAAGGCCTCGTCGTCATCGATCTCTTCGAAGGTCTCGTCGTCATCGATCTCCTCGAGGGCCTCATCCTCATCGATCTCTTCGAAGGTCTCGTCGTCATCGATCTCCTCGAGGGCCTCATCCTCATCGATCTCTTCGAAGGCCTCGTCGTCATCGATCTCTTCGAGGGCCTCGTCCTCGTCGATCTCTTCGAGGGCCTCATCTTCATCGATCTCCTCGAGGGCCTCATCCTCATCGATCTCCTCGAGGGCCTCGTCCTCATCGATCTCCTCGAAGGCTTCGTCTTCATCGATCTCCTCGAAGGCTTCGTCTTCATCGATCTCCTCGAAGGCCTCGTCGTCATCGATCTCTTCGAAGGCCTCGTCCTCATCGATCTCCTCGAGGGCCTCCTCCTCATCGAGCTCTTCGTCGACGTCTTCCTGGGACGTTTCCAGGGCCGAGAGGGCATTTTTAAGTTTTTCGGCCATGGAACCGGACTCCTGGCCCGCCTCCCCCCCTTTTCCGGCCATCTCGGCCAGAGCTTCTAGGAGGGCGCCGGCCTGATCCAGAAGGGAGATATCAGAGGGCTTAAAATGGTCGACAAGGGGGGCGTATAAGGCATCCTTTGCCTCTTGGGAGACGGCCAGGGCGTGATCGGGAGAGAGGGTCACCCCTTCTGGATTCTTCCCCTCGCTGAAAAGGGTGGCCAGGTCTCGGTTGATGGAGGTCCGCATGGTGTTTAGATTTTTCCGTCTCGACCGTAGGAGCCCGGGATCTGTGGTGTCCCATATGGCCGTTACGAGGGTATCGGGACTCACCGAGGCCCCCCCCAGTGCCTCGGCCGCCTTAGCGTGAGAGAGCAGGGCGTTTAAGTAGCTCATGTTTCGTGAGTGCCGGGAGTAGCCGAGGTGATCGATGACCGCGTCGATGGCTGTTTGTGAAAATAGGGCTTTTGGGGGCATGGGATACTTTTTTGTCGTCTATTTGTGGGTGACTATTGATGGCACGGTGTATAAGGGACCATACCACGGGTATCGGGGCCTGCAAACCGTAAGCGACTGGCTTATTTTTGTTGAAAGGTTTTTGGCAAGACGGTAGGTTTGGGACCCCTTCTTTGCCTTCAGTGCCCACTTGAAGGCTCAAGGAGTCGGGGGGTTCGGTCGAAGAAATTAAGGCAGCGTTGTTTTGGTGAGTGGTGAAGGCACTATGGGATTTGTTTGCACGGGAGGGAGAGACGATGGTCGAGACGGATAGAAAATTGGTCTCCGAAGATGCCTTTAAAAAAGGAGAACGGGACCTTATGGATATTGTGACCGGGGGCCTCGACTGGGACGCCATCGAAATCTTGTTGAAGGAGAAGTACGGGCTCTCGCTCCAGGATGATATCGAATTTAAAGAGGGGCGACTGACGGTGAAAGAGGATCGTATCGCCTATCAAATGGATTTTCAGGCGCGTATTGTTCTCTCCTTGATGATTGGCCGAGATGGGCGTTGTGTGGATGTGGTGGCCGGTGCGGCCTCTGCGGCGGATGACTCCCCAGAGATTTGATGACCATAAGAAGTGGGTGTGATTGATGAATCTTGGCTTAAAAGATACCTTTGAATTTCATGTGCAGAAGCGATTGAGCGGGGTCGATGGATACACTCAGGTGTGGCAATGTATCGGTCCCAGTCTGGACGCCCTGGCTCTTCTCATCTTGGTTCATGTGGAGGAGGGATCCGGTTTCTCCTTAGAGGAAGTGATGGAGGAGGGGGTCGAGTTGGGGCTGGTGTCACAGGGCCGTGTCTCGGAGGTAGTGGGGATGTTGCGTCAGGAGGGGCTCCTGGCCGGGAGTGATGAGGTGCCTCGGGTGGGGGTTCTCGCCCAGCGTCTCATGACAGGTCTTAATGCCAGCTATCCGAAGATGACCGGTATCTTGCTTCCTGCCTATGTGGTGCAGCTTCTTCAGGAGCTCTCGGATGGGCGAAACGGGCTGGAGAAAGCCCTGGGTCAGGTGGATCAGGCCTTACTCCTCGTTCAGGCGCCGGACCAAGGGCCTTCCATCCCCTTGGAGGACCCTTCCATCGTCAAGGCCCGTCGTGATGGATTTTTGAAGCAGATTGCCGCCATCCGGGGCCGTCTCATGGCCGATAAGAGCCAGGATATGTCGGTTCAGGCGGTGGTTCCGTCGACGATTGAAGGGGCAGTTAAGACCCTCTGGGTCCCCCTTGAGGCCCCGTCTTCACCGTCCGAGGAGGTGGCCCCATCCCCGGCCGTCTCCCCGGATCCAGGGCCTGTGATCTCTTCGGAGGCGATGCAGCGGGAGGCGTTCCTGGAGATTCAGCGGGAAAAAATAGAGCTGGCCCGGGAGCGAGAGGCCTTTTTGGTGGAGAAGAGACATCTCGCCGAGGAGAAGGCTCGCAGCGAGGTGGGTACTAACCCTCGGCACTCCCCTGGAAGCCAGGCCCAGGATGCCCTGACCCGGGGCGAGAGCGAGGCGGATATCGCCAGTGCCGTGGCCCGGTTTGAAGAGGTCCTCTCCTTGGCATGTCCGATGTGCCATACGGGTACCCTGGAGACGCATACCACGGTGAATGGAAAGTGTTTCTTCCGGTGCGACAACCGCTCCTGTGGATTTGTCACCTGGAAGCGACCCTACCCCTTTGCCTGTCCCATCTGCAAAAATCCCTTTCTCGTGGAAAATGATGGGGGGAGCGGTCTCTCATGTCCCCGTTCCGTCTGCTCCTTTACCCAGGAGGGCCTTATGCCCCCTTCGACGAAGAAAGGGGGCGCTTCCGGTACTCGCCGTGTACGACGCGTGCGCCGTGTGGTGCGTAAAAAAAAGTGATCGGCGTAGTCTCGGGTGATTCTTGCCGCCGGAGGCCCATTTTTTAGCCGCTTGAATCATAGAGGGCCGTGCCGTGAACGCTTACCTCCGGTGGCCCTGCCGGGGGCCACCCTTTTACAAAAGGTTGCCAAACAGGTTTTTATAGTGACCGTAACGGACCAGCGGTCTGTTACAGGCACACACTTGAGGTATAGGGAATTTATTCTTTTGCCGTCGGAGGCTCGGTCTTTAACCCTTTTTAATCATAGAGGGCCGTGCCGTGAACGCTTACCTCCGGTGGCCCTGCCGGGGGCCACCCTTTTACAAAAGGGTGCCAAACAGGTTTTTATAGTGACCGTAACGGGCCAGCGGTCTGTTACAGGCACACACTTGGGGTATAGGGAATTTATTCTTTTGCCGTCGGAGGCTCGGTTTTTAACCCTTTTTAATCATAGAGGGCCGTGCCGTGAACGCTTACCTCCGGTGGCCCTGCCGGGGGCCAACCTTTTACAAAAGGGTGCCAAACAGGTTTTAATAGTGCCCATGACGGGCCTTTGGCCCGTCATGGGCACTCACGTGGGGTCCAGGGGCCCTGTCCCTGGCCGCCGGAGGCCCTTTTCTGGTCACTTTCACCCTATACGCCCCATGTTTTATCCCAGGACATGGGATTCTAAGACAAAGCAGGTAAAGCGTCCCGTGAAGACGATCTCCGCTTCACGGCGAACGCTCACCTCAACGACGTTTTTTTTCCCATTCCTCTCCTCCACCACGGCTTCAGCCGTGAGTGTCTCTCCCACCGTCACCGGTTTGATGAACCGGGTATCGGCGGCTCCTAAGACCACATAGGGATCATTGACGGCACACATCGCCGCATAATCCGCCATACCAAAGAGAAAGCCGCCATGCACAAGTCCCCTATCATCGGAGCCCATACGGTCGGTGGTGGTCAGGGTGACGTGGCTGCGTCCCGCTTCCAGATGGGTGAGGGTTCCGCACAAGGCGGTGTCTATTTTCAAGTGGGTGGTGCACTTCATGGTGACTCCTTAAAAAAGAGGGGGGTGATATCACTTATAGGGGCACGGTGTGCCGTCATAAAAATTTTGTTAACTATCCAGCGGTGCCTCCGGCAGGTTTTTTTGAAAAAAGCGCCGCAAAAACGTTTCGATGACCAAGAACACATGCCTGCAAGACGTTTTTTTAGCCTATTTTAACCATAGAACGCATTTTCCCCCAGCGGGTTTTATCGTCCCGGGAAGATCGTCCCTGCCGTGTCCCTTTTTAAATCGCTTTTCGTGCCGGGTCAAGGCGAAGGGGGCCTTTTTTACTGGTTTTAAGGGGGCATGATCTTCTTCATCTTGCCACGGGAAAAAAATCGCTGTATATATGACCGAGTGGTCACTGACCAGGTGGTCATATTTGAGGGATATAAACAATGAAGGCACTGGGATTGCCGTCTGGCAGCCCTTTGCGGAGATCTCGCGCGGGGGAGAACCCGTGGAAGAGGGGACAATGGAATTCATCGATCCGAAGCTGGCACCCATCTGGGAGAAGGTCCATACGGGGACACGTCTCTCCTTTGATGATGGACGGACACTCTACGCCTCCCATGATCTTTCGGGAGTGGGGCGCATGGCCGATTTTGTGCGCAGAAAACGTCACGGAAATATCGCCTACTATGTGTACAACCAGCATGTGAACTATACCAACGTCTGTTCCAACCGGTGCACCTTCTGCGCCTTTGCCACCGACGAGGGGACGAAAAACGCCTACACCTGGAGCATCGAAGAGGTCAAGGCGCGTCTTCTGGAGCGCAAGGCAGAGCCGGTGCGTGAGATCCACATGGTGGGGGGCTTAAACGAGAACCTCGATTTTGATTATTTCACGGGCCTTTTGAGGGCCATGGCCGAGGTGCGGCCCGAGGCGACCCTTAAGGCCTTTACCGCCGTGGAGATCGATTATCTCTCCCGCATCTCTGGACTCTCCCTGGCCGATACCGTGGAAAAACTTAAAGAGGCGGGACTTGCCATGATGCCCGGTGGCGGTGCCGAGGTAATGAGCGAGCGGGTCCACGATGCGCTCTTCCCCAAGAAGATCGGCAAGGCGCGTTGGCTGGAGGTGATGGAGACGGTGCATGCCGCAGGGATTCCCACCAACGCCACCATGCTTTACGGCCATATAGAGACCATAGAGGAGCGCGTGGAGCATCTGATCACCTTGCGGGAACTTCAGGACCGCACCGGTGGTTTTTCCGCCTTCATCCCCTTGGCCTTTCACTCCAAGAATACCCAGCTCGCCTATATCCCGGCTACCTCAGGTGTCGATGATCTGAAGAATGTCTCCGTGGCCCGGCTGATGCTCGATAACTTCGCGCATATCAAGGCGTACTGGGTGATGATCGGGGAGAAGATGGCCCAGGTGGCCCTCTCCTTTGGTGCCGATGACTTAGATGGCACCATCATCGAAGAGCGAATTACCCATACCGCCGGGGCCACATCGGCCACGGGGCTCACCCGTGACGAGATGTTTGCCATGATCCGTGGGGCGGGGTTTGAACCGGTGGAACGGGACTCTTTTTACAACCCTGTCCCTTGATGGAGGCATTTTTTTTGAAGACTCTTTTTAAGAAAATATCAGATGGTCACCGTGTATCTTCCCATGAGCTTCTCGAACTCTACTCGAAGGCGAGCCTGCCCGAGCTGGGAAGCCTTGCCAACGCCATTCGCTATGCCAAGCATCCGGAAGCCCAGGTCACCTTCGTGGTGGATCGTAATATCAACTATACCAATGTCTGCACCTCGGAGTGCGCCTTTTGTGCCTTCTACTCCCGAGTGGGGGATGAGGGCGGGTATGTGTTGAGCCGGGAGGCCTTTACCCAGAAGATTGAGGAGACCCTCGCCCTGGGCGGTACCCAGATTCTCCTTCAAGGGGGGATGAACCCCGCCCTCGATCTTGACTGGTACACCGATCTCTTGCGCTGGATCACCACCACCTTTCCCATCCATGTCCATGGATTCTCCCCCCCTGAAATATCCTGGCTCGCCACCCAGAGTAACCTCTCCATTGACGAGACCATCGCACGGCTTAAAGACGCCGGTCTTAAATCCATTCCCGGCGGCGGGGCCGAAATTTTGGTGGACGCCGTGCGCCAGCGGGTTTCTCCCAACAAGTGCAGTACCGATGCCTGGCTGGCGGTGATGCGTGCCGCCCATCACGTGGGGATGCGCTCCACCGCCACCATGATGTTCGGTCATGTGGAGACCCCGGAGCAGATCGTGGAGCATCTGGGACGTATCCGGGATCTCCAGGACGAGACCGGAGGGTTTACCGCCTTTATCCCCTGGACCTTTCAGCCCACCCATACCCAGCTCTCCGTGGAGAAGGCCTCGGCCGATGCCTATCTCCGCGTCCTGGCCCTCTCCCGTATCTTTCTGGACAACGTGGATAATGTTCAGGCCTCCTGGGTCACCCAAGGGGAGAAGATCGCCCAGGTGGCCCTCTTCTTCGGGGCCAATGACATGGGCTCCACCATGATCGAGGAGAATGTGGTGGCCGCCGCCGGTGTGGATCATATGCTGCCCAAAGAGGAGCTGATCCGCGTGGTGGCCGCCGCTGGCTTCACCCCGGTGCAGAGAGACTGTTTTTACAACCATTTATCCTAACTATTTAGTGATGCCTTCTATGGCCAAAGTGACCAAGAAACATGCCCCCGGCGGGTCGCTTTTTGAAAAAAGCTCCGCAAAAACTTTCCAATAACAGGCACGCTTTTCCCTCGTTCCTCGGGAAAAGCGTGCCTATGAAAATTTTCTTTACAAAAAATGTAAAGATCCGAAAGTATTTATTTTTAGTAAATTTGAGGCCCAGGGGCAGTCAAGCCGCTTAGACAAAAAAACAAATGGATTTCCTATGAATGCCGTTGCGTTTTCGAGGTAGTTTACCTCGCCGACGGAGGCAATGCGGCGAGAGTTGCCGGGAGCCAAGCTTTTGCCTGATTTAAAAGATTGGGCTTGCCAAACAGGCTGTTTAATAGTGCCCATGACGGGCCAAAGGCCCGTCATGGGCACTAACCTGGGGTCCTGGGGCACAGCCTCTGGCCGCCGGAGGCTGGCTTTTTACGCCCCCTTTGGGCCGGGCATCCCGATATTTAGATTGCAAGGAGTGTGTATGAGATGGGTTCACCGAGGACGGTGGGTGGTGATAGACGCCGATACCGTTATTGAAGGGGGATACCTGGTGGTGGACGGGGGGACGATTATGGCAGTGGGACGCGGTGATGGTCCCGAAGGGCTGCCCTGGACGGACCACGGTGATGTGGCCCTCTCGCCCGCCTTTGTTAACGCCCATACCCACCTGGAGCTCTCGGCTCTTAAAGGTCGGGTGGAATCGAGAAAGGGGTTTGAGGCCTGGGTGAGGGCGCTTCTCGTGGAGCGGGCCTCCTTGTCAGAGGCGGCGCTTCTTGAGGCGGCACACGATAGCCTTGGGGCGGCCATGGCCGCCGGTACCCTCGTATTTGGGGAGGTCTCCACCCTGGGAGTGACGCGTCCTCTCTTTGACGAGGGAAGAGCCATGGGCGTCTGGTTTCAGGAGCAGCTGGGGGCGCCCCTCTCTTTATCCATGCCCGAGGCTCAGGGAGAGGATGTTCTCTTTAGTCTTGCCGCCCACGCCCCCCATACTACGGCACCGGACGCGATTCGGGGGATGAAGGCCCTCACCTCGGCGGCTAAACGCCCCTTTACCATTCATCTGGACGAGTCCGAGGCGGAACGGGAATTTATCACTACAGGGACGGGGGCGTGGGCCGATTTTCTCACGGAGCGGGGTATCGATTTTTCGGGGTGGCCCCTTCCCGCCGTGGACCCGGTGGCCTATCTTCTCTCCCTGGGGGTGGTGGATGCGACCACGCTTGTGGTGCACCTCTTAAGCAGTCGGGGATCTCATTTCGCCCGGCTGGCCGCTGCGGGCGCCACGGCCGTCTGCTGCGTGCGCAGCAACCGCATCCTCCATGGTCGCGTACCCGACGTGGCGGCCATGGTGGCCGAAGGGCTTACCGTGGCTTTGGGTACCGACAGCCTGGCCAGTTGTGAGAGTCTCTCTATCTTAGACGAGATGCGCGCCGTGGCCCGTTGTGCGCCGTCTCTGGCTCCCCATGAGATCTTTCGTATGGCCACGGAGAATGGGGCCCGGGCCCTGGGTCTTTCGGAGCGGTTCGGCCATTTGCGGCCCGGGGCCTCGGTGCCGTTTCTGCGCCTGGCTCTGGCCGATGGGAAACGCCCCTTCTCCTTCGACTGGTTTTTCGACGACACCCTTACGGTGACGACACTCTGCAACGATTCAGCCCCCCACATGAGGGTAAGGGATTTACATCATGGATAAGGTACCCATAGGTCGTATCAGCTATATTAACGTCTCTCCCGTCTACCATGGTATCGACCGGGGAGAGTCTCCCACGTGGCTCACCATGAAGACCCTACCCCCGGCTACCTTAAACGCCATGCTGAAGAGCGGGGAGGTGGTGATGAGTCCCGTCTCATCGGCGGCTTACGCCCGGAACGCCTCGGAGTGGCTCCTTCTGCCCGATCTCTCCATCTCCTGCAACGGCAAGGTGCTCAGCGTCCTCTTTGTCTCGGAACTCCCCATGGAGTCCTTGGCCGGAGAGCGGGTGGTGGTGACAGAGGAGTCGGCGACCTCGGTGGATCTCCTGCGCATTCTTCTGGCGAAAAAGGGGGCCACGCCCACCTTAGAGCCGGGGCGGGTGCACACCCCAGAGGATCTTCCCCCGGGGGTCCGGGGTGCCCTGGTGATCGGAGATGCCGCCCTTCTCAGCGACTGGCGGGGCGCTTTTCCCTATGTCTATGATCTTGGAGAGGAGTGGACGCAGATGACGGGACTCCCCTTTGTCTTCGCCGTCTGGGCGATTCGAAAGGATTTCTGCACCCAGTCTCCAGACGTGGTGAGGCGCCTCATCTCCTGCCTTCACGACTCCCGGGCCCAGGGGCTCGCCGATCGCCAGGGTATCGTGGCGGATGCCCATGTAAAAACAGGACTCTCCTGCGAGACCTTAAATGATTACTTTAACCATCTCGTGGTCACCCTGGGGTCCAAAGAGATCGCGGGGATGCAGGCCTTTTTCGACGCTCTCGTTGCCATCGGTATTCTGCCCGAAGCGATGACCCCTGCCTTTGCCCTCTCCTTAGAGGAGGCATCTCCCGCATTATGTACCGAACCCCCTCAGCCCCGAGCCATGGCTGTCTAAGAAATCATTAAGAATACCGCTGCGCTTTCGAGGTGGCACACCTCGCCTCCGGCGGCCCTGCCGGGAGCCAACCTTTTACAAAAGGTTGGCAAACAAACGTTTTACTGTAACGGTGACGGACCTTTGGTCCGCCACCGTTACAAATTTGGGGTCCAGGGGCCCAGTCCCTGGCCGCCGGAGGCACGCCTTTTTAGCGATCACCCATATCCTATCCTTCCATGAACAGGGGTGCCTCCGATGGCGGAATGAGTCCGCTCTTCTCGGCCCTCTCCATGAGGGCTTCCACAGCCCGTACCCCCTCCTCGCCCAAATCCACGGAAAAATCGTTGACGTAGAGACCGATATGGCTCCGGATGACCTCGGCGGAGAGTTCCACGGCGTGGTGCTGAATATAGTCCATGGAGTCCTCGGGGTGGGCGAAGGCGTGCCGAACGCTCTGGGATATGGCGGCCTCGATGCGGGCGATCTCCTCTCTGGGAAGATCCCGAGCGGCGGCGATGCCCCCTAAGGGGATGGGAAGGGCGGTCTCCTGTTCCCAGAAGGCCCCTAAGTCCTCCACGCAGATAAGGCCCTTCTCCTCGTAGGTGAAACGGCTCTCATGGATGATGATCCCCGCTTCGAATTCACCGGAGATGACCCGGGGCATGATGGCGTCGAAGATCATGGGGACGGCCATGGGTGTTTTTTTTAAGTAGAGTCCCAGGAGGAGATGGGCCGTGGTCATGAGGCCAGGAACGGCGATGGGCACCTCGCCCAGGCGGCGGGCATCGAAACCGGGACGGGCTACGATGAGGGGGCCGCAGCCCCGTCCCAGGGCGGCGCCGCTGCGCAGGAGTGCGTAGCGCTCCCGAAGGTGGCCGATGGCGGCAAAGGAGAGTTTGGTGATGTCGAATCGCCGTTTTCCGGCCATGGTGTTTAAGGCCTCCACGTCGTGGAGGTGGGTATCAACACTTAGGGCATTATGGGGGACGAGGCCGTGGACGAGGGCATGGAAGATGAAGGTGTCGTTGGGGCAGGTGGAGTATGCAAGGGATCGTGTCATCGCGTATACCTGTGGGTGAAAAAAAGATTGAATGAAAGAGACGATTCAGCTCATTAAATTTGACCCTGGATAGATTTTTTATAAAATCTGTTTGTCACGCCGTGCTTTATAAAATCAGGGCAAACGCGTGGCTCCCGGCAGGGCCAACCGAGGCATCTTTTCGTCAGCCGGCGGTGCATCTTTGCCGTAAAAAGGCCAGGGCGCAGGCACAGCTGTTGCGAAAGGCCACGGGGAGGTCCCACGCCCCCTTGTCCCGTCTTCCCACGAGGTTGCTGGCCCCCCGAATTTCCACGAAGGGGGTGTCGTAGTGGATGGCGATGTGGGCGGCGGCGGCCCCTTCCATGGACTCCATGACGGTGCCGTAGAGAGCATAGAGTCCCTGGGCTCTCTCATCGGTGGCGGTGATGGTGGAGGCGCTTATAAAGGGTCCCTTGTGGTGGGTAAAGGGCCGGGGGGCTTTTATGGCAGCTATCACCTCATCGGCCAGCCCTTGACTTAAGGGAAACCGGTGGGTGAAGGCCCGTCCTCGTCTCTCCATGAGGGGAAAGGGCAAGGGGAGGAGGCCCTCTTTTTGTTTATAGTCTTCGATGCCCATGTGCGCATCGATCTCCTCTGTGGCCACGGCCACGTCCCCCACCGAGACCCCCGCCGAGGCAAATCCGCCCCCGCAACCGACCTGGACAATAAACTCAGGAGAGAATCGCTCCATGGCGACGGTGAGGCTCTGGGCGGTGTTTATCGCCCCCGGTCCCGTGGTGAGGAGGATGAGGGTCCGCCCGTTAAGGGACGCCGAGTATCCGGTGCGGCCTGCCATGGTTAGGGGTTCTTTGTCATGGAGATGGGGGAGAAGGGGGGCTAACTCCGCATCGACGGCGGACATAAGAAGGATGGGTTTCATGGGGTGACCCCGGCAAGAAGGGTGTGGCACAGAGTTTTTATGCGCCGGTCGAGATCCTCACCATCGGCCTTGTAAATGCCCCGGTCTCCATCCATATGGGGCAGGGTGAGGGCGGCCAGGAATCGGTCCATGGTGGCATCGATGATAAAGCTGGCCGCTTCTAAATCCACATCATCCCGGAGTTCACCCCGGTCCCGGGCCGTTTCCAGCAGATCGTTTAGATACTCCAAACTGTAGCGCCTTATGGAGGTGAGGATCTCGGCCCGAAAGGGGATCTCCTTCTCCGCCAGGGTGCGCATGTAAAGCCGGTAGATGATGGGGTGGCGCTGGGTAAAATGGACCCCGGCCCGTAGGGTCTCCTCCAGGCGCATGGCCAAAGGGGCGTCGGTGGTGGCCTCTCTCACCTCTTTGAGGTAGGCCTTCACCTTCTTAACGGACTCTCCGAAGATGAAGAGGAAGAGTCCCTTTTTGTCTCCGAAGTACTGGAAGATGGAGCCCTTGGCGATGCCGACCCGGGAGACGATGGCGTTGATGCTGGCGCTGGTATACCCTTTATCGGAAAATTCATCGGCCGCCGCCCCTTCGATGCGGCGTTTTTTCTCCTCGGGCAGGTTCAGAAAGGTTGCATTGGGTGCCATGTGTAAAAAAACCTTATGGTGTCGGGGCTAAAAAAATAGCGATTATTTCCTAACTATTGAGAGGCGTACCTCCGGTGGCCCTGCCGGGGGCCAACCTTTTACAAAAGGGTGCCAAATAGGATTTAATACTGACCATAACGGGCCTTTGGGCCGTTATGGTCAGTAATTTGGGGCTGGACGTATCAATTTAATCTTAAAAACACCTATTTTAGCCGTTTGCATCCCACCATGGCAGGCATTATTTACTAAAAATTAGAGATACAGCGGATTGTCCCTATTCTAATTTTCCATGGCTCTGGTAAAATAAATATCTGAATTTTATAGCAATACCCCTGTGGTTTGTCCCGAGGGACGAGGGGCAAAGCGCAGCGGTCACTTGCTTTTGAGGTGGCTCACCTCGCCGCCGGAGGCTCAGTTTTTAAACTCACTTTAACCGTCGAAGATTGGCTGTACTTCTGGGTGTTTTAGCTCTTATGCCTTTTTGGGGCAATTCTTAAGCATATCCATGATGGCCTCGACGGCCATGCGGTAGCCCCGGGCACCAAATCCGGCGATGACCCCGTCGGCTACGCCAGAGACGTAGGAGTGGTGACGGAAGGGTTCGCGTTTGTGAATATTGGAGAGGTGGATCTCGATGATGGGGCAGGGGAGCATGGCCAGGGCGTCCCGGATGGCCACGCTGGTGTGGGTGTATGCCGCCGGGTTGATGATCACCCCCCGGACCCGTCCGTAGGCTTCCTGGAGGCGGTTGACGATCTCTCCTTCGACGTTGGATTGAAAGCTTTCGATATCGGCCCCCAGGGTGGCCCCGAAGGTGATGAGATCGCGGTCGATATCGGCGAGGGTGGTAGAGCCGTAAATTTCCGGTTCCCGGCGTCCCAGCATGTTGAGGTTGGGGCCATGGATGACATCGATGATCATGGGTTTCATGGGTGCCTCTTTTGGTGTGTATGGGTGCATGGCCTTTCTCCCCGTAATGGTGGGGGAGGAAGGCCATGGGCCGGACTTTTTTTCTCCCCTTGATGGTGAGAGGAACGTCCATGGGCCGGACTTTTTTCTCCCCTTGATGGTGAGAGGAACGTCCATGGACCGGACGCTTTTTCCCTATAAAGGCCGTTCTATGGGGAAAAGGCGCCTTAGCGGGAAACCTTGGCGATCTCTTCGTTGAAGACGGCGATGGTCTCCTCGTAGTTCGGGCTGCCGAAGATGGCCGATCCGGCCACGAAAGAGTCCACACCCGCCTCGGCGATGGTGGCGATGGTCTTTCGGTTCACTCCGCCGTCGATTTGGATCAGGGTGGAGAGCCCTTTTTCGGTGATCATGCGTTTGATCTCACGCACCTTATCGAGGCTGTTTTCGATGAAGGACTGACCGCCGAAGCCGGGGTTTACACTCATGACGACAACAAAATCGAGCTCTTCAAGAACCCATTCGATGGCGGAGATGGGGGTGGCGGGGTTTAAGGCCACCCCAGCTTTGACCCCGAAGGATTTGATGAGTTGAATGGATCGGTTCAGGTGGGTACACGCCTCGGCATGGACGGAGATCCAGTCTGCGCCGGCCTGAGCAAATTCGGGGATGAGCTGATCGGGTGTTTCGATCATCAGATGAACATCCAAGGGGAGGTCGGTGACCTTCTTGCACGCTTTGACGATGATGGGGCCGTAGGTGATGTTGGGGACGAACTGGCCGTCCATGACATCGATATGGATCCAGCCGGCTCCGGCGGCCTCCACGGCCTTGACTTCGTCTCCAAGTTTAGAAAAATCGGCGGACAATATGGACGGTGCAATGATGGACATGGGTAACATCCTGATATTTCATGGGTTGATAAAATGTAGATCGCTGCTTTTTTACCCCGAACGGCCGTGAAAATCAATACCTGATACTGAAGGGATCAATCGAAGAATCGGGTCTCCTTTAAGTGTCCCTCTTCGTAGAGAAAGAGGGTGGTGCGTTCGAAGGTGGGGATGAGGACCCAGAGGGTCTCTCCCGGAAGGGCTTGGGTGTTGATGATGGTGTCGGTGTAGTGATCCCCCACGAGCTGCACCTTTACCCTTTTTTTCAAAAAACCCTCGGCCACCTGCCAGGTAAAGAGGTGGGAGCCGGTGACTCCGGGGCTGCGCTTCTCGGTGTCGGGGCGGGGGGCGCGCTGGATGGTGATGTCCACGGGTTGGCCCTGCACGACCTGGAAACCCGGTTTTGGGGACTGGGCCAGGATGGTGTTGGTGGGCACGGAGGCATCGCTCTTTGAGGTGATGGTGCCCACTTTAAGTCCCAGATTCTCGATGCTCTCCAGGGCCTGGTCCAGGGCGTTGCCGATGAGGTCTTTCATCATGAGGGGGCGGGGGCCCTTGCCCCGGCTGATGAGAAGATCCACTGGGGTTCCATGGCTTACCAGGGCACCGGGGGCTGGCGCCTGGGCGATGACGGCCCCTTTTTCGATGCCGGGGTGAAAGAGGGCAGAGGTGATGCCGGGCTCTAATCCCATCTCGGTGAGCTGAATTGTGGCCTCGGCCTGGGAGAGGTGTTTAAAAGAGGGCATGGCCACCTTCTGGGGACCCCTGGAGAAGACGATACGGACATCCCGGCCGCGTTTCAGGCGGGTTCCCGGAGCCGGATCCTGGGAGATGACACGGCTTCTCGGAATTTGGGGGGAGAACTCGGATCGTTCCACCTTGGTGTTGAGTTCCATGGTGGAGAGGGTCTCCAGGACGTAGATGACGTCACGTCCCACGAAATCGGGAATCACCCGGCTCTCTTCGTTCCCGATGATATAGGTGAGCATGATAAAGGAGGCTGCACCGGCGGCGGCCATGAAGAGAATAAAGAGGGTGAAGAATTTGAGAAGGCCCTTGAGCATGATGATGTCCCAGTGTTAAACGGGGCGTCCCCTGCCTTGAAAGAGGCTGTGGGTGACGCCCTTTTTTTGCCGATAAGGGCTTTTAATTCTGCTTCGCCCTTACCCGCGCGTGCTTATTCGCTTCGACGTACCATGCGTACCGCGAAGAAACCGTCCATCCCCTGTTTGTGAGGCAGGGGAGCCACGAACCCTTCTGGGGTGATGAAGGCGTCGGCCCCTTCGGGTTTGGTATCGAAGGGCTCTGTCATACGGAATTCGGTGTGTTTTTCAAGGAAGGCGGTCACCACATCGGCATTCTCTTCGGGCTCTATGGAGCAGACGGCATAGACGAGGGTCCCGCCGGGGCGGACGCACCGGGCCGCGGCCGAGAGGATGCTCTTCTGTTTCTTCCCGTGTCGGGTGGCGTTTCGCTTGAAGTACTTCCACTTGGTATCCGGGTTGCGGCGAATCACCCCGAGGCCCGAGCAGGGGGCGTCCACCAGTACCGCGTCGAAGCCCCCTTCGATGATGTCTGGGCTCTCCCGTGTGAGGTCACAGACGTGGGTGGTGATGCTTTTGATCTCTAAGCGATGCATCTCTCGTCGGAGACTCTGGAGTTTGTACCCCTCCACATCCATGGCGATGAGTTCGCCTTCGTTGTTCATCATCTGGGCCAGGTGCCCCGATTTTCCCCCCACTCCGGCGCAGACGTCCAGGATGCGGTCTCCGGGTTTGGGGTTGACCATGGGGGCGATGAGCTGGGCGGCCTCGTCCTGGACCTGGAAGAGACCCTCCTTGAAGGCGTCCAGCTCGAAGATGGGCACCTTGGGGGAGGTAAAGGAGAGCCCGAAAGGGGAGACAGACGTCTCTGTGATGGTCTCCACCTGGGGCGCCAGGCGTTCCATGAGGGCGGCACGAGTGGTCTTTAAGGTGTTGGTGCGCACCGTGATGGGGGCGATCTCATTGGAGGCGTGGCAGAGGGCCGAGGTCTCATCGAAGCCCATGCGCTGGATCCATTTTTCAACGAGCCACAGGGGCATGGATGTCTCGATGGAGAGCCTCTCCTCGGGGGTGAGTCCCTCCAGTGAGGGCTGATCCGGTTCCCTTAGGGCGTTTCTCAGGAGGGCATTGACGAACCGCCCTGAATTTTCTGCAACCCTTACCTTTGCCAGCTCTACGGCGGTGTTGACGGCGGCCGATTCGGGGATGCGGTCCATGAACTTGAGCTGAAAGAGGGCGATCCGTAAGATGGGGACGAGCTTTTTGTCAATCTTTGCGATGCCCCGGCTGGCAAAGTGATCGATGATGGAGTCGAGGCGGCCCCTATGGCGCAGCACGCCGTAGACCAAGGCGTTGGTAAGGGCCATCTCTCGGCGGTCCATCGTTACCTTTTCTGTGATGCGGTCCATGACGGTGTCTAAAGTGGCTTCGGCGTTTTTGTCGAAGGTGGTGAGTATTTCAAATGCCAGGGTGCGGGCGTCTTGGGTCATGGATTGATCCTAATCTTGTATGGGTGATCTTTTTTTAAAAATGGGGCTGTTGCCAGATGGTATTTTCTGGATGCGCCCTTTTCAGCGAAGAGGCTGGTGTGGGGGTGGCGGCGCTTTTTTTAAAAAAGCACCACAAAAACCATCGATACCCAGGTTGATACCTGGTTGGTACCAAGCACACCCCTTTTTCGTCGTCTTTAAAAAAGGGTGTGCCTATGGAAGGCCTATTCGCGTCCCATGAGGGTCCCTGGGAGGATGGGGTTGCCGCGCAGGAAGGCATCTGCGGGCATCTGTTTCCCGTTGGCTCCCTGGAGGGTAACGATGCGCAGGAGCCCCTCTCCGGTGGCCACCTCCAGCGTTTTGTCGCTGGTGACCACCGTGCCAGGAGGCTGGGTGGTGGGGGTCTGACACGGTTCCACCTTGTGGATACGCAGGCGCTTGCCATTGACGAAGGTGTAGGCACCGGGCCAGGGGGTCATACCCCGGAGGCGGCAATCCACGAGGTGGGCCGGGGCGCTCCAGTCGATCTCCCCTTCGGCCTTGGAGAGCATGGCCGCATGGGTGGCGGCGGCGTTGTCCTGGGGCTGGGCGGTGATGCGTCCCTCGGCCAGGCCCACAAGGGTCTCGACGATGAGTGCCCCGCCGAGACGGGAGAGCCGGTCGTGGAGGCTGGCCGAGGTGTCTGTGGCCTCGATGGGGGTCGTCACGGTTAAGAGGCGGTCACCGGTATCCATGCCCTTGTCCATTATCATGGTGGTGACGCCGGTGATGGCCTCTCCATTCATGATGGCCCGCTGGATGGGGGCCGAGCCCCTGTACTTGGGCAGGAGGGAGCCGTGGATGTTCACGGGGCACACCGCCGGAATATCGAGGAGGGTCTGGGGAAGAATCTGGCCGAAGGCCACCACCACGAAGAAGTCTGGGGCCAGCTCTTTTGCCTGGGTCATGAATGCGTCGGATTTTACCGATTCCGGCTGGACCACGGGGTATCCTAAGGCCTCGGCACAGGCTTTGACCGCCGTGGGTTCCAGCTTTCTGCCCCGTCCCTTGGGACGATCCGGCTGACTCACCACGAGGCGGATCTCAAAGAGCCCACTCTCGTGGAGGGCCGAAAGGGCGGTGGCGGCAAAGTCGGGCGTTCCCATAAAGATAATGGACGGTTTCTTCATGTGTTAGCGTCCCTGTCCCTTCATCCATTTTTTAACTTTTCGCTTGTACATCTCCCGCTTGAGGGAGCTGATGCGGTGGATGAAGAGGATCCCGTTGAGGTGATCGATCTCGTGCTGGAGTACTACGGCGGGAAATCCCTCTTCGTTGAGCTCTAAGGGGTTGCCATCGGCGTCCTGGGCGGTGACTTTGACGCGGTTGAATCGTTTGACAGTGGCTCGGAATTCGGGGACGGAGAGGCACCCCTCATCTTCGGAGATGAATTCGCCGTCGGCCTCAACGATCTCGGGGTTGATGAGGGCCATATAGCTCCTCTCTTCCTCCGCTTCGTTTTCATGGTCGATGGTGGTGTTGACCACGATGAGTCGCTTGGAGACCCCCGCCTGAACGGCGGCAAGACCGGCACCGGGGGCTTCAAACATGGTCTCGGCCATATCGGCGATGAGGGTTTTTAAGGCGTCGTCAAACGTGGTGATTTTTTCAGAGGGCTCGGAAAGACTCTTGTCGGGGAACGTTACGATGTCAAGTATGGGCATGGTGTGTACACCTTATTTTGTTTTTTATTATTTGTTTTCATGGGTTTAAAAAAGGTGAAGAGGGCCGGATTACGGCTGTATCACCATTTTTCAGAGTATCACGTCTTTATCGGGTGAACAACATGTGTTTTGGAAAAAGGGGGGCGTGTCAAGGCGACGAGCGGGGCGCTTTTTTCGGGCTGTGGGGGCGTATCCAGGGGCCTTTTTTGTATCGCCTCCCTTTTTCCCCTTTGAAATCCATTGACCCACCCCGTGAGACCGCATAAGAGATGTGGGCCCCTTTTTCGTGCAATAAAAAACATGAGATGGGGATTGCCCTTTCCGGGGAAGATATGATTAAATTGACAACACATTATAAATACAAAAAAACAGAGGCAGAAGAAAAACCATGTTGATGAATATATCCAAAGAGGAGTACCGCCTTCTGGTGGAGATGGTCCAGGTGGCCGACTATGTGATGCACGCCCATGAACTGGAGCCCTCCGAGGCGACGAATGATTACCGTGCCTTGAGAAAAAAGATCTTCTCCAATTATAAGAAGATGGGACTCGAGAGCCTCTTTACCTTCAGTGAGAAGCACGGCGACTATATTGAGACCGAAGAGTCCCTGGCCGATAGCCGCCACATGGGTATCATGGAGAATTTCGTGGAGAACGAGTTCTGGGCCCAACTCTCCCAGCGTCTCGCCATGCGGGATCTCTTTGAGGAGGACGACGAAGAGGCGGTTAAGGCGATGGACTCGGAGGTTCTCATGGAGAAACTCGGAGAGAAGGGCGTGAAGTACGATGAAGAGTTCGATGCTCACGGCCTGGAGCGTATCGTGATTAAAGGGGAATAAATTTAAATTCTGCCGGTTTTTTTTAAAAATCGGGGCCACTATTCAGCTCCTGAAAAATGCCTCCGGCGGCCAGGGGATAAATCCTCTGGACCCCAAGTTTTTGAATGTGACGGGCTAAAGGCCCGTCACATTCACTGAAAAGATTTCTTACAGGCGCGTATTCCTGTCATCGGAAAGTTTTTGAGAAAAAAAGCGCCGGAGGCATAGCTGAATCGTGACAAAAAATCAAAAAAAGCCGCTGAATAATCAGCGGCTTTTTTTGTAAGGGTTCGGTCTTTCAATTCTGCCTTCTTATGGTGTGCCCTTGGAACCCAAGTTCGTGAATGCTTTTGTACTTCGAGCCCGTCACATTCGCGGTAATCAAAAAAGTTTTTCTGATTACCCCTTATTCTCAGCCATCACTATATAGATTCGGTGGCCATCACGATAACGATGCATCTATACACCATATTTCAATAATCATTCCAGCTTGTTGAAAAAAGCCTTCTATGGTTAAAGTGGCCAGAAAAAGGGCCTCCGGCGGCCAGGAGATAAATCCCCTGGACCCCAAATTTGTAACGATGACGGACCAGAGGTCCGTCATCGTTACTATAAAAGCCTGTTTGCCAACCTTTTGTAAAAGGTTGGCCCCCGGCAGGGCTGCCAGAGGCTATGCTTTCACTGCACGCCCCTCTTATTGGGGGCGGCCCTTCGCCATCACCTCAATACACCACGCCTCATTTTTGTAAGCCAGTGGCTCACCGGTGGGCCCCTCGCTCATCAGGCCACAGCGCTCGTAGCATATCTTGGCCGATGTGTTGAAGTCAAAGACGTAGAGCTGTATGCGGCGAAACTTTTTTACATCGAAGCCTCGGGCTATGGCGGCCTTGACCATGGCCGTTCCCATGCCCTGGCCCCGGATCTCCGGAGAGATTATGATCATGCTGAGGTGACCGGTGCGCCCCAGGCTGTCGATGCGCTTTAAGCTGAAGACGCCCACCATCCGACCGTCGGCATCCACAGCTTTCATGAACTCTCGGTGGGGGGCGTCCGAATGACAGAGGGTGAGGTGGTCCTGGAAGTCGTCCTGGTTTAAGGGGAAGGGGAAGGTGTTGGCAGACCAGATCGCCTGGGCGCGTCGGTCGGGAATCCAGGATGCTAAGGTCTCAAAGCTGTCCAGGTCCAAGGGGAGAAGTGTCAGGGTGTTGAGGGTCATGTCGGGAGGTCCTTAAAAATAAAAGGGGAAGGTGAAGGCAAGGGTGATCATCCAGTGATCGAATTCACGGCCTTGAGTCGTCACGTTGTAGCGAGTGGCAACTGTCATTAGGCCGTCGCCAGTGATGGCCAGGTGGATGCCGGCTTCCGGATAGATGGCGGAGAGTATTTTTCCCGTGGCGTGTCGAGTCTCGTCCTCCTCATCCACGATGCCATCGTCGTCGTTGTCGATATCGTCATTGTTGGCGGCCACCTCTTCCCGGGAGTAGCCGATAAAGCTGCCGATGCCGATAAAGGGGGTGACAGATGATTCAAAAGGGTGGACCGGATGGAAACGACCCCCCATGTGGATCCCGGCAAAGAGTTCGTCTGTCTCGGACGAGCCGAGGAGTGAGAATCCCGCCAGAAGGGCGGTGTGGTCGTCGTAGAGACCGAATCCCGCCTGAACACCGGAGAGTCCTGGGTTTCGGCTTCCGGCCATTTCGATGAAAACCACATTGGGGTCATCAGGGGCTGTGGCACTCCATGCGAGGGCTGTGCCCGTTAGGCCAAGGATGAGGAGTGTGTAAAGAGCATACCGGGCCATGGTGGCCCTCCTTATGGGTGCCGTGGTGGCAAGAAGAGATGTCCGCGCCTTTTTGCCGATTATATGCCTGCCACGAGTCGGATGCCACACTATTTTTTTCCTTTTTCCGCGGCCGTCTGGAAATGAGGGTGGCGCCTTAATGGGGCGGTTTTATGGTGCTGGCAGTGTGGATCTCTTGCCTTTTTATCCTTGGGTCTCTTTCGATGGTGCGAGGGGCTTGAATGGCACTTAAGAAATCCATACCATGGGTACAAAAAAAAGCAAATGGGCGTCGGCTGTAAAAAAAGACAAGGGTATTGGGTCTTTACAAACAGACGTTCCCGGGTATATCACATAGCCATGATACTGCCTATATTTCCTGGTAGGTTCAACAACTCGAAAAGGGGTAACTTATGAAAGTCCTCGGTGTCTCCGGATCTCCCATCAAGAATAGCAATACCGACCGGGCCGTTCAGGCCCTTCTCGCCGCCACCGGCTTAGACTCTGAATTTATCAAGCTCTCTGAATACACCATCGAACCCTGCAGGGCCTGTCTTGGATGCGTGAAAACGAATGTGTGCGTCATCAATGATGACGGGACTCCCCTGGCTCAGAAGGCCAAGGAGTTTGATGCCATCGTTATTGGAGGATTTACCCCGTACAGTACCCTGGACTCTCGGACCAAGGCCTTTATTGAACGGATGTATCAGCTCCGTCACCGAAATGCCCTGATGGCGGGAAAGCTCGGTGCCGTGGTGATGACCTCCGCCGTTCCCCACGAGGTGCCAGGGGCACCTCCGGTGTGTGACATGGGCATTCAGGCCATCACCAATTATATGCATGAAGAGGGTATCGAGTATGTGGGGGCGGTGAAGATCACAGGCAACGTCCCCTGTGTGCGTTGCGGATTCGGGGATCTGTGTAAAAAATCGGGTATCATGATGATCTATGGCCCGGATGCCTCGGTGGATTCCGTGGGAATCAAGCAGTTCGAGACACAGCCCCTCTCCTTTGAGTCGGTGGAGGCTTTGGGGGAAGAGATCGGCCGGCGGTTGAGGGAGCGGGCGTCTTCGATTTAGGACCTGCGTAAAAATAAAACAGACAAAAAGCGATCTCTTCTATGGTTACAGTCACCAAGAAATGGGCCTCCGGTGGCAAGGTGTACCCCCTTGAAAGCAGGGGGCGTAGCCCCTCGTACCTCGGGTCAGATCACATCCGCATGTGGTTCGGCGTAAATCCGAGATTGTATTAATGTCTGTTTGTCACGCTTTTCAAAAGCGTGGCCCCCGGCAGGGCCAACCAAGGTCTCCTTAGCCCGGCTGCCTTCTATGGTTAAAGTGGGCCACTTAGAACGCGGGTTGCCGCAGCGCTTTAACCCGCTCCTCAGGTCAAATCACAGCGGCATTTTTCTTAAACGTGTGCATCTGTTTTTTACCTGGGCCCTTAGAGAAAAAGGAGGTAGCGATTCAGTCTACTGAGAAAAAATGTCTTCTTATTATAAGGTAAGGCGTGGCAAACAGGTCTGGATTAAATGTATAAGAATCTCTGCCAATGATCTCACCGTTGAGGAGCGGGTGAGATCATTGGCATCCTGGGGTCCAGGGACGGCACAGCCTTGAGGTAAAAAAATCCCCTGGATGCCGGAGGCATTTTCTCAGGCACTTTGACTATAGAAGGTCTCTTTTTGAACGGAGTAGTTACAAAAGGGGGGGGGAATCTGAACTCTGGATGAAAAATCGGGTCGGTGTATGGTCTTTCTATGGGGCTATCCAGGACTTGGTATGCCCATGAACGCAAAAAAGCCTCTGCACGTTGGTGCAGAGGCTTTTATTTTTTTATGGTGCCGAAGGGGAGACTCGAACTCCCACGGGGTTTCCCCCACTAGTCCCTGAAACTAGCGCGTCTACCAATTCCACCACTTCGGCAATTGGTGAAGAAACTTATAGCAGCGCTTCGCCCGTCAATCAAGCCTTTTCGTGTTTTTGTTCGCGTCACTCTTCACTTCTTGCGAAATGAAAAACGCCTCTATTGGCTCGACTGGTTTCAAATATTTGAAACATTGGAGAAACAGGCCTTGATTGTGGAAGTCGGCGCGTGGCCTCATCATCCAGCGATGAATCAAAAGAAAGCCCCCCCTCTTTTGAGGGATTTATCTGAAACTGTAGATAAGTGTCAGTATCACTGTGTACCCGATGAGGACATAAAACCAAGCGCCGGAGAATTTTGGCGTCCGCAGAGATGAGAGGTTAAAACCTGCCATGACCATGAACATTGCATAGAGTATGATTGAAAAAATGCCGGGGCTGAAAAATCGCTCAAACAGAAAAATAAAAGCGAATAAAAGAACATTGTTGTCCAGGGCGAGTCCCTTGTAGGTGGCGCTGTCCACAAGACCGAATACATTAAAATAACTCAGTCGTATGGCAGCGGTGGCAACAATCACGAAGGCACCGGGCAGATACCATGCACTGAATTGCCCATAGCTTAGGAGAAAAACAGCGGGACAGATGCCAAAGCTGACCATGTCGATCAACGAATCCAGTTGCGCGCCAAATTCCCCTTGTATTTTGGTTCTGCCCGTCATGTTTCGAGCAATAATGCCATCTCCCCAGTCAAAAAGAACGGCCCAAACCAGGGCGATGACGGCGATGGAGAAATTTTGTAGGACCGTAAAGTAGAGCCCTAAAAGCGCACATAAAAGCCCTGCAAGGGAGCAGATATTGGGAAGATCTTTGGCAAACCAGAGCATGTCGGTCTGATTTGAGGGTTCATATGGAGGTGTGTTCATGGCAAGCTCTCTATTTGTTATGATATCCAAGAATAGATGCCAGGGCATCCACCAGGTTGGTATTCTCTTTTTCGGTGCGCGAGGCGATACGGATATAACGATCCGAGTGGGCCAGGGTTTTACCCTCACAGTGTTTGATATAGATATTGTGATCGATAAATAATTTTTTTGTCAGCTGAGGTGCGTTCATGCCGGTGTCGGGCAGACGGCAAAAAATAAAATTTGCATCCGGTTTATACACCGTCAGCTGTGAAAACCCCGTGAGGTCTTTGTACAGTTTATCCCTGTCTTTTTTAACCTGGTTGCAGCTCTTAACAAAATCCTCACGATAATCGGGCAAGATTCGTAAGAGCTCTTCGGCAAACCCGTTGATGTTCCAGATATGGACACCCTGGCGAACCGCATTGGCAAATTTCATATTTGTTGTGAGCATATATCCGATTCGAATGCCGCAGATACCGTATGCCTTGCTCATGCTTTTAAAAATCGTGATATGGGGATACTGCTCGATCTTGTCTTCCATGGAAAATTGATCGGGATCATGGGTGAAATCAATAAAGGACTCATCAATAATTAGCTGGCAGTCATGACCGGCAAGCATCTCTGCCAGTCGTATCAGGTCCTTTTTTGGAACGGCGATGGAGGTTGGATTGTTCGGTGTGACCACAACCGCAACATCTGCTTTGGACGCGATCGTCTGGGCTGCGAATTTATCCACATCCAGCTGGAACGACGGTGATTCAAGGGGGAACTCTAGGGCATTGCCTTGAGGTGCGGCGTTCACATATTCATTAAATGAGGGCACCGGCACAATGAGTTTTTTTGAAATTTGCCCCGAGACGATTTTAATAAGCTCTGCCGCACCATTGCCAACGACAATGCGCTCTGCCGGCTGGTTAATAAGTGTTCCCACCAGATTGGCCAACACATCTTGTGCCACCGGGTAGTTCAGGACAAGATCATGAATATTATCTTTAAAACAGGTGAACACCTCTTCCGGTGGAAAATAGAGGTTATATAAGTAGGCATGATCTATAAAATCATGGCGATAGTAGCCACCATGCTGCCCTGATATATAGTCATATTTCTCTGTAGGATTTTTATAATCAGGAGTTGGCATAAAGACTTCCTTTTACGGCTTTTTTAATGATAGTCGGGTCTGTTTTTTTAAAAAACGTTGTGCCTAACTTATCAAAGGGCAGACGGATATTTGATGGAAATAATCTTTCGGCGGATGCAAGATCTTCAGCGGTGTCAATTTCATACCATGGCTTATGATCAAAAAAGACAGCTTTAAAGGATAATGTCTTTTCGATAACGAGTTGGCTGAACACCTTCTCATAATAGTCATTCACCTTGCCTGCTTTAATAAATTGGTTCAGCTTTTCGATAACCAGGCGCCATGAAAAAAGCGAAAGACTGTATATGTTGACTGTCTTATAACGAATCGGGCCGGAAGCATCTTTCGCATCACTATGAAATGCATCAATCATGTTGGATGCATTGATCGTGACCGTTGAACCGTTTAGCCATGGCTTCATTTCGGCGATGGCAATCCTGTCAGGGTAAATCATCTCTTTTAATAAAGATGGGTCAAAAACAAGATCGCTTTCAATGAGTAAAAAAGGTTCTTTAATAATATTTCTGGCTAGCCACAGAGAATATATATTATTTGTGGTTTTGTATAAGGGGCTGAAAACATATTCAATAGTAAGATCGCCTGCCCGGGTCTCCAAAAATTTTTGAATGCACTCTTCCAGGTGACCGGTTACAATAACCAGACGTTTAAAACCGTTTTGGTTCAGGCTTTTGACCAATCGTTCCAAGATGGAGGTATCATTTACAAGTGTGAGGCATTTGGGTGATTTTTTTGTAAGGGGGAGCAGGCGGCTTCCTGTGCCGGCGGCAAGTAGCAAGGCGGTTGTTATGGCTTTTTGGGGATAAGGTCTCTTTTCTGATTTCATGGGCCTCCTAATATTAACAATGAATAGACTCAAAAAATATCCACCTATTTTGACGGTGGAATTTCTTGTGCGCTTGACATATTTTGCTAAAGATAAAGGCTTCTGACTTTGGGGAGCAAACCACGTTTGCGGATCGGTGATAAACACCTTAAGAGGGAAACGTTTTTGGATCGTTTACATCTGTACAATTCTCAGTAAGGGTATATGGATATCGAATAAAGTCAAGGGTCGAATGTTTTTTCTTTCTGATTGGCATTTTTTTTGCTATTGGGTTCACCCCATAAATAGAGGACGCTCAAACAGACGATTATTCAATGAGTCATTTAACTATATATACTATAAAACGTTTTCCTTAATAAATATCTTAAAAGTATAAGTATAGGCATAAGCGGGCCATTTTTTTACACACGTAATATTAGGCTCAAATATTATCAAGGGGGATATATTCACACTTGTTTTTCTAATGCATTGCAAAGCCTCGTTTAAAACTATAGGTTGCAGGCAAGGTTTTAAACCATGCAACGGCATCGTAAAGATCTGCAAATTTAGCGTGTTAATCTGAAAATCAGTAACGTATTGGTTTCAAATAGGAGCGTTCTGTATGAATATTTTACACATATCAGATCTTCATTTTGGTCCCAGGCACTGGGAGGGAAATGATAAGATTCTCATCAAAAAAATCAATTCATTTGACGCTGATATCGTTATTAATACCGGAGACAACACCACCGATGGCCTGGAAGACGAATATGCCAAGGCGGGGCGTTTTTTAAAAGCCATTAAGTGCAAACATGTCATCTCCATCATCGGTAATCATGACAAGAGGAATATGCGATCCCATGAACTATTCCGTAAATATATCTACAACCCTGAAATTATTTTTATCCCGGAAATGGAAGGAACAAAAAAGAGACATCTTTTTTTAAATCGGGCGATAACCAAAGTCCGAGATAACTTTACCGATATTAATTTTATCAAATCCATTTCGATAAACAAAAAAAAAGCATTAATCATCAGTATTGATACCAATGAACTTTACAACGATGACGGATATGTTGAAAAAGAGGTCTTGAAAGCCGTTTCCAAGAAAATCAAGGAGACGGAATATGATCTGCCACTTTTGATGATTCACCACTCACTTCTCGGTACAGATGAGTGCCCATTAATAAACTCATCCTCTCTGATTGATTTTGTGCATGAACACAAAATTGAAACTGTTTTTTGCGGCCATACCCATGAATTGGAATTGATGCGAACCACTGATCTGTATACCGGGAAATCCTTTACGCAGTTTATGTGTGGATCCTTGTCCTCGATCAATCATGCCAACGATGATAACCTGTTCCTGTATTATGAGAATTTAGGCGACGACAATATGCACTTGCAATTGATACGGATCTTTGAAACGGAAGGTAAGGTCGAGTTCCAGGAAGAGACGATCTTTTGAATCTCCTTAATTTTTTTTGACAGTCAATGGCCGTGGGTCGCCGTGGGTATGGTGTTGCACCTTACGCGAATGCGGATGCGAATGTATGTTAATGTTACGAGGATCGAAGTCTTCGTAAATCTGTTTTATAGGATGGGGCCACCTCGTCGCCTGAGGCCAACCTGAATCATTTTTGCGCAATAAAAAAAGCCCCTGCATATGAATGCAGAGGCTTTTTGAAGTCTTTTTGGTGCCGAAGGGGAGACTCGAA
Organism: Desulfobacteraceae bacterium; assembly: GCA_013619155.1. Taxonomy (GTDB): domain Bacteria; phylum Desulfobacterota; class Desulfobacteria; order Desulfobacterales; family Desulfolunaceae; genus Desulfoluna. The sequence continues at coordinate 29,173 of JABXKT010000021.1, forward strand.
CTCCCACGAGATTGCTCTCACTAGTCCCTGAAACTAGCGCGTCTACCAATTCCACCACTTCGGCAATTGGTGAAGAAACTTATAGCAGCGCTTCGCCCGTCAATCAAGCCTTTTCATCTTTTTTATGAGGATTCAGCGTGTGCCTCCTGCCGGGGGGCCACACGTTTGCCCGATTTTATGAACGGAGGTTTGACAAACAGGTTTTTATAACGACGTGGATGGGGCCCGCTTTTTGCAATACCCTCGGCTCTGGCGCATCAGGGGGAGAGGCTGGAAGGCAAAAAAAGCCCTTCCCGCTATAATGATGCAAGAAGAGCTTTTATTTTTTTTATGGTGCCGAAGGGGAGACTCGAACTCCCACGGGGTTTCCCCCACTAGTCCCTGAAACTAGCGCGTCTACCAATTCCACCACTTCGGCGATTTGTAAAAAAATTTATAACAGCGTATGGCCCGCCAATCAAGCCTTTTCGCGCATCGCCCCCTCTTTTTTTGACACGGCCTCGACGGGAGTGGGCGGGGAAGATGCAAATGGGGAGATATATTGGCGGGATAGTTAAGGCGGATGCTGGGCGCGCCGATGATGCCCTTTATCCCCTTATTTTTCATTATGGTCCTTTTGGGTCGCTTGCATATGGGGTACACTGGAAAAAGCGACACCGTTTCACCGGCGTTTTTCTCCCTGCCTTTTTGGTACACTCCTTGCTACAATAATATTTAAGATACGCTGGCCCGCCGCCCCCTCGTGCCTGGCCGTGGGGGTTCTTTTTTTAAAATCGGGATATTTTTAACAAAAATCTCTTAACCGTTCACCCAAGGAGACGCAGATGTTTATTTCAGAGTATAAGTTCACCCAAATCGCCGCCGCCATGGAAAATGGTGCCCGCATCGAACTGGGCGCCACAGATTATGATGACTCTGTGGTCCGCGCCTATCAGGAGAGCGATCTTATCGCCGAGTGTACAGGGGATTATACCGATCTCGACGAGGCCCTCCAGGAGATGGACGATCGTCTCCAGGAGTGGAACGACGACAACAGCGGGGAGTTTAGTGTGTGATGGCCTAACCCCACCCCGTAAGGCCTCTTTTTCGGCTTAAACCTAAACGCCTTTCGGCTCTTTGCCTTCGTGAAGAGAAAATTTTTATATAAGACGCCTCTTCTTTGTTTCTTAAGGATAGGCGTCTTTTTTTTTAAAAAAGTGTGCGCGGTGCTTTTTTGATAAAAAAATCCGCCGGACATGGATTTTTGAATCCTTCCCAGGGTGTAAAGATATCTGTCACTGGTCCCTTCTTAAGGATCCAGAAGGAATTTGACCCTTTTGAAAGAGTCTTGAAGGTATCTTTGGGAAAGATGGCGGGGCGCCATATGATCAAAGCTTACCGCCGGAGGTCGTGTGGTTAAAATTTGCCTCCGGCGGCCCTGCCGGGAGCCAACCTTTTACAAAAGGTTGCCAAACAAACTTTTACTGTAACGGTGACGGACCAAAGGTCCGTCACCGTTACAAACCTGGGGTCCAGGGGTGGCAAAGCCACTTAGGCAAAAATTCCCTGGCCGCCGGAGGCTTCTTTTTGATTTTTATCGGTGAAGAGAGAATAAGGATCGGGAAGGCCCCTGATCTATGGTATTTGTTACAAAGTATTTTTCCCTGAGCCCTAGAGCCGCCCCCTCCCTTCTTTGCGGGAGGGGGCACGGCTTCGTTTTTAATAAATTTTGAATTGGAATAGAAGAGAGATGACTCAAGCAACGAACAATATGGCGGCCTACATCTGGTCGCTGGCCGACTTATTACGTGGAGATTTCAAGCAGAGCCAGTATGGCCGTATTATCTAATACCTCCAAATTGAATCTCTCCACGCTAAGTAATACGGGCCTTAAAGACGATCTGGAGTCGTATATCCAAGGGTTCTCCAAAGACGCCCGGGAGATCTTCGAGCACTTTAAATTTGGTGAGTTCATCGGCCAGCTCACCGATGCCAACCTCTTGTACAAGGTGATTCAGAAAGTTCAGGGTGCGGATTTAAGCCCTTCGGCCGTCTCCAACCATGAGATGGGATTGGTCTTCGAAGAGCTCATTCGGCGGTTTGCTGAAGGGTCCAACGAAACGGCCGGGGAGCACTTCACCCCGCGTGATATCGTGCGACTCACCACCTCTCTGGTCTTTATGAACGACGACGAGGCCCTGACGAAACCGGGGATTATCCGGAAAATTTATGATCCCACGGCGGGGACGGGGGGTTTTCTCTCGTCGGGGATGGAGTATGTGCATGAGCTCAACCCCCAGGCGGTGATGCGTGGCTATGGCCAGGAGCTGAACCCGGAGAGTTACGCCATCTGCAAGGCGGATATGCTCATCAAGAATCAGGATGTCTCCAACATCAAATTGGGCAACACCCTCTCCGGGGATCAGCTCTCCGCCGATAAATTTGATTACATGCTCTCCAACCCACCCTTTGGCGTGGACTGGAAGAAGATCGAGCAGGAGATCAAGGACGAACACACCATCAAAGGCTATGACGGCCGCTTTGGAGCGGGAGTCCCCCGGGTCTCGGACGGCTCCCTGCTTTTCTTGCTCCACCTCATCAGCAAGCTGCGTGACCCTTCCGAGGGCGGGGGTCGTATCGGGATTATCTTAAACGGCTCGCCTCTGTTTACCGGTGGGGCCGGATCGGGGGAGTCGGAGATCCGTCGTTATATTCTGGAAGCGGATCTCTTAGAGACCATTGTGGCGCTGCCCACGGACATGTTCTACAACACCGGCATCTCCACCTACGTCTGGGTGCTCTCCAACAAAAAAATGAAAGATCGCAAGGGGAAAGTTCAGCTGGTCAACGGGGTGAACCTCTGCGGCAAGATGCGCAAATCCCTGGGCTCCAAGCGCAACGTGATGGATGATACGGATATGGCCATCATCACCCGCGCCGTGGGGGACTTCGAGGTGATTGACGCCCGTGAGCTGGACAAGCCGGTGGCGCAGAAGAGCAGCCGGGGGAGGCAATCGGCCAATCCCAAAGTGGAAGCTCCCAAGACCTTTGCCGCCAAAATTTTCGATACCCACGCGTTCGGCTATCGCCGCATCACCATCGAGCGCCCTTTACGGGAGTCCTACCAGTTCTCCGATGCACGCCTGGGCGAGCTTCGCTTTGCCCCCAAGCCCTTAAACACCCCCATGAAGTGGATCTACGAAGAGTTCGGCTCTGACTGGTCCGACGATCCCGTTTGCCCCTTTTACGGGGTGCTCTTCGAACACGAAGCGGCCATTCGGCGGCAGATCAAACTTCAATTTTGCACCCTCAAAGAGAGGCAGATCAAAGACCTCCTCGACCCCAAGACCTGGGCCGCTCAGAAAGCGCTCCTCTTAAAGGCCCGGAAGATCCAGGCGTCCGTGGGCTGCGATCAGTGTGATGACATGAACGGCTACGACGCCGCCCTAAAATCCGCTGGGGTGAAGCTCGACGCCAAAGAGAAGAAACAGCTCGCCGCTGCCGTAAGCTGGAAAAACCCCGACGCCGCCAAGGTGATCAAGAAGGTGCACAAGAAGATAGTCGCCAATACCCTCTACGGACTCTTTGAGGTGGACGGTAAGGTGGTGGAGTACAAACCCGACGGCGATCTGCGGGACAACGAGAATGTGCCCCTGGATCCGTCCAGAGCGGTGAATGAGATCAACGAGGCCTATGTCGCCAAAGAGGTGCTCCCCCACGTCCCCGATGCCTGGATCGACGCCAATAAACGAGACGACAAGGATGGAGAGATCGGCATCGTGGGCTACGAGATCCCCTTTAATCGCCATTTTTATGTCTACACGCCCCCTCGGGACCTGGCCGAGATCGATAAGGAGCTGGATCAGGTGAGTGGGGAGATTATGCAGCTCTTAAAGGAGGTGCATGCGTGATGGGGAGATATCGGGGGTATCCGGAGTATCGGGATTCGGGGGTTGAGTGGTTGGGGGATATTCCGAGCCATTGGCAAGTCTTTGATGGTAAACGAATTTTTAAAAATAGACACGAATTGGCTTTAGATACAGATCAACAACTTGCTGCTAGCCAAATGTATGGCGTGATACCACAAGCGTTGATGATGAAACTAAATGATTCGCGAGTGATGCTTGCGTTGAAAGGAACAAGTTCGTTTCGGCATGTAGAAAAAAATGATTACGTCATTAGTTTGAGAAGTTTTGAAGGTGGCATTGAGCATAGTGATTATGATGGTTGTGTCTCTCCGGCCTACACTGTTCTAAAACCAATCAAAGACATTTCTCCACGGTTTTATCGTTATTTGTTCAAATGCAAACCTTTTATATCAGCATTGCAATCATCTACAGACAGCTTAAGGGACGGTAAATCAATCACATATGATCAATTTGGGACTATTGTATTAGTTGTCCCTAAAAGCTCTGAACAAACCCCAATAGCCGCCTTCCTCGACCACGAAACTGCCAAAATCGACGCCCTCATCGAAAAACAGCAGACACTCATAGCTCTCCTCAAAGAGAAACGCCAGGCCGTGATCAGCCATGCCGTGACCAAAGGTTTGAATCCGGATGTGCCCATGAAGGATTCGGGGGTTGAGTGGTTGGGGGAGGTGCCGGAGCATTGGGAGATAAAACGTTTAAAACATCTTTTGCAATTCGTTACGAGTGGTTCACGGGGATGGGCTCAGTACTACTCAGAAGAAGGCGAACTTTTTTTCCGAATTGGCAATTTGACGAGAGATGGTATTGATGCTGACCTTTCAAGTATACAATACGTTTCCCCTCCAGGTGGGGCGGAAGGAGAACGCTCTCGAATTAAAGAGGATGATTTGTTGATTTCCATTACGGCAGATCTTGGGTCAGTTGCTGTTGCTTGTTTGGAAATAATAGGGGGGTACGTAAGCCAGCATGTTGCGCTTGTTAGGCCTGCTAAAACTATTGGATCAGCACGTTGGCTTGGATATGCATTGATTTCCGATGTGGTGAAAAAGCAACTACATGCAGGTGGATATGGCGGAACAAAAATTCAACTAAGTTTAGAGGATATACGAGAAATTGATATTGTTCTTCCCCCATCGGAAGAACAAGAAACCCTCGTTTCTTATATTGAGTGTACGCTTAAAAAATTTGATGTACTTACTGATAAGGCCATAAAAGCAATAACGATTTTTCAAGAGCGCCGCACCGCCCTTATCTCCGCCGCCGTCACCGGCAAAATCGATGTCCGCCATTGGAAGGCCCCAGCGCACGATAAACCCAATTC
>JABXKT010000022.1 GCA_013619155.1 Desulfobacteraceae bacterium
CCCTTGATCGGGTGGAGGCCATCGTGGCGGACGCTCATCAAATCGTCGGCAGGGCATCGGAAGACGCCGTCACCGGTGTCATGAAAGGAGTCATCACCTCACCGTTCCGGCTCCTTAAAGATGCGGGCACCAGCATCACGGACTCCCTTTTCACCACACGAAAAATAACCCCGAAAGATGAGAAGCACTTCGAGGATGCCACCAAACGCCTGCTTCATGACCTGGAACTGAAATCCGTTTCGTGGTCCAACCCCAAGTCAGGCAACAAAGGCAAGGTAACCCTCCAACGGGCGTTCAAGGACTCCGGAACATCCTGTGTCTCTCTTCGGTTTGACCTGATCCCGAAATCCGGCAAAAAAGAACACGTCGTGAAAAATGCATGCCTGGCCGATGATGGCAGCTGGCAAATGAAATAAACGACACAGAGAAAAAGGGCCTGACTCCTGAAACACCTTTCAGGGCCAGGCGTACGTCATCACGACACCCCTCTTGTTTGGAAAACGGATATGGATCTCAAATCCATCGTTGTGTGGTGGGAGAAAAAAAGGCTGGTTTACAACCTGGTCATGCTGGTGGCGGGCACCCTGGGGCTCATACTTGCCAATCTGGACATCACCTGGGACCAACTCATCATGGCGTCCTGTGGTATGGAATCGGAGCGAACCTGCTCTACACAGCCGGTCCCTTGATCGATGCGTATCTTTTCTGGGTCTGGGACAGGGATATTGGCCAGGCCCGAACCATCGTCTTTCGCATTGGCTTTGGGTTCTCTGTGGGCCTGATGATTCTTATCCTTCTGATGCTTGCATGCCTGCCGTTCATTCCGGCCCCTCTTTAAGCCGATACAGCCGTGCCGAAAAAGCCACCTTATGGGGCCACCTCACCGCATCACAGATAACCAACCGTGAAAACACAAAAAACCCGCACCGCCACCGCGTGACTGGGGTCAAGTCGCCCCATATCCCTCTCAAGTCACCTTTCCATCGCCCAGCCTGTTATTCCTCATAAATACATACCCTTGCCACTAAGTTCCTCGTATTGGCACACTCTTTGAGTTAGCAATACCCACATTTGGAGACTCTTTCCCCAAAACAAACAGGAGGATACGGCATGAGTAAAGAACACGGGTGGGCAACACCCGCTCCCGCAGGACTGGTGGCGCTGGCTGTGGCATGTTTTACGTTTTTTGCGATACTCACCGGAAAAGTTGATCATTCATGCATCCCACTGCTGGGTTGCTGGCTACTCGGAGGATTTGTCGTTCAACTGATTGTGGGCATCGTCGAACTCATGGAGGGCGAAACCACAGGGGGCAATGTCTTTACTTTTTTTGCCGCATTTTTCATGCTCGTGGGCGGACTGGAATTTTTTGTTAAGTTTATGGCCCACACCAACTCCTGGCCCATCGATACCCGCATCGACGGATGGGCATGGACGGTCCTCTCCCTTGTCCTCATCATGTGGACTCCCGCGTACTTCAAAGGTCCCCTACTCCTGACCGTGGCCATTCTATGCCTCGATGTGGCCCTCCCCATTGTGGCCCTCATGGACCTTAGAGTGATCAGCTCCAGCATGGCCCCCGTTGCCGGGTATGCCCTTCTATTCGCAGGCATCCTTGCCATCTACATCTCTTCGGCCATCGTTCTCAGCTCAGCTTACGGCAGGGCGGTACTACCCATGCCAGGACCCTTGATCAAAGATACCCCCGCTCCCCAAACGTATAAAAACGCGGCCTAAGACCGGCACCCGTAAAAAATAAAAATGAAGACCGATCCCCCCTTTCGACACGTCCGAGAAGGGGGGGATCCCCCCCCCCTCCCCATCCCTTTCATAAATATCAAACCACCTTAAATCGCCGAGTCAGGACCGCCAAGTGCTCCGACAAGGCCAAGAGTTCTCCGGCACTCTGGCCGACATCCACACCACTGATCTGAATCTCATCGGCCCCTCGACTGAGCTCACCAATATCACCATGAATATCACCAATGGAGACCAGGCTACTTGCCACACTCTCGTTCACCTCATTGATCCCCCCGGAGGCCTGGGATACATTTTGAGATATCTCCGAGGTCACAATGGCCTGTTGCTCCACCGCCGTGGCGATAGAGATGACAATGCCATTAATCTCATCGATGACATCCGAGATAGTCTGGATGCTGGAGATAGTGGACTGGGTCGTGCCCTGCATCTCCCCGATCTGCTCTTTAATATCCACGGTGGCTTCGGCTGTTTGCCGTGCGAGCTCCTTAATCTCATGGGCAACAACGGCAAAGCCCTTTCCCGCATCGCCCGCTCGTGATGCTTCGATGGTGGCATTCAAGGCCAAAAGGTTGGTCTGTTCCGATATGTCGGTAATCACCCCGGTGACCTTTCCGATCTGATCGGCTGCCGCTGTGAGGGCGCCAACCTTACAAGAGGCCTCCTGGGTCTTTATCACGGCACTCTCCGCCACCGCCCGGGCCCGTGTGGCATCGTGAGCAATACCACTGACGGTGGCACTCATCTCTTCCACGGCAGTGACAATCATCACGACGTTACTGGCCGACTGCTCCATGGCCACGGAGGCGGACCCCATATTCACACTCAAGGCCTCAGATGCCGAGACCACATGGCGGGACTGTTCTGCCGCATGGGACGATGTCGAGGAGAGCTGAGAAGAGATCGCCGACAAGCCGTTGGAGGCTGAAGAGAGGGTCGTCACCCCGTTTAGTATATCCTTAATCATCACCCCTAAGGCCGACACAGTCTGTCCCAGTGCCGCAGACATCTTCCCCACCTCATCGTCCCCATCAACCACAAGGGCAGCGGTAAAATCACCCCGCGCCACCTTGCCCACATAATCCACGACCCGTTTCACCGGCCCCGTGATAGAGCGGGTCAGGCCATATCCAAAGAGAGTGCTGGCCAAAATGGCGATGAGAGAGATAATGAGGGCAAACCGGATCGTCGTCGCCACCCCCGACTGAACCTGAGGCCCCAAGATATCCTGCTCCCTCTTCACCGAGAGCTTCACCGCTTCGATGGCTGTGGCCACTTCAGGACCTATCGTCTCGAGCACCTCGGCGATGATGCCGTTTCTCTCATCAATAAGCGTGGCGAGGGCGTGATAGGCATCCAGGTAGAGATGTGCCTCCTCTCTCACCTTGATATTTAAGGCACGGGTCCCCGGATCCTCGAGGAGACCCTCCAGTGAAGAGACCCCGTCAAGGGCCAGGCGGAACTGATCCTCCAGCCGAGAAAAGGCAGCCGGGTCGTTGATGGCGAGAAAGGACTGCCCATCGATATGCCCCAGCAGCATATGCCTTAAGACCATACCCGCCTCATATGCCGCATCGGTATTCTGGCCTCTCTTCGCCGAGACCATGATGGCCGTCAAAGATTTTTCCATACTCGGGCCATAGTTCAAGAGCACATCGGAGACGATGGTATCGCGGTCTTGACGAATCTTTCTCACCCGTTCAAACCCCGCTTCATAGCGGTCCATGGCATCATACACGGTCGCGATCGTCTTCGAACGCTCTGCATCCTGGATGAGTGATTTCGCCTCATCCAGGAAATGGTTCATCGTCGTTAGGGCGTCGCTAAAGCCCTGGGCGGACTCATCGCTACCCGTCAGAAAAAAATCTTTCACGTGGATTCGGACCATCAGCATATGCGCCTGAAGACGACCGGCCAGGTTCGTCTCTCGGGCCAGACTGCGATAGCGAATAAACCCATCTTCTACACCCGACAAACCGTGCCATGAGACACCAGAGACGATGATTAGAAAGAGGATCACAATGCCATACCCCAAGCCAATTTTTAGTGCGAGACTTAACTTTTTCATCCGTATTTCCTTGCATGCATGCCACATAAAAACGTCATATACCGAAGAAAAGACACACATATCCTGAACGATCCCGTCATTCGAAGGATCCATGAATCGACATTTTAAACATGCCTTTTCCATACACACCCGTTTGGTTCACGATGCCATATAGAGCGATACATCAAGATAGATATAAAAAAAACCGCACACTCTTTTACTTTATCGCACCGATAGAAGAGGTATAAACCCCATCTATCCCACACAAAAAGACCCTCATTGTTAGCGAGGAGAGTCCCGTACGAGGCGAACCACATATCGCATATCCCCATATCTTGCCATATACACCGCGAAGCCAGGCATTCTATCATAAACCCGCCATGGGCACCTTCCCGCTAGGGCAGACTCGATGCATAGCAAGAATAGGGGAAATAATAGTCGAACCATGCCCCATATAACATATCTCATAGCACAACTTTGATAGTTAAATTCTATATATCCTCACTCATAGATTTTTAGTTTTAATTTATACTCACCACTCTTAAAACCGCCCCCGTCTCATAAAACAAAAAAAAGCCCTTTGCCCTTTTCACGAAAAAGGACAAAGGGCTCTTTAAAAGACCCTCACAAGCGATGAGTCACATCGCCATCGAATGCACGAAAGAGGTTAAGCGGCCTCTTTTTCTCCCACCACAGCCGCTTTCACGGCATCGAGGCCAATGCGGTCGATCATGCGCCCCAGACGCTCCGCTTTATTGGCGTTCTCTTTATAGAAGGTAATCAGGCGGTCAAACATGGCAAGGGCCGCCTCGGTGTCGAGCTCTTCGGCGATGACATCGGCCAGACGGGGACGTCCGGTGCCGACCCCACCTGCCATAAGGGTCCATCCCTTTTTATAACCGGCCAGGGATGCGTCTTTGATGCAGTTTTCGGCACACTGATTCTGGCAACCCGAGACGCTCATCTTGGTTTTACTGGGCAGCTCCATGCCATGGTATTTCTCATCAAGGGTCATGCCGATGGTGAGGGCATCCTGCTTGGCCAGGGCACAAAAGCTGGTACCGGGGCACGCCTTGATACTACGAACCACCTTACCGATGGCCTGGCCGGGGTTCATATCAAGGGCCTCCCATACACTGGCCACATCGGCCTCCTTAATCCCAACGATGGCGATACGGGCGGCACTGGTAATCTTCAAAGCAGCGGCTTCATACTTTTCTGATACATCGGCAATCTTACGGAGAGCATCGGCACTAATCACCCCACACGGTACGTGGGGAACCACGGCATAGGTCTCTTTATCTTTTTGACGAACATTGGCATTTTTCTGCATTGTCATAACAAGTATCCCTTTTAATCTAATATATATGGTTCGGAACGACACCACGCCACACGAAAAAAACGTATAAAATGGCCCCAGTCTCTTCAAGGCGTCTCTTTTTTTGCACGGTATATCTTTTCGGCGCCCCTTAATTATCCATGACAGGTAACAAGAAACAGATGCAACCCCATCCAGGGCGTATTCAGACATCGTCTGTTCATATCCATTACCGTGAATTAAAAAGGGTTCTATAAAATTTTATCTAAAAAATCAAACCCAATAGTCGGGAAGAGGGGAGAGATGCCGCCCACGAACCCTTAGACCATGGACTCCTCATCAGATTGGGTAAAAGGATACATCTCCGTACGGTTTCGCCCCCTGGCCTTCGCCTTGTAAAGAGCCCTATCGGCACGGTTGAGAAGCCCCTTTACCGAATCAGATCGCCCCATCCGCACATCGGTCACCCCCATGCTGATGGTAATAGAAAAATGGACCACCCCAATAGAGACCACATGAGCCGCCACAACCTGACGTATCCGTTCGGCCAGGAGCCAGGCCTCCGCCTTCTGGGTCTGGGGAAGCAAAATAGCAAACTCTTCTCCCCCCAGACGTGTCAGCAGATCCGAACCCCTCAACTGCGCCTCCACCACCCGAGTCAATTCACATAAGGCCACATCCCCCCCCTCATGGCCATACCGATCATTGACCTCTTTAAAATGATCGATATCTATCATCACCACGGAGAAAGGCGTCCCATATCGATGGGCCCGCCGTCGCTCTAAATCGGCCATATCCAGAAACTTGCGGCGGTTCCCCACGCCGGTGAGGCTATCGGTAATGGAGAGGTGCTCCAGGTGGCGATTCACCTCCTCCTTGTGCATCACCTCCTGCTGAAGTTTCTCATTCAGCTGACAAATCTCCGCCATATCCATGAAATGGCGCCGTCGCCACTTGCCCATGTGGATAAATATCGAGGTCCCCAAGACATTGACGATGGCAAAAAAGAAAATAAGCTGAAACAGATCCGACCATTCGTGGACCACACACACTCTCAAGGCGGAGATATAGATCATCGACGCGATAAGCCCTGCGGCCATGGTGTACTTGAGAGTCAAGGGGGCCAAAAAATAGCAGAGCAAGACGATGAGCAGGGTATAGGGTGGGGAATACTCCAGCCCCGGCGTATAGGTCAGCACCGCCGCCACCGCTTCATAGGCCCCGATACAGATGACAAAGGCGGCGACAAGACACGGCGTGAAGCGAAGGGAGTAGGGGGTCTCTAAAAGTATCAGAGGCAAGAGCCCCGTCACCGCCACCATAGCGCGAAAAAAGACAAGAAAATTAACCAGGGGGGTCATGCCCTCCTCGGGGAGGAGAAAAAAACCGGCCAAGAGAAAACCAAACGCGGCCAGGGCACAGGTACGGGCCCCTCCCCCCACCATCTCCGGCCAGCAAGAGCAACGGTACTTCCTCTCCATCTGACTCTCGGCAAACGCGCCATACCATGTAAAAAGTGTATCACCCATGAAGACCACACCCATAAAAAATGTCCATGACCCCTCACCGCACAGGGCCAAAACTGACCGTCACCTAACAAATAAGTGTGTTAACATACCTCAAAACAAATCAAAATGGGGACCGCCCTATTAAAAAAAGGGGCCCGGTTCAAAATAGCCAAAAATTAGGGCCATAGATCTCTTAATGCGTGTTGTGAAAGCGGCTACTTGAATAGCAAAACTAGTTGCAGATGGCTGCGAAAGACTAAAATTAGAAATAAAATCAAATATATAAAAAAATGTTAAGGCCACTATTTGTCGAACAAAAAAAAGACGGAACCCCTTAAAATTATTGAATCAAAAAATATGTTAAAGACTTAACGTATGGTTATTTAGGCCTGTATACTCCGGGAAACATAGGGTCCTTATTTGAACCCAGCCAAAAAAACATGGCGCCAATGATAAAAAAAATGCCCCCGCCCCTCCGCCCTTTTTTGCCCCACGCTATTTCATCCATATCCCCTGTGGATCCATGCCGTGGACCTCAAATGAGAGCATCCATCGAATCTGTTTACTTTGCCTCCAAATTTGATATTCTAAAAGGGTTGTGTTCCCCCATGGTGGTGGCCACAAAAAAATTCACCTGCATCTCCATTGCCCCCCTTTCCACACGAGTCAAACGGGTAAAATTAAGGACGCATTCATACGCTGCCAACACCTTATTAAACACCTCATCATCCTTTTAAGATACCGGAATGAGGTGTTTCGATTCTGGGAACAACGCTAGCGGCCAACCCTCGAAAAAAAATAAAGGAGTCTCACCATGCCAGAAAACGGCATTCCACATAATGTCCCCAAGATACTGGCCCCCGCCGGCAATAAAGAGGCCTTCCTGGCAGCCATCGCCGCCGGGGCCGATGCCATTTACTGCGGTATGAAAAGCTTTTCTGCCCGCATGGAGGCCGACAACTTCTCCATGGGAGAGCTGGGCGCCCTGACGCGCCTCGCCCATCAAAAAGGCGTCGAAGTCAACGTCACCATGAACACCCTTTTAAAAGAGCACGAGCTGGAACAAGCCTTAAGCCAGATTGAAAAGCTCACCCGTATCGTGGGTCCAGATGCCATTATCTTCTCCGATCCGGCCATCCCCGCCCTGGCCGAGGCGGCCGGGTTTAAGGGAGAGCTCCACCTCTCCACCCTGGCCAACGTCTCCTTTACCCAAGGGTTTCAGGAAGCCGTGGAGGCCACAGGGGCCTCGCGTATCGTCCTCCCCCGAGAGTTCACCGTCGAAGAGATCAAATCCGCAGCCGAAGCGGCCCCCGAGGGTGTGGACTTAGAAGTATTCATCCATGGCGCCCTATGTTACGGCGTCTCCGGACGCTGCTACTGGAGCAGCTACATGGGAGGCCGAAGCGGACTCCGCGGTCGCTGCGTTCAGCCCTGCAGGCGTCTTTACAAGCAGGGGCACAAAAACGAGCGCTTCTTCTCCTGCCAGGACCTCTCCTTAGACACCCTCGTGAAAGTCCTCCTGGATATTCCCCAGGTCACCACCTGGAAGATCGAGGGGCGTAAAAAAGGGCCCCACTACGTCTACTACACTACCCTAGCGTACCGGATGCTTCGGGACAACGGCAAAGACCCAAAGGTCAAGAAAAATGCCCAGGCCCTTCTGGAACTGGCCTTAGGACGCACCGGCACCCACTACAACTTCCTGCCCCAGCGCCCCTATAACCCCGTCGACATTAAGGGACAGACCGGGTCCGGCCTCATGCTCGGCAGACTCCAGGGCTCTTTTAAAGCCGCCACATTCTCCCCACGAGAGGCCCTCCTTCCCGGAGACCTCCTGCGCATCGGATACGAAGATGAACAGGGGCACCTCGTCCGACGGGTCAAGGGGAGCGTTCCCAAAAAGGGAACCTTCAACATCGCCCCCCAAAAAGAGCGCATGCCCGCCAAAGGGACGCCGGTATTCCTCATCGATCGACGGGAGAAGGGCTTAAAAAATGCCATTGACGCCCTCGCCAAAGAGGCCGATGCCTTCAAGGTGGAGGCGGTCTCGGCCTCCACGGCAAAACTGCCCAAGGTGATGCGTTATAAAGTAAGAAAAGGGGATCAGGCCACCACCCTCTACCTCTTCAGGGAGGATAGAAACGGCCCCAGAAACACGGAAAAAGGCACCTGGATCTCTGAAAAATCGGTTCCCAAAACCCGAAAGGCGGTGGGTTCCGCACGCTGGTGGTGGCTCTCCCCGGTCATCTGGCCCGACGAAGAGGAGGCATACGCCGTTCTGGTAAGACGCCTGGTCAACTTTGGGGTCAAAAATTTTATACTCAACGCCCCCTGGCAGATCGCCCTCTTCCCCGAGGCCAAACGAAAGGGGCTCCACCTCTGGGCAGGCCCTTTCTGCAACATCGCCAACGCCCTGACGGCCGATCTCCTTAAAAAAAGAGGATTCACAGGCGTCATGGCCTCCCCCGAGCTCTCTCAGGAGGATTTCAGGGATCTGGCCCAGGCCTCACCCCTGCCCACCGGCGTGGTAGTGGCGGGCTATTTCCCCTTAACCATCGCCCGTACCCTCACCCCGGACTTAAATCCCCACGAACCCTTTGCCAGCCCCCGGGGCGAAGAGGCCTGGGTGGCAAAACATGGGGAGAACCACTGGATCTACCCCAACTGGCGGGTGGATATCACGGAGAAATCCTCGGAGCTGAGAAAGTGGGGCTACTCCCTCTTTGTCCATATGCACGAGCCCATTCCCAAGGGCGTAAAACTCAAGAAACGTCCCGGTGACTGGAACTGGGATATCCGGCTCCTTTAAAAAAGAAAGGGGCTACGCGCCTCGGTGAAGCGAGGGCTCCGGCGAGGGCCCCCGGCCTCACCACATACAGGTGGGTTCGACCCATGGATATTTATAGTGGTTTTCCCACACATCACCACAGCCATCTCAGCCCCTCTTCAATCGGGGTGAGATGGCCCCTCCCTTTTTTACGGAGACATGCATGGATTGTACCTTAGAAAAAAACAGGGCCAACTGCCCCTGCACCGCCGATTGTGATAAAAAAGGCGCCTGCTGCCAATGCGTCGCCTACCACCGGGGTAAAAACCAGCTCCCCGCCTGCTTCTTCCCCCCAGAGGCGGAGAAGACCTTCGACCGGAGCTTTGCCCACTTTGCACGCCTCGTCAATGACGGTCTCGCATCTTAAAATGCGCGAAAAATAAAAAAGGGCCGCCCCGCCTGCCGATAAGAGAGGGGGGCCCTTCCAAGGAGACGTCCATGAGCCCCCACACACCATCCACGCTCACCCACCCCCAGGGCATGGCCCTGGTGAGTTTGGCCCGTCACACCCTGGCCCATGCCCTATCGATTCCCTGGCAAGAGACGGATAAGGAGGATGACACCTTTCATCGCCACCAGGCCACCTTTGTTACCCTTAGGCACCGGGGCCAGTTACGGGGGTGTATCGGAGCCCTCCTGCCCACCACCACTCTCTGGGAATCGGTGAAGCGAAACACCCTCTCCGCCGCCTTCAACGATCACCGATTTGACCCGGTAACGCCCAAAGAGTTCTACGATATCCACATCGAAGTGAGCCTCCTCTCCCCCCTGACGCCCCTTCATTTTGACGCCCCGGACCAACTCCTCACGGCCCTTGATATGGCCCCTGAAGGGGTCCTCATAAAAAAGGGGGCGAGCTCGGCCACCTTTCTCCCCCAGGTCTGGAAAGAACTGCCCCGCCCGGAAATTTTTCTCTCCCAGCTCTGCCTAAAGGCCGGACTGAGCCACACCGCCTGGCAGGACCCGGGCCTTGAGGTCTCTACCTATGGGGTTCAGTATTTCCAAGAGGCATGAGCCATGGCCACGGCACCATCTGGAGTGAATCTCCCCAAAGGGGTGCCGCGACCATCTCCTTGACCCCTCTCCCCAAGCCGGTTAAACTACGACGATACATTCATAGACCCATCGCACGAAAAGAGCCGCCACATCCCATGTGAGCGTTCACAAGGGCACCCCTTCCCCAAAAAGCTGAGTCTTCCCACATTTTTTTTTAAAAAAATACCACCCCTCGTGCGGAAACCGCTATCAAGGGGCGGCAAAAAAGAGCCGTTTCCCCGCCCCACCACCCCCAATCATCCCAAGCCTTAGGTGACCTTTATGCCCAAGAAGCCCAGCCGTTCAGAACTGGCACACCGAGTCGCATTGCTGGAGCAGCAACGGGATCAATACCGGCAGAGCGCCACAAAGCTAAAGGAGAGTGAAACAAAATTTCATGCCATCATAGATAGTATCGAAGACAGCTACCTGGAGATCGATCTCAAGGGAAATTTCCTCTTCTTCAACCGCTCTTTTTGTAAACTCCTGGGGTATGAACAAAAAGAGCTGTGGGGAAAAAATAACCGTGAGTTCCTGGACCCTAAGAACACCCGAAAAGTCTTTCAGATATTCACCGAGGTCTACATCTCAGGAAAACCGGTCATGGGGGCCACCTGGGAGATCATCCATAAAGATGGGACCCCCCGGTGCGTGGATGGCTCCATCTCCCCCATCCGGGATGTCGAACATACCATCATCGGATTTCGTGGCATCGGTCGGGACATCACGGCACAGACACAACGCGAAGAGATTCTGGCCTTAAACGAGTCCCGTTTCCGGGATATATCCCTCAGCATGGCGGACTGGATATGGGAGATCGATGCCAAAGGGTGCTACACCTTTGCGGCCGGAAACATTGAACAGGTTCTCGGGTACACATCCCATGAGGTCCTGGGCAAAACCCCCTTCGAATTCATGCCCCCGTCTGAAGCCTCACGAATGAAGAAGATCCTCTCCCCCACCATGGCCGAAGGGGGCACCATCGTCGACGTAAAAAACTGGAACCTCAAGAAAGATGGGAGCCGCGTCTGCCTCCTCACCAATGGCGTCCCCATCCTCAATACCCACGGGAAACTTCTGGGATACCGGGGCGTTGACAAGGATATCACCCAAGAAAAACACGTCGAAGACACCTTGAGACAGACCAACGAAGAGCTTCTCATGGCCACTACCCAGGCCCAGGCCATGACCCGAAAAGCCGAGATGGCCAATGCCGCCAAGAGTGAATTTCTCGCCAATATGAGCCACGAGATCCGCACCCCCATGAACGGCATCATCGGCATGACAGAGCTGGCCCTGGCCACCCAGCTCACCAAAGAGCAGCGGGGGTACCTGGAGATGGCTCGCATGTCGGCCAACTCACTTCTCGGCCTCTTAAATGATATCCTCGATTTTTCCAAGATTGAGGCGGGACAGATGGAGCTGGAGGCCATCGACTTCAACCTACGGGTCACCCTCGAAAATGCCATGGATATCCTGGCCCTCAGGGCCCACGAGAAAGGGCTTGAGCTCCTCTGCCATATGCCACCCGATATCCCCACCGATCTCATCGGAGACCCGAACCGCCTTCGCCAGGTGGTGGTCAATCTGGCGGGCAATGCCATCAAATTCACAGAGGAGGGGGAGGTGGTGATCCGGGTGGTTCAGGAGGGGATGAGGGGCCAGCGCATCGTCATCCACTTGATGGTGGCCGATACAGGCATCGGCATCCCCGAGGAGAAAATGGGGGTTCTCTTTAAAAACTTCCACCAGGTGGATGGCTCCACCACACGAAAATACGGCGGAACGGGCCTCGGCCTGGCCATCTCCAAACGACTCGTCACCCTCATGGGGGGCACAGTGCGGGTGGAGAGTCCCAACCCCCACATCACCACCGGAAGCGCTTCGGTACCGGGGCACCACGGACGGGGCAGCGTCTTCCATTTTACCATCCCCTTTTTACGCCAGCGCCCCCGGCCCAGCGTCTTTCGTCTGAAACGGCACGATTTAAAAGGGCTGCGCACCCTCGTGGTGGATGACAATGCCACCAATCGCCTACTCCTTACAGAACTCTTAACAAACTGGGGCCTGACGCCCATCTCGGTGGTGGATGCCAAGGGGGCCATGGCAGCTGCCGAAAAGGCCTACCATGAGGGGGTGCCCTTCAAGCTGGCCCTCCTCGACATGCAGATGCCGGAGATCGATGGCTTCACCCTGGCTGAGATGATCAAACAAACTGCCTGGGGAGAGGAGCTCAAGATGATCATGATCTCATCCATCGACCAGAGGGGAGAGAGCACCAGAAGCAAAGAACTGGGCATCTCCGCCTACCTCTCCAAACCCGTTAAACAGTCAGAGCTCCTGGACACCCTCCTCACCACCATGGGACTCCAGGATGAGGAGGCCAGAGATACCGGATCTATCTCCCCCCACCGAGAAGAGGGGAAACGACCCCTTCATATCCTCCTGGTCGAGGACAACGAGGTCAACCAGGCCCTGGCCATCAACCTTCTCAAATCGAAAGGGCACCGGGTCACCCTGGCCACCAACGGACGCGAAGCGCTAGAGGCCGTCCAGGCCGAGGCCTTCCACCTCGTCTTCATGGATATCCAGATGCCGGAAATGGATGGATTAGAAGCCACCCGGGCCATTCGGAACCTCTCCGGCCCCGAGGGGAAGGTGCCCATTATCGCCATGACGGCCCATGCCATGAAAGGCGACCAGGAGCGATGTTTGAAGGCGGGGATGGACGATTATGTATCCAAACCCATCAAACCCGATACGCTTTTCACCGTCATGGAGGCGGTAATCGAAGACCCCATGAGAAAAAAGCCCGCCCCGGCCTCGCTCCCTGTAGAAGAAGAGCCCGAGGAGCCGCAAAACTTTGACCTGACCCGAGCCATGGCCACCGTCTTAAATGACGCCTCTATTTTCCGGGAGATCGTCGGTATATTTCTTGAGGAGTACCCCGAACAACTGGCCAAAATCTGGCGCGGCATCCAGGATCACGATGGTACCGCCCTGGAGCGGGCCGCCCATAGCCTAAAAGGCTCCGTGGGAAATTTTGGCGCCGACAAGGCCTACACCGCCGCCCACCACTTAGAGACCATGGGACGAGAGGGACGCTTAGAGACGGCGGCCGAGGAGTACATGATCCTCCAGCAGACCCTCGAGGCGATGACCCAGGAACTCACACGCGTCTTGCAAGGAATGGCCCATGAAGATTCTCATCGTTGAAGATGACCCCACATCCAGGCGTATACTCCAGGCCAACCTCATCAAATGGGGATACGAGGTCACCCTAGCCACCGATGGCCAGAGGGCCTTCGATATCCTCCACCAACCCGAACCGCCCAACCTTGTCATCTCAGACTGGATCATGCCCCATATGGACGGGCTCACCCTCTGCCGTGAGATCCGGCGCCTCAACATCAAGCGCTATGTCTACTTTATCCTCTTAACCACCAAGGGTGAAAAGAGAGATATCATCCAGGGACTGGCCGCCGGGGCCGATGATTTTCTCATCAAACCCTTCAATCAAGAGGAGCTCAAGTATCGCATCCGCATCGGCGAGCGCATCATCAACTTAGAGCACCGCATCCTCAAGATGGCCCACACCGATGCCCTCACCGGATTGATGAACCGCCGCGCCTTTATGGAGAGGCTGGAGCAGGAGACGATACGGGCCCACAGGGACCAGACCCCCCTCTCCTTTATCATCTCGGATATCGATCACTTCAAGAGGGTAAACGATACCTACGGCCACCAAGGGGGGGACCAGGTACTCCAGGGCGTCTCCGCCCTCTTTAAAATGGCCCTTCGGCCCTACGATCTTTTAGGACGATACGGTGGGGAGGAGTTTGTGGCCTGCCTGCCCGGCGTCGATGAGACCGCAGTGGAAAAAGCCGCAGAACGACTGAGAAAAAAAGTGGCGGAGATGGGTATCCAGACCCCCCAGGGCACCATCCATATCACGGTAAGCTTCGGCACCTCCACCTGCCACCACTCGCCGGCAGAAGAGATGGAGAGCCTTATTCGACGTGCCGATGAGGCCCTCTACCGGGCCAAGGAGGGGGGACGAAATCGGGTCTGTCAGGCAGACGAAGATAAGCGCCTCCCGTGACCGGCCCCTTTATTTTATGCCGTATTTCTCCAGGCGATAGATCAGAACATGGCGGGGAATCCCCAGGAGGCGGGCGGCCTGGGAACGATTGCCCCCCGATCGGGTGAGGGCCTGAGCGATCAAGGCCTGTTCAAAATCGGGCAGGCTAAACCCCGCGTCGGGAATGCGGAAGCCCTGGATCAGAGCCGGGGACGCAGGGCCACCCAAGAGAAGATCCTGGGTGTGGATGGTATCGGAGAGGGCGAGAATGGCGCTTCGCTCCACCACATTCTTGAGTTCACGAATATTTCCCGGCCAGCCGTGGGCGGCCAGGGCCCGTGTGGCTCCCTTGCTGAAGAGGAGGCTGCGATGATCCCGAAGGGCCACTATGGCCAAAAAATGGATGGCCAAAGGAACGATGGCCTCGGTACGTTCGCGTAAAGGAGGGATGTGCAATGGAACCACGCCGATACGGTAGAAGAGATCCTCGCGAAAGGCACCATCCGTGATGGCCTGGGAGAGATCCCGATGGGTGGCCGAAATAAGACGAATATCACAGGAGACCGTCCGATGGCTCCCCACGGGCTCCACCTCTCTCTCCTGAATGGCGCGAAGGAGTTTGGCCTGGGTTCCCAAGGGGAGGTCCCCAATCTCATCCAAAAAAAGAGTCCCCCCATGGGCCGCACGAAATTTACCGGGCTGATCGGAGATCGCCCCGGTAAAGGCCCCCTTCACATGGCCAAAGAGTTCACTCTCCACAAGATTTTCCGGAATAGCGGCACAATTGACGGTCACAAGGGGCCCTCCATGGCGGCGGCTCTCTCGATGTATCAGGCGAGCGATCACCTCTTTTCCCGTGCCCGACTCCCCAGTAATCAAGACCGGTGCCTCACTGATGGCCACCCGCCGCGCCGTGGCCACGAGGGTCTCCATGACGGCAGAGGCCACCACCGGGGCCCCATGGCCCCGGATGGTCTCAATCTCATCGGTGAGCTCCCGGTTCTTGCGCTGGAGGGCCCGCATCTCCAGGGCCTTGGCGCAGGAGAGGCGCAAGGCGTCCCGACTGAAGGGTTTGGTAATAAAGGTAAAGGCCCCCTGTTTCATCGCCTGCACCGCCAACTCGATGGAGCCATGGGCGGTGATAACAATCACCGGGACATCGGGACTCCTCTCCTTAACGGCGGCAAGAACCGCCAAGCCGTCCATACCGGAGAGCTTCACATCTGTTACCACCAGATCGGGGATCTCCCTGTCAAACAGGGTCATCCCCTCCTCACCACTTCGGGCCTCGATGACCGAGAACCCTCCGGTGGAGAGATTATGGGATGTGACCGCCAGAAGGCTCTCGTCATCATCAATCAAAAGCAGAGTGCCTGTCATAAACTATCTCCCCCACACATTACTGGAAGGTAAAAATAAATTCGGCCCCACCGCCTTCGAGGTTGCGAGCGATCAGGGTGCCCCCCAGACTCTCGGCGATACGCCGGGATATGGAGAGCCCCAGCCCTGTCCCCCCATCACGGCCCGTGACAAAGGGATCGAAGAGTATGGGCAAAAGCTCGGGATCGATGCCGGGACCATTATCGACAACGCTTAAGCTGCACGCATCCCCCAGACGAATCGCCGACACCCGAATATGCCCGTCACTGCCCACAGCCGCCACGGCATTTAACACCAGGTTGACCAATACCTGGGAGACCTTATCCCCGGCCACCATCACCTCGGCAGCCCTCTCTCCACAGTGCATGGAGATATAGATGTCCCTGTCTTTGAGGCGCATGGCCATGGTGTCGTTCACATGGTCGACCACAGCCTTCAGAGGCTGCCTCTCCTCGGCCTCACCCACCACCGGAGTGGCCATGGTGAGCATCCCCGACAGGGTCTTGTCCAGACGCTCCGTCTCCGTGATCAAGATGCCCGCAAACCGCTGGGAGTGGCTCCCCTCGGGCGCCTCATCCAGGATAATCTCCGCCGCCCCCCGAATGGCCCCCAGGGGATTTTTAATCTCATGGGCCAGGGAGGTGGAGAGCTCACCGGCCACGGCTTGCCTCTGACTCACCCGAAGCTGCTCTTCAAAACTCAAGAGGGTCTTTGCATCCTCTTTCAGGCGCGTCAGGGTCCCCTCCAGGGTCAGGGAGACGGCCTGATATCGCTCGGCGAGCCGCCGCTCCCGATTGGCCAGACTCCCCAGGAGCGCCCCGGCCACGAAGTAGAGAAGCACCTCGGTAAGCTCACTTCGATAGGTCATGGGACTCTTGCCGATAAAGAGCAGCAGGTGGGGGATAAAGGCGATGGAGTTTACAAAAGCCATCAAAAGCCCCCCGCGCAAGCCGAAAAAAAGGGCCCCCACCGTGATGGGCAGGTAACTGAGGCGCCGCCAGGTGTCATGAAGAAACATATCGTGACCTGGGGTCACAAAGTGAAGCATACCGATGCCCACGGAGATCAGAACCAGAAGAAGGGGCAAAAACCGTTTCATGGCAAGGCTCCTCTTAAAAAGGGCCCCCGGAGGCGGCCCCCAATAACGCGATTTTTACGTTCGGAAGGCGCCGGATAAAAGGACTCAGGCACCACAAGGTATGACCGCCCAAAAATAGCCCTCCGAGGCGGCGTGGGCCCACGGGCCCCGTCCATCACCGCCCGATGAGGTAAATTCCGTAAGTGGCACGGATATTCGGCAATAACCGCACCTCGGTGCCCGAGTTTCCCATATCCTGGGTATTGATGGCCGCCTCCTTCAGAATAGTAAAACCCACCTCTTTGGCAAAGCGGCGAAAATCCTTTAAGGAGAGCACCCGAATATTGGGGGTATCGTACCACTCGAAGGGCAGCTCCCGGGTTCGGGGCACATGGCCCGAGGCCATCATCTGAAACCGGATACGCCAGTGGCAAAAATTGGGAAAAGAGACCACGGCACACTTCCCCACCCGCAACATCTCGCCGATAATCGCTTTGGGATCGTAGGCCTGTTGAAGGGTCTGGCTGCAGATCACGTAATCAAAAAAACCATCGGGATAATCTTTTACCTCCTCATTGATGTCCCCTTGCACCACGGTGAGCCCGCGCTGAATGCATCGGGCCACGAGGGCTTCATCGATCTCGATGCCCGTCTCCACCACCTGCTTCCGGTGCTTTAATGCGGCGAGGAGCTCTCCATCCCCACAGCCAAGGCCCAGAACCCGGGATCCGGGTGTGATCCACGACTCGATGATGGAGAGATCGTAACGAAGAGGGGGGCTTGCATCAGACATGGCGCTCCTTCCCCAGAAATCCGGTGAGCAGGGTGGTGAGGCGGTCACTGGGGAGTAAAAAGGCATCGTGGCCACAACTCGCCTCGATCTCGCAAAAGCTCACGTCCACCCCATGCCGTTTCATAAGACCGACGATCTCCCGGTTCTGATAGGTGGGGTAGAGCCAGTCCGAGGTGTAGGAGACGACGAGCATGGGGCACCGCGATTCGGCCAGTCGCTTCAAGGCGCCGTTCTCCCGGAACCCCGGTTCAATATCGAAGTAGTCGGCGGCCTTGGTGATATAGAGAAGGGAGTTGGCATCAAAGCGGTCCACAAACTTGGCCCCCTGGTAGTGCAGATAGCTCTCCACCTGAAACTCATCATCAAAGTCGAAGGAGAACTCATCCCGGTGCTGAAGCCGGCGGCCAAATTTGCTGCGCATCGCCTCATCGGAGAGGTAGGTAATATGCCCCACCATACGGGCGACCGAGAGCCCCATGGCCGGTTTCTCTCCCCCGTAGTAGTGTCCGTTACTCCAGTGGGGATCGGAGATGATGGACTGACGGGCCACCTCATTGAAGGCGATGGAGAGGGCCGAGTGACGCATGGTGGTGGCCAGGGCCACGGCCGAACCCACTCGCTCGGGATAATTTTTACACCAGGAGAGGACCTGCATGCCCCCCACCGACCCGCCGATGACGGCGTGGAGTCGTTGAATGCCCAGATGATCCATCAGGGCCGCCTGCACCTGCACCATATCGTGGATGGTCACCACAGGAAAATCGGTGCCGTAGGGCGTACCCGTCACCGCATTGATGGAGGAGGGCCCCGTGGTCCCCATGCATCCGCCTAGGATATTGGAGCAGATCACAAAATAGGTATCGGTATCGATCCCCTTGCCCGGTCCCACCATGGTCTCCCACCACCCCGGTGCCTGGCCATGGGCCCCCTTGATCCCCGCCGCATGGGAATCTCCGGTCATGGCGTGACAGATGAGAATGGCGTTGCTCTTATCGGCATTTAGGTGCCCCCAGGTCTCATAGGCCACGGTCACCTCGGGCAGGTGATGGCCATTTTCAAGGGTCACCGGACCCTCCAGGGTGTAGAACTCTTTTCCCGCCGGCTCTTCGGCATGATCTTTTTGCATCTCGTCTCCTTATGCCGTTAAGGCCTGGTTCAAATCGTCAATAATGTCCCCCACCGCCTCAATCCCCACGGAGAGGCGCAGCATCTCGGGGCGAATCCCCATATCCCTTCGGGTGGCGGGATCGAAGGAGAGATACTGGGTGGACCAGGGGTGAATGATAAGGCTCTTGCAATCCCCGATGCTGGCCAGATGGTAGATGAGGGAGAGGCGATCGATGAGCCCCCGTGCCGCCGCCTCGTCTTCCAGGCCAAAGGTGAGCATACCGCCAAAACCCGCGCCACCAAACTGGGCGTCTGCGACACCATGACCGGGATGGTTGTGGAGGCCGGGATAGTTCACCCACGTCACCGCCGGATGGGCCGCCAAGAAACGGGCCACGGCCATGGCATTTGTTACGTGCCGCTCCATACGAAGGGCCAGGGTATCTAAGCCCACCATGGTGAGGTAGCTGTTCATGGGCGCCTGGGTGGTGCCATGGTTGATATGGTGCTCCCGCCAGATACGATCCAGAAGGGCCAGGGGCCCTTTCCGAGCCACAAAGGGGGCGAAATCGGCGAATTTTTTACGATCCCAGTCGAAGCGCCCTCCATCCACCACCACGCCGCCACTGGCGTTGCCATGACCGCTGATGTACTTGGTGGTGGAGTGCACCACCACATCGGCCCCCAGGGTCAGGGGGCGTACCAGGTAGGGCGTGCCCAGGGTGTTATCCACCACGAGGGGCAGGCCATGGGCATGGGCCATCGCCCCCAATTTTTTAATATCCGGCACATCCAGGGCGGGGTTGCCGAGGGTCTCGACATAGAGAAAACGGGTCTTCTCTGTGATGGCCGCCTCCATGGCCGCCATATCCGTGGGATCCTCCAGGCGCACCCGGATATCATACTTCTTAAAGATCTGGGTAAAGAGAATCCAGCTGGACATAAAAAGAGATCGTCCGGCGACAAATTCATCGCCAGCCCGCAGAAGGGCCATGCAGGTGTTGCTGATGGCCGCCATGCCCGAGGCCATCACCACGGCCCCTCGGCCCTCTTCCAGATCGGTGAGCTTGGCCTCCAGAACGCTGTTGGTGGGATTGGAGAGGCGACCATAGATATGGCCCCCTTTTCCGGCAAAGGCATCGGAGAGGCTGTCGGCCGTTGGATGCCGGTGTGAAACACTTTGGTAGAGAGGCGGAAGGGTGCCCCCCTCCCATGCCTCGGTATCCTGAGCGCTGTGAATCACACGGGTGGCGAATTGTCGTTTCGGTGTCTCACTCATATCTCTATCTCATCGTGAAAGGAGGCGCTCGTAATCCAGAACGGCACAGAGCCGGCATCGTTTCATCTTCTCTTGCCAGGAGAGAGTCCCCATATTATCGCACGGCGTCCCGGAAAGAAACCAGCACATATCCCCAGCCTTAAATTCCCAGACAGGACACCGGCTTTTCCGGTGGGGGGCGCACCCCATGACGGTCCAGCAGGGTGCGCTCTTCCCGGTTTTTCGACGGGCCAGGAAGAAGAGGAGCTGTTTTTCCACATGGGGCGGCACAGGGCGCCACCCCTGTTCATAACTATGAATCGCCTTCACCGATATGCCCAACACCCCAGCCATCTCTTTTTGGGTCTTGGCAAGGTGCTTGCGGATGATGGCAAACTCTTTACTGTCCATGCATTCTCCGATAAAATCAGTCACTGTTCTCAAGGTTGCATCACGCTACCACACTGTGGTAGCGTGCGTCAATTCGTGCCGCCCAGCCCCCCCACCTTTACGGCTGCCCGGCCCATCGAACCCTTGAAAAAAAAACACACATATCCGGAGTACCCCAAAGCCATGAAGCAAATATACCCCCTCGAGGCAGACCGCTGCCGCTCAGAAAACGAATCCATTACTCGATTTCGAAAACTGATGCCCGATATCACCCGTGAGATCATCGAGAGTTGCAACGAAAACGACTGCTTCATGCACGTAGGATACGAGCCCATCCCCTCCCGGAAAAACGCCAAGGAGATCATCAAGACCGGCATGCAGGTGCTCTTTCCCGGCTACTTCGCCGGCAAGAAGATCGACCCCTTGAACCTCACCTATCGTATCGGACAGCTCACCACGAGTCTCTTCGACCTACTCTCCGATCAGGTGGTGCTCTCCTTTCGTCACGACTGCTTTCGCTACGATAAATCCTGCACCTCCTGCGCCACCGAAGGGTATGAGGCAGCCCTGGCCTTCTTCCGCGCCATACCGGAGCTCAAGCGCATGCTCTCCGATGATGTACGGGCCATCCGGGACGGAGATCCCGCCGCCCACAGCGTGGACGAGATCATCTTCAGCTACCCCGGCGTCTACGCCATCAGCGTCTACCGCATGGCCCACAAACTCTACGAACTGGGTGTTCCCATCCTGCCGCGCATCATGACAGAGATCGCCCACAGCGCCACGGGCATCGACATCCACCCCGGTGCTCAGATCGGTCGCTGCTTTGCCATCGACCACGGTACGG
Organism: Desulfobacteraceae bacterium; assembly: GCA_013619155.1. GTDB lineage: Bacteria > Desulfobacterota > Desulfobacteria > Desulfobacterales > Desulfolunaceae > Desulfoluna. The sequence goes on from JABXKT010000022.1 coordinate 21,428, forward strand.
GAGTCGTCATCGGAGAGACCTGCCTCGTGGGCGAGAACGTGCGCATCTACCAGGGGGTCACCCTAGGGGCCCTCTCTCTGCCTCCGGGAGCCGGTGAGCACCTGAAAGGGAAGAAGCGCCATCCCACCATCGAGGATAACGCCATCATCTACTCCGGCGCCACGATCCTGGGCGGAGAGACCACCATCGGAGAAAACTGCACCATCGGCGGCAACGTCTGGCTCACCGAATCGGTCCCCCCAGACACCAAAGTGTTCATCGAAACCCCGGAACTAATCTACCGCAATGCCAAGGGGACAAAAGAGCCCAAATAAGGAGACGAGATGCATCGATACAACACCATAGATGAGACCATCGGACGGACCCCCCTGGTGCGCCTCGGACGGATGGCCAAGGGATTACCCGTAGAGCTCTACGCCAAACTCGAATTTTTCAACCCCGCAGGAAGCGTCAAGGACCGCCTCGCCTTTGCCATGATCGAGGCGGGAATCCGCAACGGAGATATCGATCCGGAGACCCTCATTGTGGAGCCCACCAGCGGGAATACCGGGGTGGCCCTGGCCATGCTCTGCGCACGCCGCGGCCTAAAACTCTGCCTCACCATGCCCGAGACCATGAGCGTGGAACGCAGAAAGCTCTTCACCCACTTCGGGGCAAAAGTGATCCTCACCCCCGGTGCCAAGGGGATGAAAGGATCCATCGAGGCGGCCATGGAGCTGGTAAAAAAAAGCGGCAACGCCTTTTTGCCCAACCAGTTCGAAAACCCCGCCAACGCCGATATCCATCGCAAGACCACGGCCCCTGAGATTCTGGCCGCCACCGGTGGCGAGGTGGACATGCTCATCGCTGGGGTGGGCACCGGGGGCACCATCACCGGCACCAGCCAGGTGTTAAAGCGGGTGAATCCCGACTTTAAGGCCATCGCCGTGGAGCCTGCCGAATCCCCCATCCTCTCCGGGGGCACTCCAGGTCCCCACAAGATCCAGGGCATCGGCGCCGGATTCATACCGGGGGTCCTCGACATGTCGGTGGTGGATGAGGTCGTCACCGTCACCGCGGATCAGGCCTTCGACACGGCACGACGCCTCGCCAAGGAGGAGGGACTCTTGTGTGGCATCTCATCCGGAGCAGCGGTCCATGCGGCCCTGGCCGTAGCCCGACGCCCCCAGTCCCGGGGCAAACGCATGGTGGTGATCCTGCCCAGCCCCGGCGAACGCTACCTCTCCACACCCTTGTTCGAATAGGGTAAGGCCTCCGGCAGCCCTGCTGTTTGGCAACCTTTTGTAAAAGGTTGCCAAACAGGTTTTTATAGTGACCATAGAAGTCCATGCGGTGAAAATTTACCAAACAAACTTTTACTGTAAGGGCGACGGAGGCCCTTTTTCTGGTTACTTTAACCATTAGAAGGCATCGCTTCTTATGGCCCTTAGGCCTCCACCACCCGCGCCATGTGCGATATCCGGGCGAGAAAGGCCGCTTTCTCGGCTTCGGGGAGCCGCACCGACAGGGTGACTATGGCGGAAAAGGCCTCCCCGATAACCTCCCCCCGATGCCGGGCCACCTCATGGGTCACCGATTTCAGATCACTATAGCCCACCTCCAGGAAGAAGGGCTCTGCGGTGACATAAAAGAGGGTGGGAAGGGAGGCGAGACAGAGCTTCACCAATCCGCTGTACGCCCGAACCAGACCGCCAGTCCCCAGCTTGATCCCGCTGGAGTAGCGCGTCACCACCACGGCGATCTCCCCCACCCCGCAGTGGGTGAGCACCTGATGCATGGGTGGCCCGGCCGTCCCCTTGGGCTCTCCGTCGTCCCCCATGCCCGAGAGGGCAAAACCCGGTGCGCCCGCCACAAAGGCATGGCAGTTGTGGGTGGCATCTCGAAACGCTCTCTTCACCCCATCTACAAAGGCCCGGGCCGCCTCGGGAGAGCCCGCCCGCCCTGCCGTGGCAATAAAGAGGCTCCCCTTGATCTTCTCCTCTACCCGGTGCTCACCCGCCGGAACTCTGTAACCATCCATCGATGCGCACTCCTCTACTTTCAATCTAAAACAGATACGGTCATTATTAATCTTGATGTAACGATTCAGCCCCAAAAAAAATGCCATCACGACAACATGTCCGAGGAACGAGGGCCCCCTGTGTCAGGATAGTTGTCGCGGTAATCAAAAAAGTTTTTGCAGAGCTTTTAGAAAAGCGACCCGCCAGAGGCAGGCTTTGGCCGCATTGCCTGCGGCGGCAAGGCGAACCGCCAGGGAGCGATGCCCCCAAAAGAGCACGGCTCTTTTTCATCATCCGGCCCCACCATACGCATGCCCCAAAGGGGATGCAACCACCGCCACTTTTTCCCCTTGGTTTTTCCCCCATTTCGTGGTTTTCTTGGCGATGATAAAAAGAGATCCAGGCGCGGGGCACGAAGAGAGACGGCGGCGCCCCACGCCTTAAAATACCCCAAAAAACGGGCCGAGGCAGACCCGCCCACGGGCCTCCTTGGCCTGGAACGATTATCGGGGTGATCCCACCCCACATCATAAACAAAATCACACCCACGAGGAGACGAACCCCATGACCATCCATCAGACCCTTCGTATTCAAGAGACCTCCCTTTTCGTCCGCAGGAGCGGTGAAGGCAACCCCCAGAGCGTCATCTTCCTCCACGGAAAGCGTTTCTCCTCCCTCAACTGGGAAGAGGTAGGCACCCTCGATCTCCTCGCCGAGAAAGGATTCGACGCCATCGCCATCGACCTCCCCGGCTACGGAAAGTCACCAGCGGCCGATAACATCGCCGTGGAGGCGGTGCTCCCCCTCATCATGGAGGCCCTGGGCGTTATCAAACCCATCATCGTCGCCCCCTCCTTCAGCGGCACCTACGCCCTGCCCGTGATCTCCGAACACCCCTCAGACTTCACCGGCGTCGTCGCCCCGGCCCCCTTGGGCGTTACCGAAAACGGCGGAGCCCTCAAAGGGACCGCCCTCCCCTTTCTCATCATCTGGGGCGATAACGATCCCATCGTCCCCGTAGAAAACGCCCATATCTTAGACAGCCTCCTGGCCAACAGCCATGTGGTAATCATTCCCGACGGAGGCCACCCCACCTATATCAACCAGCCGGACACCTTTCACCGCCATCTGGTGCGATTCTTAGAGAAGCTGTAAGCCAGAAGCTCTCATGCGCCGCGACCCAAATAGGATCGTGGCGCACGCAAAAACGAGCCTTCTATGGTTAAAGTGGGCGTGAAAAGCAAGCCTCCGGCGGCCAGGGGATCAATCCCCTGAGCCCCAGACAAGCGAACCCCTCACCCCGCGTGCCTCGGGGCGAGACGGGTTCGCGAAGTTTTTCGCAACGCCTCCGCCCATCACGAACGATGGCTCATCCCGTTTTTTATAAGCGTTGTTTGTCACGCGTTTCAAAGACCTGGCCCCCGGCAGGGCCACCGGAGGCATCTTTTTTAACGTCGCGTATAGATGGTAAGGATGGGAAAGGCCCTTCGACCAAAGGAGAGGGTAAGAGAAATAGTCTCCTGACCCTTAAAGGTGCGACTATGGGCCATGGGCGAGCGCCGCTCCCCGTCGGCAAAGAGGGCGAGCATCTGGTCCTCCTTAAAGATCCGAGACCCAGTCGATCCGTTTTTTAAGGTGACCACCGCCCACCGGGCCCCCTTTTCGCTGCTCATCAAGACGTAATTCACCACCTTAAAATCGCTGCGCCGGGGCTCCTCCTCGTTCTCATTTTCAAAGAAAGTCTCCAGCTCCCCGGAGATCGCACGATCCACGGTCAAAATGTCTTGAGCAGCCATGGCCGGTATGGCCACCCACCACAGTAGCCCCACCATGATCATCAGATATCGATACATGCCTTCCCCCCCCTATAAAAAGTGGAAAAAAAAAGATGCGATGCCTCAACTACCCCATCGATGCGAGTTTTCTACGTGCCACGACTCACCATCTCGAATAGAGACAGATGCCATAGTATAGAAAAAGAGTGCGTGGCAGGGCATCTGTAAGATTTAAGTGTGGATTGTATTGTAAAGGAGGGGGCGTGGAATGGTCAATCCACCCCTTGGCACTCGGACTCAGTAAGTGAGGGTACCGATCACCCTATGATTCAAAAAAATAACCGGCGACCGTGAATTCCCTACGGACCCTTCGGCGAGTATCGAGCTTCATCACACGCTATCCCATGACGATGCCTGACGTGACATTGGCCCCAGAGATCACAATCGTAGGGTGCACTCGGTGCACCGTCTTTGAGAAACCCGCAACCATGATGGCCCCGCCTCGGCTAAAATTCTCCGACTATTTATGGTGATATGGAGGCCGAACAGGAGGCTTGAATGTTAACCTCTCAAAGCGGTCTATTTCCCAAGGAACCACTGACCAAGGGTTTCTTTTTGGCCTTGCTCCCTTGTGCGCCGCACTCCGGTGCGGCATGGGTAAGCCGCACCGGAGTGCGGCGCACCGTTTCAGTGCGTATCGCTTAATGTTATAAACCGTTAATATTTATGAAAAATTGCCGGCTTCTACTGATGGAACTGTCAAACTTGGGGAGTCCTCCACCAAAGGTGGGGTTTACCCTCTAAATTATATAATTTTTGGACAATGCGAATAACGCTTGTTAAACCAATGTACTTATTTTTGCCTTGTGGTATGCTTATTTTTTGTACTTATACAGCATTGGATAAGTATAGACGGTTATACACTGTTTTAGTTATATATACGCGCGTCGTTTTTTTATTCGCCCACTATTCAGGTTCCCTAAGTCATCACTCTTTGTATTGACAGTCATAAATCATACGAGATGTCGCATGGACTGAAAAAGGTTATATGCGACGACTGAAACGACCCGTTCATATCGCCCCACAAAATATGGAAAATTTCACGCCGTATTCTCCATATTTCCCGTTTTAATCACATGATAAGTAGAAATTTTTTATTTATCACTACTGTTAACTCTCAGAAAGCACCTGAGTGTAAGTAAGGCAGAAGGCCTTAGCAGGGAAATTTATGACGTTAGAGTTTGATTATCGAAAACAGGCCCAGGATTACTATAGTAAAGCTCCTCTTATAATCTTAGGCAGCGGAGCATCGGCTGCATATGGCATGTCAGGAATGGGAGATCTCGCATCGCATCTGGTCGCGCATACAGACGTTTCAGATCTCTCTTCTGTGGAGAGTGATGCTTGGCAAACGTTCTGCCAGGTTTTGAAATCAGGAGTCGATTTAGAATCTGCGCTCTATCAGGTCGATGTTACTGACGTGCTTACCGCCAGAATCATTAAAGCGACTTGGGAGCTAATCACCCTTGAAGACAGCCAAATATTTCAAAAAAGTCTTCAGAACAAATCTATGTTTCCATTAAGCCTTTTGCTTGATCATATGTTCAGAAGCAGCCTTAAGACAATTAATATTGTTACTACCAATTATGACCGGCTGGCTGAATATGCCTGTGATCAAAAAGGAGTCCACCATTACACAGGATTCACGCATGGATTCTTTCGCCAGTTAGCCTTACCGAACGATATAACGTCTTATAGAAAAGTGAATATCTGGAAAGTTCACGGATCTATAGATTGGTTTAAGTCCCCTTTGGAAGATACCGTGGCGCTCTCAAATATTGGCGATATACCTGATAATTACGAACCGCAAATCGTAACCCCAGGAACTCAAAAATATCAACGAACGCATCTAGAACCATATCGTTCTATTATTAATAATGCCGACCAAGCTATTATCTCCGCCAACTCATACATGTGCGTAGGTTATGGTTTCAATGACGAGCATATTCAGCCGAAACTAATGCTGAGATGCGCACGTCAGAATACCCCAATCACTATTATCACCTTTGCACTCTCAGATGCAGCCAAGAAGCTAATACTTGAGGGCAAGGCACAAAATTATCTGGCAATAGAGCGAGGAGCAACGGACAATCAATCAATAGTCCATTCATCGTTAAATAAGACGCCAATTACTGTTGAAGAAAATATCTGGAGCTTAGGCGGTTACCTTTCACTTATCATGTAGGAAAATGAGATGCCAATTTTTAGATTTAGAGATGAAGGGGCACTTGGAAAGGTGGCCTCTGTTGATACGGCAAACGTGATTGTTGACGTGGAAAATCTTGACCAACTGAAAAGGTTACAAGTCAATCATCTATCGGTACTTCAAAGTAGCAGGCCTGGTCAGCATCTCATCGGGCTCATCACGCAAGTTACTCGTAAGCGCGGCTTAGAAAATTTCGACAACGACGGCGTTACTGATCAAAACTCAGAACTTAATCTGTGCCGAATATCCCTAATTGGTACCTTGCTGGATCGTGATGGCGAAAAGGAGAACGTTTTTCGCCGCACTCTGGAGAGCGTGCCAGAGATCGATGCCAATTGCTTCTCTTTAGATGGGGAAAACTTGACAGAATTTATGCGTACGCTCTCCAACGTGGCAGCCGACGGAAACTCTCTGACGCTTGGAAAATATACGTTGGACGAACATGCCATTGCATATCTAAATGGTAATAAGTTTTTCCAACGTCATGCATTTATCGGCGGTAGCACAGGATCAGGAAAATCGTGGACAACAGCAAAAATCATTGAACAGATGGCAGGGCTCTCGACCGCAAACGCCATTGTTTTCGATCTTCATGGTGAGTACTCCCCATTGGTAGAAAAAGGTATTCAACACTTCAAAGTTGCTGGGCCTGCAGATGTAGAGGCTAAACGAACCATCGATAATGGTGTACTTTATTTGCCTTACTGGCTTCTTTCATATGAAGCACTTGTATCAATGTTTGTTGATCGAAGTGACCAGAATGCGCCCAACCAAGCTATGATTATGGCGCGCGAGATTAATCAAGCGAAACGCAAGTATCTAGAAGATAGCGGGCAGAAAGATATATTGAAACACTTTACTGTCGACAGTCCGGTTCCATTCGATCTTGGCTTTCTCATGCAAAGGCTAAATGAAATTAATGTTGAAATGGTTCCGGGTGCTAGAGCTAATACCGAAAAGGCGGGGGATTTCAACGGTAAGCTTCCACGTATGATTTCTCGCCTTGAAAATAAAATTTCCGATCGACGACTTGGTTTTATGTTTAATGGAGGAGGTGACATTCTTAATTTCACCTGGCTTGAAAAGTTCACTAACTGTGTGCTCGGTAGTTCTGGGGAAAATGATAAGGCAGGGATCAAAATTATTGATTTTTCCGAGGTTCCATCAGACGTTTTACCGCTTATTGTATCGCTCGTTGCTCGTGTAACTTTTTCTGTTCAGCAATGGACACCCTCAGATATGCGCCATCCTATTGCCCTTCTATGTGACGAAGCGCATCTCTACATGCCTCAGCGAAATATGGCGGATTCTGCAGACGATATCTCTTTGGATATTTTTGAGCGTATTGCTAAAGAAGGGCGTAAATATGGGGTTAGTCTTGTGGTAATAAGCCAACGCCCGTCCGAAGTAAACAAAACCATGCTTAGCCAGTGCAGTAACTTCGTTTCTATGCGGCTTACAAACGCAGAAGATCAAGGCGTTATTAAAAGGCTGTTGCCTGATAGTTTAGGTGGTTTTAGCGACATACTACCCACCCTTGATATAGGCGAGGCTTTGGTTGTCGGTGATGCAAGCCTGCTACCGAGCAGAATTAGAATCGATGAACCCATAAATAAACCAAATAGCGGGACTGTAAATTTCTGGGATGAATGGCAAAAGCCAGTTAAAGACAATCGACTTTCAATAGCAGTAGATAATTGGCGAAAACAAAATATTCAATAAATTCGGATTGATATTTTTGCCGTCACTGGTTGTTACAAGTATTAATGCTCACTGCGCTAATCGGGTAGCCAGGGTTTCTCTCCCCCAGCCCCACCAGCTCCCACACCACCCGGCATGCGGATCTACCAAAGGCACTTCTTTCGGGCGCGCACCGAGCGGTTCACAAAGGTTACCGGGCCGTAGCCGGGTAACGGATTTTCACCCACGCCTCTTTAACATTTATACGTAAAAGGAATTACAAGGCTTGAAAAGAAAATTTAGCGAAAAAACTATGAATTCTCTGAGGTTAAAAGTATTCGGAAAAAAAGCCGTGAAATGGATAAGCTCAACTGACCCACTGAGCATACTTCTTAGAACACATTTATTATCTGAGAATATTTTAGAAGAGCTGATTAAACTTATTTTCGACAACAATGCAAATGCAATACTATCGTTAAATTTAACGTATAGACAGAAATTAGAATTGGTCGGCAAAATAGATATTTCTGAAGGTGTTCCTGTATTACCAGACTATATAGTCGGTTCCTTACGTAAGCTTAACAGTCTTAGAAATAAATTATCACATAACTTCGATTATGAAATAACATGTCAACAGATTGAAGAGTTGTATACTTTACCAAACGGATCCTTCGAAAAAATTAATAATGGTGATGTCGTTGAAACATTAAAAAGCTATGTTGTTATCATTTTCCCCGAAATTCTTTCAAGTTACAAAAGCAGGGTGTCAAAAGTATAATTGCGACGTTGAACCCTTAGGGTGCCCTCTGCGCACCCTATTTGGGAAACCCTCGTCGCCCCGCCTCACCCGGCATACCCCAACTTTTTATATCCCCACACGCCCTCAAAGCCCCTCCCAAAGCATCCACTAAGAACACCGCTGTGATTTTACCTAAGTGGCTTTGCCACCCTCGCTGGCGGTTGACATTACTCGGGCTCACCACATCGAAATCGACGATGGAGAGATGGCCCACACCGTCACGCGCCAGGGCTTCGGCTCATAGATCTGCCGGAAAGTAACCCCTCCCTCCGGAGCGTTCTCGCGACCGCTCGTAACTCCGCTTTGCTCTATTTCCTCCAGACGTAACCTCACGGTGCCGCCCTTGCCTTCGACTAGTACTTATGCTAAATCCTTGTAAGCTCAATAGAATTCACATACAGATAACCCCTCTGTTAAAACTGACGAGTCACTTCATAAAATCACGCCCATACCGGGCGTACATAGGCCGCGCCCGCTGATTTGCGGCCTTAGAAGGGATTGATGGTTGAGATAATAATACAAAATAGAGTGCCCCCAATGGAGCTGACATAGATTTTTCGGACGAATGCCATTAAGACATTCATAGTTC
>JABXKT010000163.1 GCA_013619155.1 Desulfobacteraceae bacterium
ATTCGATATGGAGCTGTCAAAGGTCACAGGATGCCACGCCTCACCATCACCCAAGACCCAGATATCATCTTGAAGGTCGGAGAGGGTGTCGTTATTATTGGTGGTCCCGCCTCCGATGATCCAGAGCGCCTCACCAAAGGAGACCATCTCGAAGCCCTGCCTCTTCGCATACGGGGTGGCATCAGAGACCTTTTGCCAACTCGTTCCGTTGGTCGAGGTCCAGACATCGTTTAATACGGTGGTGTTCTTTTCCCCTCCCACCAGATAGAGCGTCTCCCCCACCACAGCCATGCGATGATCGATGCGCGCCCCAAAAAATACATCCGTGGTGACCCGATGCCAATCGTCGTCTTCCTCTCCGCTGAAGGACCAGAGTTCACTGCTCGGTTTAATATCTGTCGGTCCAACATCTGTCAGCCCCCCGCTCAGCCACAAGGCGCCATTAAAGGCCACCAGCTCATGATCCATACGACCTGAAAAACCGACCTGAGATGACGGCTGAGTTGTCCAGGTCGTTGTCGTATCCGCCCCTTCGGTTATGGAGTAGACACTTTTTTGATAGATGCCGGCCTCATCGCACCCCCCCACCACCCAGAGTGTCCCGTCCAAAACGGCCACACGGTGCCCATATCGCCTCTCCGGTAAATCCATGAAAGGGACCCACTCGATACCGTCTGTGGAGGTCCACACCGCCGCCGTCACATCGGAGGTCGCATCACCAGTCTTGCCTCCAATGACCCAGAGTTTTTTATCAAAGGAGACAACCTGATGGTTGTACACCGGTGCAAAGGCCGAGGGGTGATCTGATATTTTTTCCCAAACAAATCCGTCACTGGAGGACCAGACATCGCTTAAAATAGCGTTGGTGCCATTGCCGTCGCGCCCCCCCACAAGCCACATCTTCTTATTAAAAACAGCTCCCTCGTGGTAGGCCCGTGCGGAAAAGCTCTCCGTGGTCACCGTAACCGGCGTGCTGTAGCGATCGTCATCCCTTTTTAGCCAATACACGGAACTCTGGGTCAGCCGGGTATGGTCATCCTGCACCCAGGCCCCTGAAAGCGCCTTAAACTGAGACTCCTCCCAGGTTGGCGAAGAGATACGGGGATCATAGGTCTCATCGGTCGTACTGACCCACTTTGTCCCATTGGCCATCGCATCGAAAAGAACCGATGAAGGGTTATTCTCCCCCCCTGAAATCCACGCAATAAAGGGGCAATCCGTCGCCACGACTCGAAGTTCATAGGAGGCCGTCGCCATCTTGTGCGTGGCATCTTCAGCCTTTTTTGCGGTAATAATCGCACGTCCAGGCGCCATGGATGTGACAAGGCCTGTCTCGGCAGAGACCCGGGCAATGGACTCATCGCTCGAGGTGTATCGGATCGCTCCCGTCCCCGCCCCTCCAGCCGCTCTATTGGAGAAAAGCTCATTGACCTCCCTTGTCAAAAGACCGGCCGTTACAAAGGAGATACTCTGACTCTTTTTTTCAACCGGAACCACTAAGGCAGGATCGTCAGATCCGGGAGAAGAGCCGCCCCCGCCATCACTGGTGGAAGAACACGCCGTCAATATAGCCATCAGAAAAACCAATACAAGGCATCGGGTTCCTCTCCATAGATCCATGAAATAACTCCTTCCATTGGCCATCATACCCCCCACTAAAACTCGATGGCATCGTCAAATAATCACAGCAGTGGACTGTGCAGTCAAGCAAAGCGCCCCAAAGGATAGTCCCCGGCGACTTTTTTCAAATCATCTCGATCAACATTTCAGGAGAGCACCATATCATGGGGGCATAAAGTGTCATAGCCCTAACAAAGGAATGATACAAAGGCATTATACGCATCACCATCCACACGCATAGATCACCTCCCTTCCCCTTAATACACCTATGAATAGTAACGCTTCATATTCCTTATGCCGTGGGAACGGACGAGCCCAATGATGGGTGAAATGACTAAATTATAGAAGATGATAAGGGGGAGGGGTGAAGACGGCCGCGAAAGCGCCAGACTTTTTTAAAGGGCGCCCCGAAGTGATGCCATAAAGAAGGGATAAAAAAAGCGGCCGTCCGGCAGGCCCGTGGTTCAAGAGCTGAATAGTGCCCCCGTTTTTCAAGCAGAGATTAAGGGGTTTTAACCCTTAATCTCTGCACACCTGGGTTCCAGGGGCACTGCCTTTGACCGTTTAAAACAAACAACACCACATATTGTATATGCAACAGCCAAAATATATGTTTTTTCGATTAAATCGACACGCCCGACCGCCGGAGACTTTTTTTTAAGCAGATTAAAAAAGGGGAGTCGACAGCCCCATCCGCACCACAAACCAGACCAAGGGGATAAAGATCGCGGGCAGCATATTGCCCACGCGGATCTTGGTCACCTCCAGCATATTGAGCCCGATGGAGATGATGAGAAGACCACCGACTGAGGTCATCTGGGCCACCACCTCGGGGGTTAAAAATGGTTTTATCACCGTGGCACTCAAGGTGATGCTTCCCTGATAGACAAAGACAGCCAGGGCGGAGAAGATAACTCCGATCCCCATGGTGGTGGTGAATATAACGGAGATGATACCGTCCAAGATGGCTTTGGCATACAAGGTCTGATGGTTTCCCGTGAGACCGCTCTCCAGGGCCCCGACGATGGCCATGGAGCCCACGCAAAAGACAAGACTCGCCGTGACGAATCCCTTGGCCACAGAGCCTTGACCCCCAGGAACCTTCGTATCCAACCACGCCCCCATCGCCTCGAGTTTGGCCTCGATATCGATCCACTCCCCCACCAAAGAGCCTATCACCAGAGAGAGGATCACCACCAGAAGGGCCTCCGAGGCAAAGGCGGCCTTAAACCCCACCAGGACCACGGCCATGGCCACGGCATGCATCACCGTCTCCTTGTATTTTTCTGCAATGCCCCCCTTAAATACCAAACCGGTCAGACATCCCGCCACAATTGCACACGCATTGACCACGGTTCCCAGCATCGCCACCCTCCCTTTCGGCTTACATCAAAATTTTAAAAACCCGTCTCTCATACCACAGATGGAAAGGGTCTCCAAAGAACCAAAAATAGATAAGGGATGCGATACCCCAAGATCGCCATGGCGATCCGGAGTTTTAAGGTATCAAGGATAAAATATTGTCTCAAAAAGGCTGTAGGATTAAGCCTCCGCTGAAATTTCATCGTCTATTTCAGACTGAAATTAGTCAAAAAAATGTCAGCCGTGTAAAATATGACTCTATTTTTTAGCGGTTGCTTTACCAGAGTTCAACATCCTCTCGTAAAATAACGCTGTACTTTGAAAAACAGACCTATTCTACAGGCTCAAGGGGGAAGATATCCCTCGGGGGGATGTTTAATGCGCAGCCGTTTGGGAAGCTTCTCATGGTAGGTCGATGAAAAAAAGGCCATGGCCTCATCGAGAAAGGCATCGGCCCCTTGGGCCTCACTGCGCATGGTGGGAGCCAGGGCCTTATCGGAACCCCGTTTCATCATCGTCTGCTTTCGCTCACCAATATACCCGTAGAGTTCGAGAAGATAAGAGTGGCTCATTACACGGCCTCCCCGTAGTCATGAAAATTCATATTGTACGCCTCGGAGACAAGGCGCCTCATATGGGTTACTTCATCCAACATTCCACGATAATAGGCCTTATCTTCATCGGAAACAGCCGTCTCCAGGCCATGGCGTGCCCGACCCATATGGGCCGCAAGAAACTGGTGAATTTCTACAAGATACGCATGGGGCATCCTCTTCTCCTTCTGGCCTCTCCGGCCATCTCCGATCAAAGGGGATCGGATAAAAGCGTTGACACGTCTGGGGGAACTCCACTAACTTGATCATTTAACTATGAAACACCCATTTCTCCTAAGGAATCCCATGAAACTCTCCACCAAAAGCCGATACGGTGCCCGCATCCTTCTGGAGCTGGCGAAACACCACGAGACGGGCGCCCCCCTGCAAGTGAGTGAAATTGCCCGACTTCAGGATATTCCCATGAAATATCTGGAACAACTGGTACGACTGCTGCGTCTGGCCGGTATCGTCAGAAGCGTCCGAGGCCCCAAGGGCGGCCACATCCTCAATGTCCCCCCGGAAGAGATCAGCCTGGGCCAGGTAGTACGGATCTTCGAGGGCCAGGAGGAGCTCGTAGAGTGTATCAGCTCACCGGATACCTGCGTAAAAGCCACGGGGTGCCGGTTTCGCCAGGCGTGGAAAGAGGCCACCGAGGCCCTCTACGCCAACTTAGATAGCGTGAAAATTTCCGATCTCATGGCCCCCCATGACCCCATTGAGTAAGTAAAAACAGACGAGATGGGTTCAAAAAAAGGGCGGGGTATAAAGGCCCCCGCCCTTTTTTGCATAGATCTATATAAAAGGCCCGCAAGGGCCCACATCCGCCTAATCGTTCTCCTGGGTCTTGAGCCGTCCCAGTGCCTTGGTGAGTTCCACCACCACACCCAGCCCCTCTTTCATCTCATCGCTAAAGCTCGCCATGGCAAGGCCGGCAGGGCCTAGCTTGGGTGCCTGGTCCAGATCCACCATACCGGGCAAGGCGGCCAGGCGTTTTAAAAACTCCACCGCCTTGGGATCAGAGAGGGTCCCGGCAAGGCCGATGAAGGCGACGATACCATCGATGATCTTCTCGGACTCCTCCGGACCGTATTGGGCGGCAATCTTCTCACGAAAATCCACAATCCAGATCTTCAGGATACGAAATACGCCCTTCTGATCCATGGTATCGAGATAACTCACCAGCTTGGGAACCGTGGACTTCATCAAGGGGGCCATATCCTTCATGAAGTCAATAAAACTCTCAAACTGATGGAGGGCAAAGGTGAAATTTCGTGTATTTCGAGCCACCATGGTGAGAAGTTCCACCACATCTTCCATCTGGAAGTTGGTCTCCACATTCTGAAGCCCTTGGGTCACCATATGGGCCGCTTGCCGGCCCATGGGGGCCAAATCCGCCAGGAGCTCGCTGCGCACCTTATGGCCCTGAATAATAGGTGCCAATTGCTCCTCTAAGCGATCCAACTTCTCCAACTTCTGCAGTATCAACTCTTCGTTTGTCATGGCCCCTCCTATTTATTCAATTTGGGCCAGAACTTACCTGCCATGGACATCTGAGGCTCTAAGGGCAGCTCTTTTCCGGTGAGAAGCAGGTTCCAATAAACCCACTTAAACATCATCTTGCCCCAGTAGTTCATGTGGGACTCTCCCACAAGATCGAAGGGTCCCAAGGCGGGGAAGGGGTATTTCCCGGGGAGTGGCTCGGTCTTGTAGTTGAAATCGAAGAGGAAGGCCTTGTCATACCCCGAAACGATAAAGCAAGTGGAGTGGCCATCGAAGGAGGCCTTGGGCTCTAGACCATCGATCTCCCTTAAAATATTTTCGGTAACCAGCTCCGCCTGATAGTGGGCCACCGACCCGGCCTTGGAGGTGGGCACGTTGGAGGCATCCCCCACCGCGTAAATATTGTCGTACTTCACGGATTTCAAGGTGTGATGGTCGGTGAGGAGGTACCCCATACCGTCGCCTAAACCGGACTCATCGATAAAATCGGCCCCCAGGTTGGGCATGGTGGAGACCATCAAATCGTAATCGGCTGTGGCACCGGATGGGGAGATGAGACGCTTGCCCACGGGATCTACCTCGGAGAGGTGAAAATCGGGCTTAACGATAATGCCCTTCTCCTCGGCGGTCTTGGAGAGGACCGAGGTGGCGATGGGCTTGGTGAAGATACCGGTATTGGGAGTCACCAGCTCTATCTCCACATTATCCCGGACGCCGTTGACCCTGAAGAACCAGTCGGCAAGGAAGACGAACTCCATGGGGACCACCGGGCATTTATGGGGCATCTCCGCGATATTGAAAACGAGCTTTCCCTTCTCAAATCTCTTAAGCCGCTTAAAGAGGGCCAGGGCCCCGTCCAGGCTAAAGATGGTGTGCTCATTCCCCTCGGGGTCTGCCTTCCAATCCTCCAAGCCGTCCACCTCTTCGGGGGCGATATCACACCCGGTGGCTACGATGAGAATATCGTAGGGGAGCTTGCCGTTGGCTTTGGTCTCGGCGTAGTTTTGATCTGGATTGATACCCACGACCTCATCCAGAATAAATTCCACACCTTTGGGGATAAAGTCTCGTTTGGGTTTCACGCAATCTTCACGGGTATATATCCCGAAGGGGATAAAGAGCCAGCCAGGCTGATAGTGATGTTCCTCATCGTTGTCCACTATCGTGATGTTCCATTCGCTGACGCTGAGATGTTTTCTCAGATGGGCAGCGGCCATTGTTCCGCCTGCCCCAGAACCAAGAATGACAATTTTTTTCATACGTTCCTCTACTTTGTGGTTTCGCACACCGATTCGTCTCGGCCACGCTATCGTCCCCGCTGCTAAGTATACCTATGCAATATACATTAACATGATATAGAATCTCTGTATATAGATTGGGGTACTTACATTCCGCCCCACCCTTTGTCAAGCAAATTCCAACCCCCAAAGAGAGAACACCCCACACGTATCGCCCTATTTTTTCAGCAAGATGACTGGTCTTCGCCGCATCCATCCAGAAGGAGACGGGTATTCCATCCGGCCCTTTTATTCCCCTTCTCCGCCATGTGCCTTTCTCCCCTCGCCTTGACGAACCCCTCACCGTTCAGTACATTCACATCACGCATCTTAAAAAGGGACCCACCCGTGCCGGCCCCCCCCGTTGCTTCCTATTTTCATGGATCAGCCCCCCGGCAGACATGACAAGGATTCCCGGAGATTTTCTCCCCATGGTTCTCTATCAAAAACTCCTCTGCATCGGAGTCGCCGGTGCCCTGGGCACCCTCTCCCGATACGGACTTTCAGGCCTTATTCAAGGCATGGTGGGTATCGGCTTCCCCTGGGGCACGGCCGCCGTCAATGCCATCGGTTGCCTTCTCTTTGGTCTCGTCTGGACCTTAGGGGCCGAACGCATGGCCATCAGCGCCGAGGCACGCACCATCATCCTCACCGGATACATGGGGGCCTTCACCACCTTCTCCACCTTTATCTCCGAGACGGGCCAGCTGGCCGGAGGCGCCCAGTGGTGGATCGCCGTCGGAAACATCACCTTTCAAATTTCGGTGGGCCTCGCCCTTTTTTTTGCGGGCAGCGCCCTGGCACGCCTACTTTAGTGCCCTCCCCTTACCCCTTACGGAGATTGGCCATGCCCATTGAAGATGACGCACAATGTCTGAGAATTTATATCGGCGATCAGGCGCACCACGATGGTGTCCCCCTCTACCAGTGGATTGTGGAGGAGGCCAAGAAGAGGAATATGGCCGGAGCCACGGTGTTTCGAGGGCATATGGGCTTTGGAGCCAGCAGCCGCATCCACACCGACAAAATTCTTCGGCTCTCCGAGGACCTGCCCGTGGTGGTGGAGATCGTGGATCGAGAAGAGCGCATCACCCCTTTTTTAGAGGTATTGGATCACATTTTGAAAAAGGGGCTGATCACCCTGGAGAGGGTTCGGGTCATCGCCTACCGGGATGGGAAGGCGAGATAGGGAGGGAAAGAGTGGCCGTCTATGGTTAAATGGGGCGTGAAAAGACGAGCCTCCGGCGGCCAGGAGATAAATCCCCTGGACCCCAGGTTTGTGACAATGGCCGGCCCTCACTCAAAAAATAAATGCGCAAATTTCATAAAAAGCCGCAGTGATTTGACCCGAGGAACGAGGGTTAAAGCGCTGCGGCATACTGCTTTCAAGGTGTTTTAGACTAAGTGGCTTCGCCACCCTTGCCGCCGGAGGCATCGCTTTTTGTATACTTTATTTTTGTCCCGGCCTTACAGGGGAATCAAAAAAAATAGCCACCGGACCCTCAGCGAGGATCGACCAGACACCCCCGGCCGAGATTCCTCTGGCGGATGGTGGAGACGCCTGCCGTGATCCGGGCCGAGGCCTCAAGGTCTGTCATCATCGCCCGGACCGTGGCATCTAAGGGGGCTCCCGCCGCCTCCAGGGAGGTCACCAGAGTCTGGCACAGCGCCACACCGCGTCGAAAATGAAGGAGAAGGGCTGTGGAAGCCGTCACCGCTTCGGGTGACGGATCTGCCGTTAATCGGGCGCTCTCCCGGGCCACAAGGTTTAAGGCCGTCACATGGGCCTTTAAGGCCCCGAGGGTCTCACACATCCCATCGTCAAAGGGGAAATCCGAGACCGCCATGCGACCCAGCACACACTCTAGGGCTCCCAGGGTGCATCCCATCATCATGGCATCTTCGTAACGCCGAAAGGGAATCACCAAGGATTCATAGGCCCCACCGGGAGGACCCAGAATAGAGTCTGTCCCCAGATCCACCCCATCGAAGCCCAGGGTGCCGTGGTGCGCCGGTCGAAAAAAGGGGAGAGACAGGGCCTTAGAGGAATCCACACCCACAGCCATCCCATCCACCAGAAAGGCGCTGAAGGCCTTACGCCCCTGGTCTTCCCCCACCACGGCCACCACCACCACGAGACCCGCCAGGGGACCGTTGGAGATATAGCTCTTCTCACCCGTCAAGAGCCAGGAGCCATGCACCGCTTCGGCATGGGTGGAGAGCTTTTTGGGGTGAGCGCCTACCCCGGCTTCCGATACGGCAAAGGCCGAAGGAAATGCGCCACCGGCCAAAGGTACGAGCCATCGGGCCTTCTGCTCTGCGTCTCCCCAAGCGCCCACCATAAAATGGGCCACCACAGAGGAGACCATGAGGGCAAAGGGGAGGCCGATATTTTCCGTCTCACGGGTGAGAATCCGAAGCATCTGAGAGATCTCCACCCCGCCACCCCCGTCACCGCCATAGGCCACCGGGATCCCCACGCGACAGAGTCCCGTCTCTGCCGCCACCTGCCAGAGACGCTGAAAGAGCGCCCGATCCTCGAAGTCCCCCTCCCACACCGGGGCCGCCCCTTTTTTAAAGGCAGCCACCCTCTCCTCAATCCATGCCGTCATACGCCCCCCTTCAAGATGTACCCCACAACAATAAAGGTCTCAAAATATCGAGTCCCCTTATAAATATTCGACTTACGCCTCCGGCATCCGGGACTGTCGATTTAAGTGCCGGAGTAAAAATAAAACATACAAAAAGCGATGCCTCCGGCGGCGAGGTGAGCCACCTCGAAAGCGAGTTATCGCTGCGCTTTACCCCTCTCCTCTATGCAAATCACAGCGGTATTCTTATAAAATTCGTTTATCTATTTTTTACCATATATTGGGGTGTAAACGGCTAAAATAGGCGTTTTTCCGATTAAATCGACACGCCCAGCCAGGGGATAATCCCCTGGACCCCAGGATGCGAATGATCTCACCC
>JABXKT010000164.1 GCA_013619155.1 Desulfobacteraceae bacterium
GGAGTGGGGGACACCCCTTGACAGGAGGTGGGTACATATAATATATCAACAAATCTTGATATATGGATATTGCCACCGAACGGGAGAGCATCGGGTCATGAAGAGCCTCATCTATTTTAAAGCCATGGCGGATAGCACGCGTATCCGCCTCTACCATATTCTCCTTCATCATGAGATGAGCGTGAATGAGATCGTTACCCTCATGGATATGGGGCAGTCGCGCATCTCCAGGCACTTGAAGATCCTCACCGATTGCGGGCTCCTCACCTGTCGCCGGGATGGAGTATGGGCCTTCTATGCGGCCGAAAGAGATGGCGATGGTGCCCAGATGGCGACCCTCGTAGAGTCTCTTGTCGTGGGGGAGAGCCAGGTTCGGGACGATAATCTTCGGGCCGATGCGGTGATTCGGGACCGGCGTCTCAAACGACTGCAGTTCTTTGATGATATCGCTCCCCGGTGGGAGCATTTGAAGGCGGATATTATCGGTGATTTCGACTTGAATGAGGCCTTGATGCGTGAGATTCAACCCTGCCGCAAGGCCGTGGATCTCGGCTGCGGGTCCGGGACCCTCATGACCCGTATTGCCCAACGTGTGGCGATGGTGGTGGGGGTGGACAGCTCTCCCAATATGCTCAAAGAGGCGGAAAAATCTCTCCAAGGGGTCACCCAAGGGTTCGATCTGCGCCTGGGTGAGCTGGAGCATCTCCCCATGGGTGATGGCGAGGTGGATCTGGCCGTCATCTCCCTGGCCCTTCACCACCTGGATGACCCCAGGTTGGCCCTTACGGAGTCGTCTCGGGTGGTGGCAGACGGGGGCCGCCTTCTCATTGCAGAGTTTGAACAACACGCCGACGAATCCCTCCGAGAC
Source organism: Desulfobacteraceae bacterium (assembly GCA_013619155.1). Lineage (GTDB taxonomy): Bacteria > Desulfobacterota > Desulfobacteria > Desulfobacterales > Desulfolunaceae > Desulfoluna. The sequence goes on from JABXKT010000164.1 coordinate 869, forward strand.
CGCTTCGGAGATCGCTGGCTCGGTTTTTCCGAAGGGGAGCTCCTGGGATGGATCGGTGATGCCGGTTTTACCTTAGAGAGTCTCCATCGCCTCTCTCCCGCCAAGGGGCCCGTGGTCATGATCTGTCAGGCTAGGCGGTGAGGTGCACCTTTAGCTAAGGGTGTGACAGGCCTCGTGCGAGGGCATCCAAGAGAGATGCGAGCGATAACGATTACTTTGATTTTTACGGTGGTCCCATGGACCGCAGCCCTTACCATAATAAAATTAGATATTCCAAGGAGAACATCATAATGGCGTTTCAGGAACTCGATTTGACCCTTCAGAACAAGGTTGCCGATATTACTCTGGCAGAATGGGGCAACAAAGATATGCAGCTCTCCGAGCTGGAGATGCCCGGCCTCATGGTCTCCCGTGCGAAGTATGGTCCCGAAAAGCCCCTGGCCGGTCTTAAGGTCATGGGGAGCCTCCACATGACCATCCAGACGGCCATGCTCATCGAGACTCTTAAAGAGCTGGGGGCCGATATTCGCTGGGCCTCTTGCAATATCTTCTCCACCCAGGATCATGCGGCAGCGGCCATCGCGGTCAATGAATCTGCCAAGGTATTTGCCTGGAAGGGAGAGACCCTGGAAGAGTACTGGTGGTGTACCGAGATGGCCCTCACCTGGCCTGATGGCAGCGGTCCCGACCTTATTGTGGATGATGGCGGCGATGCCACCATGCTGGTCCATGAGGGTGTGAAGGCCGAAAAAGATCCCACCCTTCTCGATCGTACCCCTTCAAACACTGAAGAGGGATGTTTCTTGGAACGCCTGAAGGCCGCTTACAAGGTGGATCCCCAGAAGTGGACCAAGATGGCCGCCAAGATCAAGGGTGTCTCCGAGGAGACCACCACGGGCGTGCATCGTCTCTATCAGCTGGAAAAAGAGGGGGGACTGCTCTTTCCCGCCATCAACGTGAACGACTCGGTGACCAAGAGCAAGTTTGATAACCTCTACGGTTGTCAGGAGTCTCTGGCCGACGGTATCAAGCGTGCCACCGACATCATGCTGGGTGGCAAGGTCGTTGTGGTTTTCGGTTACGGCGATGTGGGCAAGGGGTGTGCGCGCTCTATGCGTGGCTACGGTGCCCGCGTGCTGGTTACCGAGATCGATCCCATCTGTGCCCTTCAGGCGGCCATGGAAGGGTTTGAGGTGACCACCCTGGAAGAGGCAGTCGGCAAGGGTGACATCTTTGTTACCTGCACCGGTAACTACCACGTCATCACCGGGGCGGATATGGAGAAGATGAAGGATGAGGCCATCGTCTGCAATATCGGTCACTTCGATAACGAGATCGATATGGCCTATCTGGATGCCAATGAGGGCTGCACTTGCCTCAACATCAAGCCCCAGGTGGACAAGTGGACCCTGAACTCGGGTCGCAGCATCCTCGTTCTGGCCGAAGGTCGTCTGGTGAACCTCGGATGCGCCACCGGTCACCCCAGCTTTGTCATGAGTAACAGCTTCACCAACCAGACCCTGGCCCAGATCGAACTGGCCACGGGTAATTACGAGGTGAAGGTCTACACCCTCTCCAAGAAGATGGACGAAGAGGTGGCCCGTCTTCACCTGGGTCGTCTGGGCGTGAAGCTCTCCACCCTCACCGAGGAGCAGGCCGGTTATATCGGTGTGCCCGTGGAAGGACCCTACAAGGCGGATCACTACCGCTACTAGAGGCCTGTTTTTGACCCCCAGGTTCGCCAATGCCTTCTAGGTTCGTGTCTCGCCTATGGTGCCTTGGCTGACGGGTTACGCCCGTGAATGGGGGGGCGGCCATGACCATACGATAAAGAAAAAGCCCGGCAGTATTTAAACTGCCGGGCTTTTTTTATTCACGTCGCCTGTGATTATCTACACCGGCTATAGACGAAGCCCCCTTGAGGGTGTGAGCGGCCCTTGAGGGCGCCATCACAGTCCGTTTAGAGGGAGCTCACCTTACCGCCGGAGGCGTTTTTAGGCCTTGTTCGTCTCGATCAGTGCCAGGGTCTTCTCCACGATGTTGTCGGAGGTGAAGCCGAATTTTTCGAGGAGGATATTACCCGGTGCTGAGGCACCGAAATCCTCCATGGAGATGACAGCACCCTTGTCTCCCACGTACTTGTCCCATCCCATGGAAATGCCGGCTTCGACGGCCACACGGGTTTTGACCTCGGGGAGGAGGACCCACTCTTTGTAGTTTTGGAGATTCTTCTCGAAGAGCTCCCAGCTGGGCATACTCACCACACGTGCCTGGATACCCTTTTCGGCCAATTTTTCAGCGGCCTCTAGGGTAATGTGGACCTCAGAGCCCGAGGCGATGAGGATGGCATCCGGAGTCTCTTTCGTGTCTTTCAAGATGTAGGCACCGCTGGATACCGATCCTTCGGCCTGGCTCCGGTCGGAGACGGGAAGTCCCTGACGAGAGAGGATGAGGGCGGTGGGGCCATCGGTGATCTTAAGGGCCAAACGCCAGGCATCGGCAGTCTCGGAGGCGCATCCGGGGCGCAGGACGGTGAGGCCGGGGATGGACCTTAGGGATGCCACATGCTCGACGGGCTGGTGGGTGGGGCCATCTTCTCCCACCGCGATGCTGTCGTGGGTGAAGACGTAGATGATGGGCAGTTTCATGAGGCTGGCCACGCGGATGGCCGGGCGCATATAGTCGGCAAAGACGAGGAAAGTCGCACCGAAGGGGCGTACACCACCGTGGACGAACATGCCGTTCATCACCGCACCCATGGCGTGCTCACGAACACCGAACCGGATGTTGCGGCCATCGAAGGCACCATTTTGTAAGGGATGGCTGCAGTTCATGTAGGTGTTATTGGACGGGGCCAGGTCGGCGGAACCGCCGATGAGGCTGGGCAGGTTGGGGGCAATGGCGTTTAAGACCTTACCGGAGGCTGAGCGGGTGGCGATCTTTCCATCTTCGGGGGTGAATGTGGGGATATCCTTCTCCCAGCCGAAGGCGAGAAAACCGCTGATGCCATCCACCCACTGGTTGGTGCGCTTGGGGTGGGCCTTGGCGTAGGCGTTGAAACGGGTCTGCCACTCCTCTTCTGCCGCTTCCCCTTTGGGAATGCAGGCACCGAAGACGGCCTTGGCCTCTTCGGGGACGAAGAAGGGCTCGGTGTAGGGCCAGCCGAGGTTCTCTTTGGTGAGGCGGATCTCCTCCTCACCCAAGGGGGCGCCGTGGGCACCGGATGTGCCCCCTTTATTGGGGCTACCGAAGGCGATGGTGGTGCGCATCAAGATGACGGTGGGTTTTTCATCCTGACTCTTGGCTTCGGTGATGGCCGCATCGATGGCCGTATGGCTGTTGCCGTCGATGCGGATGGCGTTCCAGCCACAGGCCTCGAAGCGTGCCGCCACATCTTCTGTGAAGGCGATGTCGGTGCCGCCTTCGATGGTGATTTCGTTGTCATCATAGAGGCAGGTGAGCTTGCCTAAGCCTAAGTGGCCTGCCATGGAGATCGCTTCTAAGGAGACCCCTTCCATGAGGTCGCCGTCTCCGCACATGACGTAGGTGCGATGGTCCACAATGGTGTTTTCATCGGTGTTGTAGGTGGCCGCCATGTGGCGTTCGGCCAGGGCCATACCCACGGCGTTGGCGATACCCTGACCCAAGGGCCCGGTGGTCACCTCCACCCCATTGGTGTGCCCGTATTCGGGGTGACCGGGGGTCTTGCTCTCCCACTGACGGAAGTTCTGGAGATCTTCGATGGTGAGGCCGTACCCGGTGAGATGAAGCAGGCTGTAGAGAAGGGACGATCCGTGGCCACCGGAGAGGACAAATCGATCGCGATCGGGCCATGCGGAGTTTTTCGGGTTGTGCGTGAGGTGCTTGGTCCACAGCACATAGGCAGCCGGTGCAAGTCCCATTGGGGCACCCGGGTGGCCGGAGTTGGCTTTCTGAACGGCGTCCATGGCAAGGGTGCGAATGGTGTTGATGCAAAGGTCGTCAAGGGTGAGCTGGCTATCGCTCATGGCGTACTATCTCCTTACTGGTTTTTTATGATGGCTCAGGAAAACCGATACCGGTTTTTCCCGCAAAATTTTTTTATTACAGTCGGTGATTTAGCGGTATATCATCTGACGTCCCTTCGAGGGGGTGCCATGCCTGGTGGAGACGGCAAAAAATGCGCGCACTAAGGCTCTTTCATATACGTTATAAGAGAGCCCTTCTCTGTGTGCGTGGCATCTATCGTATTCTTCGGCAGGCCGGCTCGGCTCGGTTTGTCTTCAGAAGCCATTGGTTCTATCGTGGGCTTATTTTTTTGTCAAACCAAATCAATGGATTACAGGGCCCGTAAATGCTCCGGTTTTAAGGCCACTTCTCCTTGAAGGGCGGCGTTTATCAGCTCTAAGGTCGCCGCCTTCTCTTCGGGGAGTTTGGCCCGTATGGGGAGGTAGTTGGATGCGTGGTTGGCGTGAAAGAGGCCTCCCGTTAGATGGGTGGCGGCGATCATGGTTCCCAGCTCCTTCAGGATCTCATGGGGCTCTAAGAGAGAAAATAGGCCCGATTGATAATCCTCGTGGAGAGGGGTGCCGGGGGTGATCATGAGGCTTAGGGCCCCGATAAATTCAGGGTCGATGGCGGAGAGGACACGGCCCGTCTCCTGGGCGTGGATCATGGATCGTTCTCGCCCGGCAATACCCAGGAGGACGGTGACGGAGAGTTTGATACCGGCAGAGCGGATCTTCTTACCCATCTCGATCATGCGGTTGGCATCGGCCCCTTTTTTTATGGCGGAAAGGGTGTCGTCATCGCCAGTCTCAAGGCCCATATAGGCGATGGAGAGACCCAGATCCTTCAGTTCCCGGAGCTCTTCCACGCTTTTTTGGGCGATGCTCTTGGTGTTGGCATAGGTACCCACGCGATTCACCCAGGGGAGTTGCCGCCTGATCTCCCTTAAAATCGTCACCAGGCGTTTCTGGGGAAGGATCAGGGCGTCTCCATCACAGAGGAAGAGGCGTTTTGTGCGGCGATGGTACCTCGCCGCAAAGGCCAGGTCCTTCATCACCTGTGCATCGCTTTTGATCTTGAAGATTTGTTTCTCTTTGTACATCTCGCAGAAGGTGCACTTGTTGTGGGAGCAGCCCACCGTCACCTGGAGTAGAATGCTGTAGGCCTCCGAAGGGGGGCGAAAAATCATACCGTCGTAATCCATACCGTCGTCATTCATGGCGTGTGTCCGATTGTGTGAGGAAGAATGTGTCCCACGGAAATGTGAAGATGCCATTCTTCGGTCTGCGTTATAAACCCGTAATAAAGAGAGGTGCCCATGAAATGGCCTTTGGTATCACACCTCTTTTCCTGGGGAGGAAGGGTGTGGCATCTCTCTGGAACCCCCAACAAAATCAACGGACTCGGGCCGTTTTATAGTGGTGAGAGCAGGTGTCGGGTTGAATGATTCCGCCACATTATCTTAGATTCAAGGGGGGGTGCAAGCCCTTTCCAAAAGGGGAGGGGACGGGTGTTTTTTTCGGTCCACCGCTTGACAACACCCAATTCGGCATAAGATTTTAGTGGGTTTATATTTCTGATGAAAAGTGGAAAATAACATATTTTTAGGTCCCTGCACGGGGTCCTGCCATTTCTGGCGGGACGATTCCTTGCATGGGCCACAGCATAGACAGATAAACACACATGATGTGAGGAGAGACCATGAGCAAAGAGACGCGTCAGTTTGAAACGGAAGTTCAGCAGCTGATGAACCTGATCGTTAATTCCCTTTACTCCAACCACTGATATCCAACGCGTCGGATGCCATCGACAAGCTTCGCTTTGAGGCCCAGACCCATACGGAGCTTCTCGAGGGAGAGGGCGATCTTCATATTCGCATCGCTCCGGATAGCGAGAAGAGATGTCTCGTGGTTTCTGATAACGGCATCGGTATGACGAGAGACGAGGTGGTCGAGAACTTGGGCACCATCGCCAAGAGTGGTACGGCGGCTTTTATGGCTGCTATGGAGGAGTCCAAGAAGAGCGATTCCATCTCCCCTGAGCTGATCGGTCAGTTTGGTGTGGGTTTTTACAGCTCCTTTATCGTGGCCGATAAGGTGGTCGTAGAGACCCGGAAAGCCGGCGAAGGTGAGGCCGTACGCTGGGAGTCCGATGGTCTCGGCTCTTATACCCTGGAGACTTGTGCCAAGAAAGATCACGGGACCACCATTACCTTGTATCTCAAGGAAGAGGGCCTCGAAGAAAATTTCACCGAGGAGTGGGCCATCAAGCGTGTGGTGAAGCAGCACTCCGATTTTGTGGCCTATCCGGTGATCATGAATGTGGAGAAAGACGAGCCCCTCCCCGATGAGGAGGTGATCAAGGATGCCGAGGGCAAGCCCATCGGAGAGACCACCAAGAAGGTTTTCAAAGATGAGACCTTGAACTCCATGAAGGCGATCTGGACCAAGCCCAAGGGTGAGGTGACAGATGAGGAGTATGACGAGTTCTATCGTCATATCAGCCATGACTGGAATGCGCCCCTGGACAAGATCCATATGAAGTTTGAAGGGACCACCGAGTACGATGCCCTCCTCTTCGTGCCCTCCAAGGCCCCTATGGATATGTACTACAGCGAGAAGAAGACCGGGATTCATCTCTACAGCAAGCGCGTCTTTATCATGGACGACTGCACCGAACTGATGCCTGAGTATCTGGGATTCATCAAGGGTGTGGTGGATGCATCGGATCTTAATCTTAACGTAAGCCGAGAGATCCTCCAGCAGGATCGCCTGGTGCGCAATATTCGAAAGAACCTGGTGAAGAAGGTGTTTGAACTCCTCACCAAGATGGAAAAAGAGACCTACGATACCTTCTTCAATGAGTTCGGTGCGGCCATCAAATCCGGTATTCCCATGGACCATGAGAACCGTGAGAAGATCTCCACCTTGATTCGATACAAGACCACCCAGTCCGATGGGGCCTATGTCTCCCTGGAAGAGTATGTGGCGCGTATGAAAGAGGATCAGGAGTTTATCTACTACATCACCGGTGAAAACCTCATCTCCCTTGCCGGTAGCCCCCATTTAGAGGCCCTGAAAGTCAAGGATTATGAGGTGCTTCTCATGAGTGATCCCGTGGATGAGTGGGTGGTTCAGTCCTTGCCTGAGTTTGGTGGTAAGAAGCTCAAGAGTGCCGAGATTGGGGACCTGAATCTTGCCGATGTGGATGATGAGAAGAAAGAGGCCTTTAAGAATTTTGTCGAGTATCTGAAGACGCAGCTGGACGAAGAGATTAAGGAAGTGAAACTCTCCAGCCGTCTGAAAGACTCTGTCTCCTGCCTCTCCGGCGATGCCTCTGGCATGAGCGCCTATATGGAAAAAATCATGAAAGCCTCGGGTCAGGAGATGCCCAAGCAGAAACGTGTCCTCGAACTCAACGGCGATCACCCTCTGGTGGTGGCGGTGAAGGGGCTCTTCGAAAAAGATCCGGGCACTCCCGTACTGCCTGACCATGCCCAGCTTCTCTTCGATCTGGCCATTATCAGTGAGGGGGGACGCGTGGAAGACCCCGCCCTCTTCTCCAAACGTGTGGGCGACTTGATGGCGAAAACGATGTAAAACGCTCTACTTGGGGAGATGATGTGTCTTCTCCCTTACGATGTTAGATCGCCGATGCGAATCGGTGTTTTGATGGCGTGCTTTATAAACGGTCCGTCCTCCCGAAGAGAGTATTATAGGGGGGGCGGATTTTTTTTTGTCCCATGGTTTGTGCGGGGCCAAAGTATTACCGGATGGGTGCTAAAACAGAGGCGGTTCGCGTCTCTCGCTCGGTTGACATCTCCCAGGCGCTGTACTATCCTCCGGGGCGGAGGCGACTATGACTACAATGCAGATTCATGAGCTTGAAAAACAGCAGTTTATCACTCTCTTTGAAGGAGAGGGGATTGATTATATTGACGAACGATTTCTAATTCTAGAAACCTTTTTGAAAACAGAAAAGCATCTCAGCGCCGATGATCTTCACCATCTGTTACTGGATGAGGGGCACCCGGTGGAGGTTGATTTTCTTAAAGAGACCCTGGCACTCATGTGCCATTATGGTTTCGCCCAGGAGAACCGCTTTGACCCGGGGCGTATCCTATATGAACACAGGCATTTGGGAGATCATCATGACCATATGATCTGTACCCGATGCGGAGAGATCACGGAGTTTTCCGACCCCCAGCTGGAGAGGCTCCAGGAGGCCAATGCCGCCCGGCACGGATTCCATATGCTTCAGCACCGCATGGACATTTATGGTATCTGCTCCGCCTGTCTGAAAAAGAGGGTTCCCCTGATGCCATTGATGCTGGCAAAGCCCGGAGAAAAACTGGTGATTCGTGAGTATCTGTGCGGCGAAAATTTAGAGGGCCGCCTACTCTCCATGGGCCTGAGGCGGGGAGATACCATTGAGGTCATCACCAGCCAAGGGCATGGTCAGTTTGTTATTGCCGTGGAGAGTAAGCGATATATATTGGGGCGAGGCATGGCTCAGAAGATCATGGTGGAGTTGATTCGTTGATCGATGTGAGGTGAGGATATCTGTCGGCTATGATTTCTGATACGATGCTTTTTTATTGGGACTCTTATCGCCCGTGGCACCCTTAGGATGAGAAACTATCCATCGGTGGCTCTGCCGGTGGGCCTGATTTTTTTCCCTTCCCCTCGACTGTAGCGGCGAGGGGGCCTTTTTCCGCCGTACCCGCATGGGGCGGACGGTACCCTAATTTCTACTATTTCAAACCCAAAGAGACGGAGAGGTCCATGCGAATCCGTATATGTATTCCTGTCATCATCGCCATGTTCATGATGATCCCCAGCTTTTGCCTGGCGGGGAAACGAGTGAGTGTCAGTGTGAACTCTGCCAATGTGCGTACCGGCCCGGCCACTAAATACGATATTGTCTGGAAGGGTGTGGAGAAGTACTACCCCCTGGTGGTTCTGGACCAGGCAAAGTCGTGGTATTATGTGAAAGATTTTGAAAACGATACCGGTTGGATTTTTAAAAAACTGGTGGATACGACAGAGACCGTTATCACCGTAAAAGAGAGATGCAATGTGAGAAAGGGCCCCGGCGCCAAGAAACCTCTGGCGTTTGTGGTGGACAATGGCGTTCCCTTTAAGGTGATGGCACGGAAAGGGAACTGGATTCAGGTGCGCCATGCCGATGGGGATAAGGGATGGATACATAAATCCCTCGTATGGTAGGTGACCCTAATTTTTTTTTATGGCCCCTTGTCGGCACGTCGGGGGGAGTTTCGGGAGTGATGGATGATGTATAATGTGTGGGGCGGTAATAAGAGAGGCATCGTGGGCGTCGGATCTGCACTGATGGATCTTCTGGTCTTTGAAAACGATGATTTTTTAAGCGGCATCAGTGAGGTTAAAGGGGGGATGACCCTTGTGGATGGTACCTTCGCCCAAGGGGTGCTTGAGACCACCGCCTCCGATGTGACGGTAGTCCCGGGTGGGGCGGCATGCAACACGATTATTGGCGTGGGCCGATTGGGCGGGGAGGCACGCTTCGTGGGAAAACGGGGCAGGGACTCGTATGGAGATGTGTTTGAAACGGATTTGACCGAGAGCGGGGTGACCCCTTCTCTCATGAACTCGGAGACCTCCACGGGCCGAGTTCTCTCCATCATTACACCCGATGCCCAGCGGTCGATGTTTACCTATCTGGGGGCTGCCTCTGAATTGGGACCCGACGATATCTCCACAGATCTCTTCGCCGATGCCGCCATCGTTCTCATCGAGGGGTACCTGGTGTTTAATCGGGATCTGATGATCAAGACCCTGTCATGTGCCAAGGAGGCCGGTGCCGCAGTGGCCATGGACTTGGCAAGCTTTACGGTGGTCGAGGAGACCTTAGATTTTATTAAAGAATCGGTGATCCCCTTTGTGGATATTCTTATCGCCAACGAGGATGAGGCCAAGGCGTTCACGGGGTTTAGTGATGAGACCAAAGCGCTGTCGGAGATGAGCCGTTTTGTCGATGTGGCGGTGTTAAAGCTTGGGGCCCGTGGGAGCCGTATTGCCAGCGAGGGGGTTGTCACGGAGATTGAGCCGGTAGCGGGTGGTGATATTGTGGATACCACCGGTGCTGGAGATCTGTGGGCCGCAGGTTTTCTTTACGGCATGGTGATGGCATATCCGGTAGCGGTTTGTGGACGGATTGCATCGGCATGTGGGTACGAGGTGTGTCGTGTGACGGGTGCCAGCATTCCGACGGCGGGATGGGCGCGCATCCGTGAGTATTTGCCAGAGGTATAGAGATTTTTTAAGGAATTTCAATACACATTTTTAAGGATGGTAAACGATGCAAAAAGAGAGGGTGCACTCGGCAAAGCAGAGAGATCCGCTGGTCCAATCAGTGGAAAAAGTGCTGGTTTTTGTTAAGGCAAACAGGCAGAGGGTGGTTCTGGGGCTCTCCGGGGTGCTCCTCGCCTTGGTACTTTTTACCGGCATCGGGCTCTATCACCAGAAGCTAGACCGGGACGCATCGATGGCGTTTCATCTCTTGAAAATGGACTTTCAAGACCTTGTGGAGAGTGAGGGACGCGATGCGGCCCTCACGCAGTGGCTCGAGGCGGCCCCCTCTCGCCTAGAAAAAATCTCGAGTCGGGTATCTTCAGCCCCCCTTCTCTGGTATGCCGGCCTCGCCTTTGAGGCCGGTGACTTTGATTCGGCCTCAAGGTGGTATGGCCGGGCTGCCAAAGGGTTTTCCATGGGCAGCTCCCTTAAAAATACCGCCTGGTGTGGTCAGGGCCTCGCCCTGGAGCAGCAGGGGAACCTTAATGATGCGGCGCTTCTCTATGAGAAAATCAGGGGGAGTGACTCCGTGGTGAAACGTTATGAGGCGACTTTTCATCTGGCCAGTATCAAGGAGACCCGTGGCGAAATCTCCCTGGCCAAGGGCTTGTATCGCGAGATTTTGGATGGGGCGGCGGCCTCCCATTACCAAAATATATCAAAGGAAAAAGTGGCGGGGCTCTAAGCCGCGTCCCCTGAGGAGCTGATTTTTTAGTTCCTATCCTGGATATTGGGTAAACAAGCGAAATATCAATATCTTGTCATTCTCCGGCGTCGCAGTTGTGGCGCCGGTTTTTTTCTTCACATACCCATGGGTACCCGTGTCATTGTAAGAGGCATCCCATCCATCAGGCAAAAAAGCGTGACATCTCTATGCGTGTATGGGCAATGGTTTGAAATAATAAAAAATTATTTTTTTGACCCTGCTCGTACGTCACTATCATTGTGGTCAAATGTGGGTTATATTTACCGTTTAGAGAACTTTTTTATTGCTTTCTTTTTTCCCCTTGTTCCCCCATTGTTATATATAAATTTTTAGTGATCGCTGTTTTTTGCGGTTTTCTTATCTATTTATATATGATTTCATCGTGAGTCAATTCTAAGAGAATATCTGATATTAAAGAGGGCAATGCCCCATGTTTTATGTGGGGGTGGTGGGGCTATATCCAAATAAAATCAACCATAACGCCTGAGGCATGATCTTTATATCTTTGATATTGTGTGTATGTAACATACACGGGCCTTGAGTCCTCAAATTCCATTTTTGTAAGGGTCGACTTATGACATTTGGTAAAAAAGATCAGCTTATAGGTCTCGATATTGGCTCGAGTACCATTAAAGTGGCTGAAGTGGTGGAGACAAAAAACGGGTATGCCTTAAAATGCTTTGGTCTTTATGACATGCCCTATGGGGCCATCGACGAGGGGGGCATCCGAGATCCTGAAGAGGTGGCTGAAACCATTCGTGAGGCCTTACGGGCTCATAATATCAAGATTACCAATGCCGCCATCTCTATTGGTGGCTACTCCGTTGTTGTGAAGAAGATAAATGTTCAGAGTATGACGGAAGAGGCCCTTCAATCGACCATTCAGTTTGAGGCGGAGCAGTATATCCCCTTTGATATCAGTGATGTGAACCTTGATTTCCAAATTTTGGGTGAGAGCGAGCACAACCCAAACCAGATGAGTGTGCTTCTTGTGGCGGCCAAAAAAGAGATGATCGCTGATTACGTCAATGTTTTGGAGATGTCTGGACTCGCCCCTTGCATTGTGGATGTGGATGCCTTTGCCCTCCAAAATATTTATGAGTTGGGCTATATGGGTGCCGACTCTACGGGCGCGGAGTTTGTGGCCCTCATCGATGTGGGTGCCAGTAAGACCTCTTTAAATATTCTTCGGGGCGGCACCTCCCTTTTTATGAGAGATGTCTCCCTGGGATGCGGACAGACCAATCAGAAAATTATGGCCATTTTGGACTGCTCCCATGATGATGCCGAGGCGGTCAAATTCAATAATAACGGGGAGCGTATCTCGAGTGATGAGCTGAAAGATATTGAATCGGCTGTCATCGCCGATTGGTGTACGGAGATCAGCCGGGCCCTCGATTTTTTCTACTCCACCTATCCCGAAGAGAGAATCCAAAAAATTCTCATCAGTGGTGGGGGAGGCAATATCATCAATTTCAAGAAGATGCTGGCGTTGAAGACCTCCACCGAGGTAGAGACCATCGATCCTTTTAAGGCGATCGGCTTGGGAGAGGGGCACATTGATGATGACTATCTCAAGGAGGTGGCCTCTCAGGCGGCCATTTGTATGGGACTTGCCATAAGGAAAGTGAACGACAAATGATACGAATCAACTTACTCCCCTTTCGAGCCGCTCGAACGAAAGAGAATGTCCGGCGTCAGGTGACGATCTTTTGCCTTTTAATTCTTCTGCTTGGGGCGGGGATGGTTGGGTACTCTATGTATGTCGGGGCACAGGTGGACGGGTACAATACGCGGGTGGCAGATACCCGGGCCGAACTTAATACATTCAAGAAGAGGGCTCGGGAAGTCGATGCTATCAATAAGAAGAGTGCCATTCTTCAGAAAAAAATTAATATCATCGAGGAGCTTCAGGTGGTGCGCAAGGTGCCGGTCAAGGTACTTGGGGCCATGACGGAGCTCGTGATTCCCGATCGCATGTGGCTTCAGAGTTACGACGAGATGGGCGATAAGGTAACCCTCAAGGGGGCCGCCTTAGATGAGATTACCGTGGCTGATTTTACACGGAAACTCGAAGGGTCGGAGCATTTTTTGAATGCCAGTCTGACGATACTCAGGCGAGGGGCGACCCAGAAGAGTGTCTCCATGAAAAACTTTGAGATTGTGTGTACCCGTGCCAAGGTCAAACAAACATCCTCCAATGCCATCGACATGAAGGTAAAATGATGAACAACTCCTCACTGTTTCAATCCATCGACCTTTTGTTCAAGAGGCAGAAGCAGACTCTGCACACCCTGACCCTCCAGCGCGATATTGCCAAGAAAAAGGCCGCTCGCCTCGACTCTTTGAAGGGAGAGTGGGAGCTGAAGGAGGCAGAATTTAGAAAAGTGATGCGGGCCTTGCCTGAAAAGAAAGAGATTTCCTCACTTTTGACCAGCATCTCCCAGTCTGGTCAGGATACGGATCTGGAATTTGTTCTCTTTCAGCCTCAAACAGAGGTGAATAAGGATTTTTACGGCGAGATTCCTGTTCAACTCGAGTTGAGGGGAAATTTTCATAATACGGTGATGTTTTTCGATAAGGTAACGGGCCTCAATCGTATCGTGAATATTCGTGATATCAAGATACATGGGTATAAAGAGGGAAAAATTTCGACCAAATGCACGGCGGTGACCTATAAATTTATCGAAAAGAGCGAGTCGGATAACGCCAAGAAAAAGTCAAAAAAATAAAATAAAGATCGAGAACCATGCCAAAAAAGATCATGACATCCCTAGTGACAATTGTCTTTCTGGTGGGCCCTCTGTTTTATGGCTGTGATAAGGCAGATGAGGCCACCCCTTCACAGGCGCCTATCCAGACATTTAAGGTCTCCAAGAGAGCTGCGGCAGTCGAGAAGACGGCATCCGAGACGCCGCCTCCTCCGGTTTCTCTGCCAGAGGTCCTACCGGTGGTCGTACCGCCGGAAAAAGCCGGGAGTCCGCCCCTTGAGCCTCTCTCGGAAAAAGCATCCTCCGAACTCCTCTACGGAAAAAGTAGCTACGATCCTTCCGGGCGTATCGACCCTTTTCAGCCCCTGTTTGCCAAGGGGCGCGGTGGCGTGGTGGCCTCGGTGAAGGAGGCGCGTCCCACGATCCGGCAGAGCCGGATTTCTCGCTTAACCCCTCTGGAGAAACTCGATATCAGTCAGATGAAGCTCGTTGGTATCGTCCGCATCCCAGGCCGGAGTATGGGGATGGTGGAAGAGGCGGGGGGAAAAGGGTATGTGATTCGCAAAGGGACCTATGTGGGCGTGAACTCGGGTCAGGTTGTGGCTATAGCCGGCGATCGGGTGGTGATTGAAGAGGAAGTGGAAGATTTTCTTGGAAAAATAGTGGTTCGGACGCGGGAACTTAAACTTCAGAAACCTCTTGGAGAAGAATAATATGTTTGACAAGACTGCCATGTGGATCAGGAAGGCAGCTATCGCCGTGATCTCTTTTTCACTCCTGGCATGGACACTGGGGTGTGCTTCGAATAGACGGGTGGCGGTGCCAGACGAGCCGTCCCCTTTTGCCATCTCCGATCGGGTTATTCGCGATGTGGGTATGCATGTGACTTCGGAAGGGGTGGTGGTCTCCATTCAGGGCAACGCGATTTTGACCTATACCTCTGTGAAGCAGTCTCTTCCCCTCGGGGTGGTTCTCTATTTTCCGGAGACCTCATTTTCCGAGTCCGTTGTTCGCCCCTTGGTGGACAATGGCATGATCGAGACCATCGATATTTCCCGCCAACGCAGCGCCACGCGACTGACGATTCTTCTCAAGCACGATGTGGCGTATGAGGTGGTGCGCGAGAAGAGTGGTTTGGATGTTAGCTTCTCCATGGCGGGAACGAAGGCTCCCCGTATGACGGCTGCCGATAAGGGATCTTCCGGTGATGCCGCCATGGATGGGATGAGTGTTGAGGCGGCGGCGGTGGCTCCTATCGCCCATGGGGCCACGGCTCCCGCGGCCCTCGTGGGGCATGGTACGGTCAATCAGATTGATTTTACAAACACCCCCGATGGGAGCTCCTCCATCGTCATCGGAACCACAGGCCCTGTGGCGTATACCATGACGAAGCGAGATGAGAAGACCCTCTACCTGAAGCTCTTAGATACCACCCTCCCCGATTCGCGAAAGCGGCCTATTATCACCACACGGTTTCAGAGTGCAGTGAACCGAATTCTCCCCGTTCAGAGTGAGCAGCTGAAAGGGGATACTCTGTTCATTATCGAGTTAAGAGATGCCGTCTCCTATCTGGTGACCCAGCGGGGGCCCCAGATTGAGGTGCGTCTCGATCCCACCACCGTGGCCCCGATGAAAGAGGATGAGGCCACGCTTCCGGCCTGGAAAAAGGCCATCACAGAGGCGGAAGCCATGGTGGTGGAGCCTTCGGCACCGCTTCCCATGGTGCCCGTTGTGGTGGATGAGCCCGAGTCCCTGGCGCCTGTGACCTCTGTGGGAACATCCAAGAACTATACCGGTGAAAAAATTGCCGTCGATTTTTTTGAGACCGATATAAAAAATGTGTTTCGAATTATCCGTGCGGTCAGTGGAGAAAACTTTGCCATCGATAAAGATGTGACGGGGCAGGTCACCATGACCCTGGAGACACCCGTACCCTGGGATCAGGTCCTCGATTTGGTCTTGAAGATGAACCTCCTGGGCATGGTCAAGGAGCAGGGCATTACGCGTATCGCCCTCTTGGAGTCTTTGAGAAACGAAGAGGAGAAACGGCTCGATTATATCAAGTCCGAACGTTTATCTCGGGAGATTCAAGCGTCCCTGGCCCCTCTGTCGACGGATTATATTCTCATCAGTTACTCCAATGTTAACGATATCAAACCCCACTTAGAGAGGATTCTGACCAAGGAGAGGGGGAGTCTCAGTATCGATGTGCGCACCAACCAGATCATTATTACCGATACCGAGAATAAAATTGCTCAGGCCCGTGACATTGTGGCGCGTATCGATCGGATCACCCCCCAGGTCATCATAGAGGCCCGCATCGTGGAGGCATCGTCCAACTTTACCCGGGCCTTTGGGGTGAATTGGAATACCAAGACCCGTGATTTTTCCACCTTGGGATCGGGGATCTTCAGGAGCGATCTGGGCGGTTCCTACGGCTACAATGTGGCCATGGATTATGGGGTGGATACCAACAATGGTATCGGTATTAACTTTTCACGCCTCACCGGATCCACCCTCATCCTCGATGCAAAGCTCACCGCCCTCGAGACCAAGGGGACCGGTAAAATCGTCTCCTCTCCGAAAATCATGACCATGGATAACAAGAAGGCCACCATTAAGCAGGGGGTCGAAATTCCGTATCAGACCGTGGAAGATGGGGATGTGAGTGTGGAGTTTAAGAAGGTCGAGCTGAAGCTGGAGGTGACCCCCCATGTGACGGCCGATGATCGGATCGCCCTCATCGTGATGATCGATAAAAATGATGTGGGCAGCATCACCAATGGGGTTCCCGGCCTCAATACCAAGGGTGTGGAGACCGAGCTCATCATGAATGACGGGGAGACCATCGTCATCGGCGGGATCATTAAATCCAACAAAAACTTCTCCGAATCGGCCTTCCCCCTGTTGTCTAAAATCCCCATTCTGGGTTGGCTTTTCAAGAACCGGACCCGTGTGGAAGAGAAGCAGGAACTCCTCGTTTTTCTCACCCCCCGGGTGGTGAAGATGGATGATTTGAAAATTTAAGC
>JABXKT010000165.1:0-7646 GCA_013619155.1 Desulfobacteraceae bacterium
GGGGTACGCCGTCTACCTCGATTTTCAGGAGGCCATCGACCGGGATGGCCGAGAGGTGATCGAGAGAAAATATGGCAACCTCTTCTCCATGTATCGGCGCATCACCGATGAAGACCCCTACACCACCCCCATGCGTATCTATCCGGCATCCCATTATGCCATGGGTGGACTTTGGGTGGATTACAACCTTATGAGCACTATCCCCGGTCTCTTTGTCCTGGGGGAGGCCAATTTTTCCGATCATGGGGCCAATCGACTGGGGGCCAGTGCCCTGATGCAGGGCCTTGCCGATGGCTACTTTATCATTCCCTATACCCTGGGGGGATATCTGGCGGATCGTCCCCAGGGGGCTCACCGGGCATCCTCTGCGAGCTTTGCCGATGCAGAAGCCGTTGCCGAAAAACGTATTCACGCTTTTTTACACACCACCGGCAGGCGTACCTGTGATGATATTCATCGTGAGCTGGGGCGTATCGTCTGGGAGCATTGTGGTATGGCCCGGAGCAATGCGGGCCTCGATTCTGCCCGAGCCCAGGTGGAGGCCCTGGCGACTGTCTTTGGTGAGGATCTGATCGTAGGGGGCAGGGCCGATACCTTTAATCAAGGCCTGGAAAAGGCCATGCGGGTGGGTGATTTTTTGGACTTTTCCAAGGTGATGATTGCCGATGCCCGGGCGCGTCAGGAGTCGTGTGGCAGTCACTACAATGTGGATTTTCGCACCGATGACCATGAGGCCCTGCGCGATGATGCCCACTTTTCCCATGTCTCGGCCTGGCGGTATACCGGAGAAGAGGCTACTGCCGAACAGGTGGTAGAGCCTCTCACGTTTGAAAATGTCACGGTGAGCCAAAGGAGTTACAAATGAGCCCAACCATCGATTTGACCTTGAAGATATGGAGGCAGGATGGACCCCATCTCAAGGGGACCTTAGAGACCCACGAGGTGACGGATATCTCCACCGACGCCTCCTTTTTGGAGATGCTGGATATCTTAAATGAGCGGCTGACCCGTGCCGGTGAGGAGCCCGTGGCCTTCGATCATGATTGCCGGGAAGGGATATGTGGTGCCTGTGGTGCCGTGGTGAACGGCCATGCCCATGGCCCTGAGAAGGAGACGAGCTTGTGCCAGCTCCATATGCGCCATTTTAAAGGGGGCGATGTGGTGGTGATCGAGCCCTGGCGATCCCGGGCTTTTCCCTTGATTAAGGACCTGGTGGTGGACCGGGGCGCTCTGGATACCATCATTCAGGCGGGGGGGTATGTCTCGGTGAATACCGGAGGGGCCCCGGATGCCAACTCTGTGGCCATTGCCCAGGAGCGGGCCGAAGGGGCCATGGACGCCGCGGCCTGCATCGGGTGTGGGGCCTGCGTGGCCGCCTGTCCCAATGGATCGGCCATGCTCTTCACCAGTGCCAAGGTCTCCCATCTGGCCCGACTCCCCCAGGGAGAGCCGGAGGCCCAGGGGCGGGTGACCTCCATGGTGGCCTGTATGTCGGAACTGGGGTTTGGCAATTGCGGCAACGAACGGGAGTGTGAGGCGGCCTGTCCCAAGGGAATATCTATTGCTCATATTTCATATATGAACCGAGAATTCCTGAAAGCATTTTTTAAATAACTGAAAGTAATTTATATATTGATCGATGAGTCAAAATATTCTCTTCTCATGGCAGGCTGTCCAACACGTCTTTAACATGATATAGCATTGTCAATACTATAAAAATGGCAAGGGGAAGAAGTGATGGGTTCTTATCTTTTCTTGCCTTCTTGTCGAAGGATGTCTTTGATAATTTTGTAAAAAAGTCACCGGTGAAGATATAAGAGAGCATTCCTTACACATAAAGGGGCCCCTTCCACGGGGACCTTATACGGCGGGGCTGCTTTTTTTTATCGGGGCCGTGGAGACAGCGCTTCGGCTTTCTTTTGATGAAGGGGATAGATGAAACATGGGTATCTATGATTTGCAGTTTGATGAATACGGCAATACCAAAGCTCTGAAGGTCAGCGCCAAGGGCAACGCAGTCTTGTTTCACAACTACACGAACAAGGGGGTCGCCTTCTCCGAGGAGGAGCGTGAGACATTTGAGATCAGCGGGTTGATTCCTCCGGAGGTGAAGAGTCTCTCCCGGCAGGTCTTAAATGCCCAGGAGATCATTGCCGGCAAGGGGAGTGATTTTGAGAAGTTTATCTATATTCGCTCTCTCTTCGACCGCAATGCCACCCTGGCCCATGCGCTTCTCGCAAGTGATATCACCGGCTATATGTCCATCGTCTATACCCCCACCGTGGGGCTGGTGTGCCAGCATTTTTCCGCCATGTTTCGTCAGGGCAATGGCCTTCATTTCTATCCCGGTAACATCGATAACGCCGAAAAGATTCTGAGACGTTACGAACGGGGAGACATTCGTGTGGCCGTGGTAACCGATAACCAGGGGATTCTCGGTATCGGCGATCAGGGGGCCGGCGGGCAGGCCATCTGCCTCGGCAAGCTCATGCTCTACACCCAGGGAGCCGGTATCGCTCCCTGGCACTGCCTGCCCATCTCTCTGGATGTGGGCACCGACAACGAAAAGCTCCTGAGCGATCCCAAATATATCGGATGGCACCATAGGCGCCTCACCGGAGATGCCTATTTAGAGTTTGTGGAAAAATTTTCCAAAGCCTTTAAGACGGTGTTTCCCAAAGCCATCTGTCAGTGGGAAGATTTCTCCAAGCAAAATGCCTTTACCATTCGTGATACCTATGTAGACGAGATGATCAGTTTTAACGACGATATTCAGGGCACCGGATCCGTGGCCCTGGCCGGTATCCTGGCCGCCATGAAGATCAAGGCGGAGAGGCTCGAAGCTCAGGTCTACCTGATTCACGGTGCTGGCGCCGGTGGCATGGGCATTGCCGAACAGATCGAGGCGGCCCTCACCGAAGGGGGGATGGCTGTAGATGCGGCGCGTGCCCGTATCTATACCCTGGACTCCCGCGGACTCGTCACCACTGATCGCCGTCTCGACCCGTACAAGGAGAAATTTGCCAAGGATCCCGCCTCCCTTGCATGGTATGAGGGCACTATGGACGGCTCCCTCGAGAATGTCATCGAAAAGGCCGGGGTCACCGTTCTCATCGGAACCTCCGGGCAGCAAGGAGCCTTCACTCAAGGCGTGGTGACCAAGATGATGGCCAACACGCCTCGCCCCATGATACTCCCTTTGAGTAACCCCACAGTGAATGCCGAGGCCACGCCCTCGGATATTTACGCATGGAGTGACGGCAAGGCTCTGGTGGCCACGGGTAGTCCCTTTGCGCCCGTGATTCATAGGGGCAGTGAATACCGCATCGGGCAGTGCAATAACGTCTTCATCTTTCCCGGTGTGGGCTTAGGGGTGATCGCCTCTGGCGCCACCGCGGTGCGTCCCAGCTTCTTCACCGCCGCCGCCCACGCCGCCGCCGGATGCATGAGCGAAGAGGAGTTGAAACGTGGCGTCCTCTTCCCGGCCGTGGATCGGCTCCATGAGGTGACCTTGAAGGTGGCTAAAGCCGTGGCTCGCGCGGCCATTCGTGATGGTGTCGCCCAAAAATGTGCCTTCAGTACCTTCGATCACCAGATGGATTCGGCCCGTGTGGACGAGGCCATCGATCATATGGTCTGGAAGCCGGCTTATCTGCCCTTGGAGGCCTCTTAAGCCTTATGACAGAGATCCTTAGCGCGGCCCGGCTCCTTGAATGGTACGACATCCATGGGCGGATTTTGCCCTGGCGGGAGAGCCGGGATCCCTATCGTATCTGGCTCTCTGAGGTGATGCTTCAGCAGACCCAGGTGGCCACGATGATCCCCTATTATCATCGGTTTATACGGGCCTTTCCCACTGCCAAGGCCCTGGCCGATGCGCCCGGGGATGGGGTGCTAAAGATGTGGGAAGGGCTGGGGTACTATAATCGATGCCACAATTTGTTGGCGGCGATGCGCCGGGTGAGAGACGAGTACGGGGGCCGGATTCCCGAGACCCCGGACCTCTTTTTGGCTCTGCCCGGTGTGGGACCATATATCTGCGCGGCGGTTCAGAGCATCGCCTTCGGGCACTGCCTGGCCGCCGTGGATGGCAATGTGAACCGGGTGGTGACCCGCCTCTTTGCCATGGAGACGGAGGTGACCCGTGCGCCGGTGAGACGGGCCATTCAACGGGCCGTGGATGCGGCCATCCCCTCTGACCGGCCGGGGGACTTTAATCAGGCCATGATGGAGCTCGGGGCGATGGTCTGTACGCCGAGGCGACCCCAGTGCCCCCGCTGCCCGTTTCATCCCCTATGCGCGGCCCGAATCCTTGGCCGCCAGGAGCACTTTCCTGTGCGCGGGGTCAAGAAGAGGGTACCCGTGTATCCCGTGGCCCTGGCCGTGGTGGTGGAAAAGGGGCGGCTCCTCGTTCAAAAACGTCCGGATGCGGGTCATCTCGCCGGTATGTGGGAGTTTCCGGGGGGGCGGCTCCGTGACGGGGAGACCCATCATATGGCCCTTAAGCGCACCCTTTTTGACGAATTGGGCATCACGCCCCAAGTGGGAATTCAGGTGGGGGCACTCACCCACGCCTACTCCCACTTTAAGGTGGCGATTCATCTCTATCTGGCCACCATGACCGAGGGGGGCATCACCCCGAAAAATGGGCAGCCCACGGCCTGGGTCACCCCGGAAGCCCTCGATGCCCTGGCCCTTCCCGCCGCCAATCGCAAACTGTTGCCCCTCTTGATGGCAGCTTTGGAGAGCGGAGAGGGGTGAGAGGCGCTTCTCGGGTAAATATTTTATGGTGCCTCCGGCGGCCCTGCCGGGGGCCAACCTTTTGTAAAAGGTTGCCAAACAGATCTTTATAGTGGCCATGACGGGCCTTTGGCCCGTCATGGCCACTAATTTGGGGTCCAGGGGATTTATTCCCTGGCCGCCGGAGGCCTTTTTTGAGCTAAAATAGTGATCGTTCGTTGGAGTATTGGATTGCATGATGAGTGATGAGACGCGATGCCCGTGGTGT
Organism: Desulfobacteraceae bacterium; assembly: GCA_013619155.1. Taxonomy (GTDB): domain Bacteria; phylum Desulfobacterota; class Desulfobacteria; order Desulfobacterales; family Desulfolunaceae; genus Desulfoluna. The sequence continues at coordinate 5,009 of JABXKT010000165.1, forward strand.
GGGGATGTCCCTATCTACGTGGCTTACCATGATGAGGAGTGGGGGGTGCCCCAGCGCGACAGCCGGGCGCTATTTGGGATGTTGCTTCTCGAAGGATTTCAGGCGGGGCTCTCGTGGATTACGGTCCTAAAGAAGCGGGCCCATTATCTTGAGGTAATGGACGGCCTCTCTCCGGAGGCGATCGCCGCCTATGATGAGGCGAAGATTTGCTCGCTTCTTATGGATCCGGGTATTATCCGAAATAAGTTGAAGGTCAGGGGGGCGGTGAAAAATGCCCGGGCCTTTCTCGCCTATGAGGCGGCTGGGGGGTGTTTTTCCGAGTTTCTCTGGGGCTTCACAGGTGGAAAAACCCTGGACAACGGCTTTGCCACGCCAGTGGAGGTGCCCGCCCATACCCCCCAGTCCGATGCCATGGCGAAGTCCCTTAAGGGGCTGGGCTTCACCTTCGTGGGCTCCACCATCTGTTACGCCCTGATGCAGTCTGTGGGTATGGTGAATGATCATTTGGTGCATTGCCCGAGGTATCGTCAACTGGGTGGCCAAAAAGGGGCACCGTTGGGGTGAATGATAGAAAAGAGCCTCCGGCGGCGAGGTGAGCCACCTCGAAAGCAAGTGACCGCTGCGCTTTGCCCCTCGTTCCTCGGGACAAATCACAGCGGTATTCTTATGAAATTCGTCTGTTTATTTTCTTGCCAGAGTCTTAAGGCATTAGGGTGGTGACAGTCATGTATTGGAGTGCAAACGGCTAAAATAGGCGTTTGCCCCATTAAATCAATACGCCCGGCTGCTGAAGGCATGTTTTTTGGTTGTTTTAGCTATGGAAGGCCGTGCAGTGAAGGCTTCGTTTCGGTTGGCTCTACTGGGAGCCAACCTTTTGCCTATGTTAAAAGATTGGGTTTGCCACACGGGATTTAATAGTACCCATGACGGGCCAAAGGCCCGTCATGGGTACTCATTTGGCGTCCAGGGGATTTATCCCCTGGACGCCGGAGGCTCAGTTTTTAAACCCACGTTAGCCATAGAAGGCCCTTTTTTAGATCACATACCCCGCGCCCCAGTAGAGCAGCATGCCCACCACCAGAGTGCCCCCCAATGATTTCGTGAACCAGGCAAAGACAAAGGTGGGGATGGCGATGAGCATCTCGATGGAGAGGGGGTTAAAGACTCTGGGGGTGCCCGTGGTGACGAGGGCGGGGAGGAGAAGGGCGCTTAAGATGGCCACGGGGATGAGCTCTAACCACTCGATGAGCAAGGGGGGGAGCTCCCTCTTGGAGAGAAAGAAGAGGGGGACCCATCGGGGGATAAAGGAGACGAGACCCATGCCGAGAACGAGGATAATAAAACTAGTGGTTTCCAAGGGGCTGTCTCCATTTTTTGATGATTACCCCGGCGGTGGCGGCAAAGAGGGTGGCGATGATGATATAGGCGTTGCCGGGGAGGACAAGGGAGAGGGCCACGGCACTAACCCCGGCTATGATGGCCGTGATAGCAAAGATCGATCCGTTGAGCTGAAAGATCAGAAGGGTGATGAACATGGCGGTGAGGGCGTAGTCGAGGCCAAAGGCGTTTTCTGGAATAAAGCGTCCAGAGTAGCATCCTAAGGTGGTGCTGATTACCCAGGAGAAGAAGGCGGCATAGCTTGCCACGATGGCCTTGTTGATATCCCAGGGCCCTTTTTTTAACTGGTTTAAGTTGACGGCAAAGGTCTCATCGACGATGCCGTAGCTGAGGACGCTGATCTTTTTCCTGCAGACCCCTTGATAGTGTACGGCAAGGGAGGAGCTCATGAGGAGGTGGCGTAAGTTGACGATGAAGGTGGTGAAGACAATGGCGGCGATGGAGGCCCCGGAGGCGATCATGGAGACGGCGATAAACTGTCCGCTGCCGGCAAAGACGCATAGGGACATGAACCCCACCTGAAGGGGAGAGAGCCCGGCCTTTTCTCCCAGCACCCCCATGGCCAGCCCCAGGGGGATATACCCCACACAGATGGGCCAGATAGCGAGAAGGCCTTGGGTGAGCGATGATTTTCTGGTGGGGGCATGTTTTGCTCCCTCGTGTTCTGCTGTATAACTCATATTCATACCTGCCTAAAAGAGGATGTCGCCACCCGAGATGATCCTTTGTTTATCCCTTTAAAAAAAATGCAACGATTTGGCGTTCCTGAGCGGTCATATGCCTTCATATGAGCTGTTTTCAGCGGTTCGCGCCATTTTTTTGAAGACAAAAAATCGGTGCAAGAAATCTTTTTTAATCCAAAGACGTATTTTAGTCAATCCATGCCGTTGTTTGTGGCTGAAAATTGTGGGGTGAGGGGGGACGGAAAGATTCGTGGCGAGGGGGAGATTGATGGGGTAGGCGTCTTTTTTATATAGAGAAATAGGCACGGAGGGGCCGTGGGGCCCCTCATCGCTGCCCTGGGGTCTTACGGCCGGATGTCTATGGAGGGGTAGAGTCCTTTGTTTTTTCCGCTGCGATACGGTTGGATGGTGTTGTAGGAGATCTCCGGTACTCCCTGCTGGCGGTCGTTTTGGGGCTTTGTCTCATTCGGAAGGGGCATGCCGGCTTTCAGGGCACTATCCATCCGATGTTGATATGCCTGAATGAGTGCCCGTCCATCGCCTTTGAACACAAGATT
>JABXKT010000165.1:7722-10533 GCA_013619155.1 Desulfobacteraceae bacterium
TTTCCCCGGAGAAAGGAGTTGAATCCCACCGATACCTTTTCGCCCAGCCAGGCATCGATTATTTTTGAACCATGCTGGGTGATATTGTCTTTTTCGAGGTGGGAATTGATGACATAGGAGTTCTCCTGGATTCTCGTGCCGGGACCCAGCCAGGCATTTTCAACATAGCAGCGCTGGGAGATCCGGGCCGTGGTGGCCAGGTCGGTGTCTACGGAGACGCAGGCATACGGGTTGAGAGAGGTGTCGCCTCCGGTGGCGGGAAGGGGGGCTCCCGGCAGGTTGAAGTGTTTTTGAAAAATACTTTTACGCCGTTCCGCAAACTCCATGAGGATGCCGGTGGGGCGCTCTCCGGAATTGTTTTTGATATATTTTTTTAGGAGATCGGGGGGATAGGTGTATTTGAATTCGAAATCCTCGTTCTTGAGCCATATGGTTCCATCGGCAATGTGGCTGTCAAACAAGACACCCACCTGAACATAGGAGAAGACCCCAATGATTGAGGCGTGCAGGGTGGTTCTGTCCACGGTGGAGAAGGGGGCCAGGTAGCATCCCCCCACGGTGGAGCCGTGGATATTGGCATAAAACCCCGATACTGTATTTCGGATGACAAACTCTTCCGGTGCTTCTGGGTTGTGGGATGAGTTGTGTATAAGGGTCTTCATGAGAAAGCTGTCACGGATCTTGATGACTTCGTCATTATCAATGGGGATGTCAATGTTTTGAAAATTGAAGACTTCTCCCTTTTTCTTTAACTCATCGCCCCTTACATCGGTCATGTATAATAAGGAGTGATCCACCGTGCATTTCCCGAGAAAGGAGCTTCCGGGAAGGTTGGACGATGTGAAGTTAAAGTGAATCGGATAGTGGGATGAGATACCGTAAAAGGCGTTGAGTGTGGTCATCTGGTCGTTGCTTAAGGGGATGATAGCCTTGGAGTATGGGGTCACGTCAAAATCAAATTTTTTTAAGTTGATATTGGCTCTGGTGATGACGCGATCCACTAATTTTTCGATCTGTTTCATGATGTCACTGCCTTATGGATGCATTGCGTTATAAAAAAAACAGCTGAATTTGTCTTCGGCAAGAATGATCCGTTGGCGAGATATTTGGGTATTGAAATCATCGGCTTTACAGCCCGGTCCCGCGCTGTGTCGATCAACTACTTATATGACGTGTATCAATAGGGCTTGTTTCTCTTTATTGTCGGCTATCAAGAGTAGTGAAATGAAAAAAAGTGTATTTTTTACGGAATTTTCAAAGAGAAAGTTCCTAGAACAGTTAATAATTAAAAACCCTTATAAACTAGGACGATAGTATAGTTTGTCTATTATCTTACCGAGTTTTATTTGTCAATAATATTAAGGGTAAACGCCGATATCATTTAGTCATCTTTTTTTTAGATAATATAATATATTAAGTCAATTTATCGTCGATTTAATGCGAGATATTAGATATCCTTTATTCGGCTTATGAAAAAACAATATGTCTCTAAAATACTATATTGACTTATGTTGTTCTTTTGTAATACTTTGGCAAATTAATATTATTAGATGCAGAGGTGGTGGGTGGTATCTCATTGCAAAAAAAAAGTATCTTACCGCCGTTTGACTTAAATATTTGGTGAAGCTTTATTATTTGGTTCCAGTATATGTTTAGGGTTAAAGGAGATTTGATGGATTTATTTTTTGTAGCCATAATGATTATTTTTTTTGGGGGGATCATTGCCCTGACCTTGTACCACAGGTTTCATCAGATGAAGATATTGACTTGTCTTATGATTGGTGGTGGTTGTCTCATTGGAGGCGTGGATTCGTTACTTAAATTGATCTATTCCGGTGAATATATCGCCTCCGTTAATTATCTTCATGTATTTTCTCTCTCCTTTAGAATAGATGCTTTGTCTGCCTTTTTTCTCATCCCGATCTTTGCTATTTCTATGGTTGCGACTATCTATAGTTTTCATTATATGAATAAGCCTCAGAGATCTTTGGGTACGGCTGTAAGTTATCTGTTTTTTAGTCTTCTTATCGTCGCCATGGCACTGGTGGTCACCTCAGATAATATGGTCACCTTTCTCCTCTCCTGGGAGATCATGTCGCTCTCCTCTTTTTTTCTGGTTATTTATAATTATCAGCAGCTTGAAAATAGAAAGGCCGGGTATCTCTACCTTGTCTTCTCCCATGTGGGGGTCATGTTTCTCTTTGCCGCCTTTGGTGTCATCTTCTCGTATACAGGCAGCTTCGACTTTGGCATGGCCAGCAGCCTTCCTGATTCGGCCAAACTCCTGGTTCTTATCCTCTTTTTAATCGGATTTGGCTCCAAGTCGGGGGTGTTTCCCTTTCATATCTGGTTGCCCCATGCCCACCCGGCCGCTCCGAGTCATATATCGGCCGTGATGTCCGGTGTCATGATTAAGACAGGTATTTACGGTATATTGCGTATGTATACCCACATAGACTTGCACACCCCCGTCTTTGGGGAAATTGTTCTTCTTGCCGGTATGGCATCGGGAATATTGGGAGTGGCCTACGCCCTGGGGCAGCAAGATTTTAAACGCCTTCTTGCCTTTTCCAGTATGGAAAATATTGGCATTATCCTCATGGGGATGGGGATCGGTATGATTGGCGTCTCATCGGGCAACACCACCATGGCGATTCTGGGTTTTTCGGGCAGCCTCTTTCACGTATTGAATCACTCCATCTTTAAATCCTTGCTCTTTATGGGGGCGGGGATTGTGATTCAAAAAACGGGGACGCGGACCATCGATGCCCTGGGTGGGTTGATGAAGACCATGCGGGTGACCGGTATTAC
>JABXKT010000166.1 GCA_013619155.1 Desulfobacteraceae bacterium
ATACGGGGAATACGGGGCATGACATCCTCCTCTTGGGTCTTTCATCGATGATATGTGTGAGGCTTAAAGGTGGGTTTTTCTTTTTTATAAAGGCGTGTTAAACGCCTACACAAAAGTCTCATATCTTCAGCGGCATTTCAAGCATAGAGAACATGGCCCCTGTTTCATGAACCTTACAGTAGGGAGTTTGGGGTGGGTCAATTTTCGATTATCGTTTTGCCCTTTAGGGGGTCAATTTTAGGTTATCGAAACTAAAAGAAGGAGCTATATCAAATGTATAGACGCGACCCCTTTTATACATCAGTGACTTATTATGATTTGCGACCGAGGCGGAAAATATTGTTTTCGGAAAATTCTATTGTTTTGCCACACGAAATATTCAAAGGAGCCCCAAATTCAAAGGAACTTTCTTCCGTATTGCTATTTATAATTTCACCAAGCTTTCCATAAAAAAAGCCACCTGAGTTGCATGTAATGTTTGTTATTTCGAGTTCATATTCTCTATACTTAACTATGACTGTATCACCATTTTTTGGTGTAGTATTTGTTGCCATTCTCCTTGATGTACCCAACGTCGGGTCAAACTCAATATCTTGATTCGAAGGTCTTAATTCAAACATACTAACTCCTTATTTAACAATAGCCATAACGTAGAGCTAACGGGCCAGGCGGCGCAAGGCGACACAGGCCTGAAAGCAAAAGTGATTGGCATACAGAAACGACTCCGAGTTTAGAGCCTTGTAAGGCTTCTATGATTCGTCCAATATTTTTCAAGTAAGAAAGGGTCACCTACACATTTGACACATAGATCTCAACTCATTGCATTCATATTGCCCTTTCAAAGACAACGCCTGTGCGTAAATTTATCCACTGAGAGAGAGAAGGGGTTGTGTCAAATGTCAAGATGCGACCCCTTTCCTCATCTGATAAAATATCGATTTTCAGAGAAGAGGAATAGTGGCCAGATTTTTCATGTCTTTCATCGATGATATGTGCGAGGCTTAAAGATAGGTTTTTCTTTTTTATAAAGGCGTGTTGAACGCCTACACAAGAGTCTCATATATTCAGCGGCATTTCAATGCATAGAGAACATGGTCCCTATTTACTATAAGAAAACTGATCTCATTTTTGCGATCAAGCTTATCATTTTCATCTTTATTGAGCTCTTGGGTCTCCATTCTATTCTCCACCAAAAAGAAGGGGGTGCGTCTTGATATTGACCATCTTCCTATTTCAAAACCCATTCACACCGGCCCTATCAAATATCTATTTATGGTTTGAAACTCTCACACCAAGGACATGGTCCCAAAACCATACACCCATACTCACCAATCCCTCAACAGTAATACGCCAAAACAAAAAAAGCCCCGACGTTTGCCGGGGCCTTCATTCCCACAATTTTAAACCGCCACCTATCTCTTAGCCATCACCCCTTACCGCTTCGCAAGCCTCTCGTTCAAATCCGAAGGAGAGATGAAGATAAAAGAGCGCCCCTCTTTCAGCTTGGTGAGGAGTCCTAACTTATCGGACATCTGGAGGAGATCCTTCCTCGCCGTTTCGTAGGTAACGCCATGGGAGTTCTGGTGTTCCACTATCTTGTAGATAAACCGTGGATGTTTCAACGCATGCTTTAGAAGATGAAGTTGCCTGAAATTAAGGGTGCTCTTCAAACGATCATTATTCTGAAGAAGATTTTCAGCCTCTTCCACCCCACGCATCTTGGTCTCCAGATAACGGTGAAGTTCCTTCACCGCCTCGACAATGGTATCCACCTGATGGAATATAAAATACGTCAGGTCGTTGTCGTCCGTTTCTGTATAGAGAAAAGCCCTTCCATACTGAACGGGCGCTTTTTTAATGATGCGCGATATGGAGATAAACTCCATCAGCCAATAACCCTGATTCGCCATCACCCAGTAGAAGAGAGCCCGTGCCGTTCGGCCATTTCCATCCACGAAGGGGTGGTCGTAGGCCAGCATAAAATGTACGATAATCCCACGAATCACGGGATGAATAAACTCGCCATCTCTTTTGTTGGCAAAATCACAGAGGGCTTTCATACGACTCTTGAGTTCAGTGTCATCTGGAGGCGAGTGGAGAGTGATGTGCCGGCTCTCATCCACCACCTTCACATTATCATCGGCACCTCTATACTCTCCGGCCTTTGAAGGATCATCCAGGGTATCTTCTGTCAAGAGCTTGTGCAGTTCGCAGATCACTTCCGGGGTTAAGGGGTCATGCTTGACATCTCTGATAAACTGCATGGCATGATAATTATTTAAAATCATCTGTTCGCTTTTGTCTCTGGGCGGCCTCTCCTGACGAATCATATCCTTCGCCACGTTGTAGGTAGTGGAGGCCCCTTCCAGCTGACTCGAGCTGATCGCCTCTTCAACAAGAGATTTAATCAGGTACGTGTTACGCGTGTGGGGATCCATTACCTGCTGATCTGCAGAAATAGTCCCCGACGTGTTTCGATCAAGCCAATGCAAAGACTCCAGTAACTTTTTGGGTGTATTAAACACAAAGGGCTCTTTACCCTTACTATGAAGATCCGTTGTAGAGCGACCACTTCCCCTGGCCATCTTCGTCCCTAACCACCACTCTAGATGACTCAGATCCAAAGGCGCCTGTTTGTGACGCAACTGATCCCAATGAAGATAACGCCCCTTTGAATCGACGGGGCCTACGGCCATGATGATTCGCATCATCCCATCTTTATCAAAAGCCTTCATAAGCTGTTCAATATTTTTATTAATATCAGGAGGAGAAGTGGGGATCTTCATGAAAGATATACCTCTATAATTAAAGGGTAAAACTTAAATACAATTTTTTAAAAAATTAGTTTATAAATAGCATAACACCAAAATATACTTTTTAAAATACAAAAAGCACGTCCATTTGGACATGCTTTTTCACATCGACAAAAGCCCCTAAAAACTCGCTACCATCCTCCACGACAGGCATATTAAAAGTGATCATATTCACAGGCCAATAAGGGCTCAGGCAAAAAACAGACAAACGAATTCCATAAGAATACCGCTGTTCCTTGTCCCGAGGAACGAGGGACAAGGCACAGCGGTCACTTGCTTTCGAGGTGTTTTTGCCTCACGTGGCGTCGCCACCCTCGCCGCCGGAGGCCCTTTTTCTGGTAACTTTAACCATAGCAGGCATTTAGTCTTTCGCGGGCCTCAGATACGCCCCCCAATACCCCAGCCCCACGAAGACGACTCCGCCGATGGTATTTCCGAGGGTCACGGGGATCAGGTTGTGGATAAAGAAGGCCGTCCAGGTCAGGGTCTCCATATCGTATCCGGCCGGGGCGATGCCGGCCCATTGGTTCAAAAAAATACCGGTGGGTATGAAGTACATATTGGCGACACAGTGCTCGAAGCCGATGGCCACAAAGGCGGTGATGGGGAAAAAGATAGCGAATACTTTTCCAATCACCTGGCGGGAGGCCAGGGCCATCCACACGGCCAGGCAGACCAGCCAGTTGCACCCCACGGCCCGGCTAAAGGCCTCCCACCACCCCAGATGCACCTTGGCATGGGCCACACGAACCGCCGTCTCCCCCAGGAGCCCTCCCCCGGCTTTCCATAATCCCGACGAGTAGAAGAGAAAGGCCAGAATAAGGGAGCCCACAAAATTGGCAAGATAGACCACACACCACTTGGCCAGAACCCGCTGCCAGGTGACTTCGCCGATCATGACACTGGAGACCATGAGGCTGTTGCCCGTAAAGAGCTCGGCACCGGCGATCACCACCAGCATCAGCCCGAGACTAAAAGCGGCCCCGGCAATGAGTTTTTTCATCCCCACCCCCAGAATCGGAGAGAGATCGAAGGTGACAGATGCAGAGAAGAGGCCACCAAAACCGATATAGGCACCGGCCAGAACCCCCAGGACAAAAAGAGAGACCCATGGCGAGTTGGCCTTGGCCACACCCACGGTGGTGGCTACGGTCTCGGCAATGGTCTGGGGGCCCTTATCATCCATGTTGGGCACGGGAAATGAGCCCCACATCGTCTCAAATCGGGTGAACGCCTTCTTCTCCTCTTTGAGCTTGCGGCCCAGGGCCTTATTCACCACATCGGTGATCTCATCGGGGGTAAAGGGCTTGGGAAGAAAATCCATGGCCCCCCGTTTCATCGCCTCGGTGGCCCGGTCCACGGATGGGTAGCCGCTAAACATCACCACCGCCGAGTCTGGGGCCCGCACCTCCAGTTCGGAGATCACATCCAGTCCGTCGAATCCCGGCATCTTCCAGTCACACAAGATCACCCCATAGCTATTTTGTGTGCTCATCTCCAGCCCTTCGGCCGGACTCTGGGTGGTATCCACCTCAAATCCATGTCCCTTAAAAATGGCCTCACACGATATCAGCACCGAGGCGTCATCGTCGATTACCAGCATGCGTTCACTCATCACTCCCTCCTTTTGCTCTTCATCTACCCGACCATTTAAAAAAGAACCGCCTGCACCGATTTGAGGAGCTCTTCCGGGGTAAAGGGCTTGGCGATAAAGCCATCGGCCCCCTTCTGACGCCCCTTTTCCATCACCTCCGGTATCAGATACCCCGTCATCATAAGAACAGCCGTCCCGGCAAAGGCCGTCCGCACCAGACGAAGCAGCTCAAATCCATCGTTTTCGGGCATTTTTATATCGCTTAAAATCAGGTCGAAGGGCCCTTGCCCCTCCAGCACGATCCGGGCCGTGGGCACATCCCGGGCCAGAGAGACGTCCGCCCCTTCGGATTCTAAGATACGCCGACAGCTCTCAAGAACACTTGCATCATCATCGACAATCAGTATCTTCATCTCTCCTCTTCCCCATGTCACGGTGTGCTCCTTTATATATAAGGTAACGATTCAGTGATGCCTCCGGCAGCCAGGGGATGATCCCCTGGACCCCAGGAGGTGGATGATCTCACCCCGCGCCCTGGGGTCGCCCCGGTCGATGTCAAAAAAGCGCCGGGGGCAGATTTTAAATGGGGGCCTTTACTCTCCCATCCATCTTGGCATCGTAAGGCCCCGGTTCTGGTGCATGGAATGCACCCTACAGCCACAATCACCACCGGTATAAGTTTGGTCCACCCGTCTTCATCTTCGTGGAAGGCCAATGAGATTTGCAGCTCCTTTCCTAAGGAGCCCTATCGTGCACCATTTTGATGGGGGCCTTTATTCTCCCATCCATCTTGGCATCGTAAGGCCTCGGTTCTGGTGCATGGAATGCACCCTACAGCCACAATCCCCACCGGTATGGGTGTGAGCCACCCGTCTTCATCTTCGTGGAGGGCCCATGGGGTCTGCGTCTCCTCCCCTACCCCTCCCGGTCACAGGGGAGCCAGAGGGTGAAACAGCTGCCCTGGCCCGGCTGACTCTCCACGGCAATATCCCCCCCATGACGTTCGATGATGCCTGCCGAGACGGCGAGGCCCAGCCCGGTCCCCTTGCCCACCTCCTTGGTGGTAAAAAAGGGGTCGAAGAGTTTGTCCATATGCTCCGGGGCGATGCCGACGCCCGTATCCCGTACCGAGATGGCCACCCCACGGACGCCATCGCGATTCCGTGCCCGTGATACAATCTCGATCTTCCCCCCAGATTCCGTGGCGTCCAGGGCATTTAAAAGGATATTAACCATCACACTCTGAATTTGATTGCGGTCGATGCGCAACACGGGCAGGGGCGGTTCGGGATTATAATCCAGGGTCACACCGCGGATCAGCGCCTGATTCTCCATGAGACCGATGCACTCTTCTAAGAGCACACCGGGAGCCAGGGCATCCATATCGAGGCGGCTCTGCCGTGAAAAATCCAGGAGCCCCTTCACGATCTTTCGGACCCGCTCGGTCTGGACGGCGATGGTTTCGAGATCCTGACGCACCCCTTCGGGAAGATCCGTGCGACGCAGGAGAAGGTGGGTAAAGGTGAGGACGGGGGTTAAGGGGTTATTAATCTCATGGGCCACACCGGCGGCCAGGTTTCCGATGCTCGCCTGCTTCTCAGACTGGATGAGTCGTTTCTCGCTCTCCTCCTGATGCGCCTGATCGCGACGAATAATGGCCTCGGTCATATTCTTGAACTCTTTTTGGAGCAGGCCGATATCGCTTTGGCAGATCGGCCCGATATCCGGGTAGAGATTGCCCGTGGAGATCTCCATGCTGGCCTGGATCAGCTGATTCACCGGGTGCATGATCCGGCCCGCCAGAACACAGCCCAGGACGATGGCGAAAAAGATTCCGGCCAGGGTGATGAGGGCAAACACCCAGAGGGCATTTTCCCGGACATCCCGGTACTTGGCCTCCAGGACCCCCACGTAGAGCATCCCCACCCGGCGTCCATGAATATCGGTGATGGGCTCATAGGCGGTGATATACCAGTCGTGGACCACAAAGGCCCGGTCGGTCCATTTTTTCCCCTCGCGGAGTACCCGCTGTGTCACCTCGTCCGAGGCCTCGGTGCCGATGGCGCGCTGCCCGTCCGCTTCGAGAACGTTGGTGGCGATGCGAAGGTTATTAAAGAAGATGGTCACCGTCCCCATGGGATTTCCCCGGTACACCTCATTGCGGAAGACCGTGCCCCCAATCTTATCGACGATGGATGAATCATGGTTGAGGAGCATGCCCCCGTAGAGGATGCCCATGAGCCGCCCCCCATCCATAATGGGAACCGCCGATGCCATGGCCAGCCCCGCCCTCTCCTCGGCCGGAGGCCCGGGGGGAGCGTCCGTGTCCGGGCGGATGAGGATACGGGCCCTCTCGGCCAGATCGGGATAGGCCGCCTCGAGGAGCGCCCCTTCCAGAACCACGGTGCCGGAGACCGTCCGGCGCGCCTTCCATGCCGCCTCGGCAATGGGCATGGTCCCCCTGGTGAGGGGCAAGGGCTCGCCTCCCGGCCCCATACCCGAGAGCACCGTCCCGTCGGCCAGAAGAATCCCGGCAAAGTCGAGGCCCCACCGCCGGGAGATATATGCCAGACGGGCTTGCAGCACACCCCGGTGGCGGGTCGCCATGGCGGTGGTGAAATCGGCGCCCCGGGCCGTGGTCTCTAAGGATATCTCCATGGCCGTCACCCGGTCATCGTAGATGACCCGCGCCACATTGAGATCCTGGCTCACCCGATTGTGGGCCTCGTTTAACACAGAGCCGTAGAGGAGTTGCCAGCCGACAATCAGCGACACGGCCCCCACAAGGAGGGCAACGCTTAAAAAACTAAAGATGAGTCTGGCACGAGTCGAGAAGAACATAAACCCTCCGAATAAAATCCGATCCGATGTCCTTAAGGTATCATGGGTTTATGCAATACAAATGCCACACAACGTACCCGGACGGTATAGAGAAAAAGGACCGGGATACCGCAGAGCCTGAAAAAGGCCAGAAAAAAATCCGAGAATAAGACGGAGCGCCCGCTTAAAGCGGATACATTTTAAAAAAAGCAGATCACTGGTCAGTCCCCAAAAAGCCTCCGGCGGCCACGGACGGCGCCTGTGGCAAAGTATGGCATCATCGTGGGGGCCGACGCCTCCCCTGTCAGCTTTTTTTCCACATGGCAAATATCCCCACCCCATCCGCCATGAGAAGCCCTGTCTATTTTCTCCATGTTTAACAA
>JABXKT010000305.1 GCA_013619155.1 Desulfobacteraceae bacterium
GGACCAAGGGTCCGTTACTGTCACACACGTGGGGTCCAGGGGATTTATCTCCTGGCCGCCGGAGGCCCTTTTTCTGGTTACTTTAACCATAAAAGGCTGGTGCTTTTTTGCTCACTTAAGCCCCAGCCTAATACGCCTTACGAAGCAACTGGCGGATATCCCTCTGGGAGGGGCGTCTCGGGTTCGTTTTGGTACACATGTCGTCCATGGCGTGTTGAGACATCACCTCGAGGGCGTTTTGAAACGCATCTTCCTTGATCCCCAAGTCCCGAATTCGATTGGGAATGCCCATCTGGGTGTTGAGCCAGCGCACCGCCTCGATGAGGCTCTCATTGCCCTGCTCCACGGTCTCGCTCGGGAGGCCGAGTTTCTGGGCGATGGTACGGTAACGATCCCGGACATCAAAGCTGTTGAAACGAATCACATAGGGGAGCAGCACGGCGTTGGCCTTGCCGTGGGGCACATGGAAGAGGCCGCCCAGGGTGTGGGCCACGCTGTGGGCCACGCCGAGGCCGCTGTTGTTAAAGGCCATTCCCGCCATGCAGGAGGCCAGAAGCATGTTCTGACGCGCCTCCATATCATCGCCGTTGCGGTAGCACCGCAGGAGATACCGGAAGACGTATTTGATGGCGTGCACCGCGTAGAGATCGGTAAAGGCGTTGGCCGGCGTGGAGACGAAGGCCTCCAGGGCGTGGGTGAGGACATCCATACCCGTTGTGGCGGTCACCGACGGGGGCACCGAGCGCGTGAAGCGGGCATCCAAAACGGCCATATCGGGCACGAGAAGATCGTCGATCAAGGGGATCTTCATCTGCCGCTGGGTATCGGTTACCACGGTGACGGCGGTCACTTCGGAACCGGTACCGCTGGTGGTGGGTATCACCACCAGCTGGGGCTTACCCCGGGATGTGTCCGCCTTGTAGGCGAAGTACATCATCGCCTTGGCCGCGTCCATGGCCGAGCCGCCCCCAAGGGCGATAACGAGGTCGGCACCGTCGGCCAGGAGCTTGACGGTCCCTTTTTGCACAGTTTCAAGGGACGGATCGGACTCCACCTTATCGAAGACGCTACTTGCTATATTGGCGCGTTCCAGGCCACTGATTACGCGATCGACAAACCCCATCTTCACCATAAAGGGATCGGTGACAATAAAGGCCTTACGCCCCGTCAGTTTTTCCAGGTTGTTGATGGCGTTCTCGCCGTAGCAAATCTGGGTGCGTCCCTTAAATTGAGTCACGACTTAAGTACTCCTGAAAAAAAAGTAAATAGCTTCAAGGGTGTGAACGCTTGCCCCCACACCCTTTTTTACATGGTCATATCCGGTATCTTTAAAAAAAGGCCCCTACTGAGATTCCCAGTCGGCCGGATAGGTGACGTACATGAAACGGGCGTACTTGGGAACGCTGAAGGCGATGGCGGTATCCTTGGGAATTAAGA
>JABXKT010000306.1 GCA_013619155.1 Desulfobacteraceae bacterium
GAGACGTAGGGTGATTCGTTTTGTTTTGGCATTATAAAATCCCTCCTTTATATTTTTGGCTCTTCTCCAATTTAGAAGTCGATGGATTTTCCATAAAATAGTAGACACACCGAACAGCCAAGTTGTATGAGGCCACAGGAGGTGTATCACTATGGGAAAACGTTACGATAAAGAGTTTAAAATTGAGGCTGTGCTATTGGCATCAGAGCCAGGTAACACACAAGCCCAGATTGAACGTAATCTTGGCCTTGGCCAAGGGGTCATCAGTCGATGGAAGCGGCAACTAAAAAGTGACGGCGAATACGCCTTCCCTGGCAAGGGGCGTCTCAAGCCCCAGGACCAAGAAAATCGAGACCTTAAGCGCGAAGTCCAGCGACTTCGACGGGAGCGTGACATCTTAAAAAAAGCCGTGGCCATCTTCTCGGAGGATCCGCACAGGTATTCGGATTCATAGATGAACACCGCACTCTTTGGAGTGTTGAGGAGATGTGCCGAGTACTGTTGGTGTCTCGTAGCGGGTACTACAGATGGCGCAAGCGTCCAGAAAGCCGCCGTGCGATTGAGAATAGGCGACTGGATGCTCATATAAAGGTGATCTACAAGAAGCATAAGGGCCGCTATGGCAGCCCGAAGATCACCGATGAATTGCATGATAATGGTTTTCAGGTCAGTAAGAATCGAGTAGCTCGCAGAATGAAGGCAATTGGGCTTAGATCGATAGTTCGGCGCAAATACTGCCCGACAACCGACTCGAAGCATACGTATCCAGTTGCAGCAAACCTTCTGCAGCGCGATTTTTCGGCCAGTGCTCCGAACACGGTGTGGGTTTCGGATATTACCTACATCGCCACTGAACGTGGTTGGCTGTATTTGACTGTCTTTCTGGATCTGTTTTCGCGAATGGTCGTTGGCTGGGCACTGAGTAGCTCGCTGGGTAGTCAGATGGTCCAAGCTGCATTGCATCGGGCAATTCAACGCCGCCAGCCTGGAGCTGGCTTGATTATCCATTCGGATCGCGGGGTTCAGTATGCTTGCAACGATTTTAGACAGATGCTTGACAAGCATAGCTTTATTCAAAGTATGAGCCGTAAGGGTAACTGCTGGGACAATGCGGTTGCCGAGTCGTTTTTCAGCATCATCAAGTCTGAGATGATTCATCATGAGCATTTTAAGG
This sequence comes from Desulfobacteraceae bacterium, assembly GCA_013619155.1. Classification (GTDB taxonomy): domain Bacteria; phylum Desulfobacterota; class Desulfobacteria; order Desulfobacterales; family Desulfolunaceae; genus Desulfoluna. The sequence continues at coordinate 1,175 of JABXKT010000306.1, forward strand.
GCCGTAATGACACTTTACCGGCAGTGTTTGAATATATTGAAGTTTATTACAACCGAAAACGGAAACATTCTACACTGGGATACCGAACGCCAGCCCAGGTCGATCAAACTATAAAATCAGCAGTTTGCTTTTAACCGTGTCTACTTTTTTGGGAAAATCCATGGATAAGCCATAAGGCATTTTAATGAACACATCGGCTTCTTCTGTAGAAAAAAGTTCTCTCAAAACAGCATAAAGGGCGTCACTCCAAGGAGCCCTCG
>JABXKT010000167.1 GCA_013619155.1 Desulfobacteraceae bacterium
GTGGCTCACCTTGCCGCCGGAGGCATCGCTTTTTGTATATTTTATTTTTGCGCCGGCCCTAAGTCAGAACATGGTGGCGTTTGACTTTCACCGGAATAACTCCGGCGGGGACGCTGGCGAGGCAACATAGGCAAAAACACCTCGAAAGCTGGGGGCGAATGCACGTTGCCCCTCGGTCCTCAGGCCAAATTAGATTCGCCTTCGCCGCAGAGCGATGCACGCATCCAGTTTTTAAGAGGGAACAGAGCCTGAATAGTTACGAAAAAATACCAAATATACTGCATCTTACCCCAAGATCAGTAAAAGGCCAAACCCACCTTCAGGAAATACCCGTGCATCACTCAAAGGTGCCTGCCCCTCCCGCAGAGATTCCGAATTGTCTTACTATTTAGTGCATTATAAAATTCCAGCAATCAAAAAACTTACCCAGAGCATGCTCACCATTCCGGGAGCACACACCGGAGGTCGTACCGAGCACCCAGTCATCCGCAGAATGACAACCACCTGTCATTCCATAAAATCACAACATATTCCCTATAAAAACAGGCATCTTTATTTTTTATCATTTATCCTATGTTCCGGCTATGGTATTCATGGTTCAATGATTAATTAATCATTATTTCATCATGTTTTACTTAAGGAGAGGAACGCATCATGAATCAGATTCTCAGAATCGATACAAATCAGAAGGGATTTTCCTATTCTGAAGCGGACGATAGCCTTGCCATCATGGGAGGGCGTGCCCTAACGTCTAAAATAGTCATGGACGAAGTCCCCCCAACCTGTCACCCCTTAAGCGCTGACAACAAACTGGTTATCGCCCCCGGGCTGCTTTCCGGTACTACCGCCGCAAACTCCGGCCGACTCTCCGTCGGTTCCAAGTCTCCCCTCACCGGAGGCATCAAGGAGAGCAACGCCGGTGGCCTTGTCTCCCAGAAGCTTGCCCGCATGGGCATCAAAGCCATCATCCTCGAAGGAAAACCCGAAGGTGATGAGTATTCACTGATTCACATCACCAAAGATGGGGTCAAATTCCTTCCCGCCGACGACCTCGTGGGCATGACCAACTCCGAGGTGATCACCACCTTGTGGGACCGATTCGGTGAAAAAGTGGGCGTGGCATGTATCGGACCCGCAGGCGAGCAGCGTCTCACCGGGGCATCCATTCAGTTCGCCGATCCCAAGGGAAACCCCGGCAGGGCTGCTGGACGTGGTGGCTTAGGTGCCGTCATGGGCTCCAAGAAGATCAAAGCCATGGTCATCGACGATAAAGGCTGCGAGAGGGTCAAACCCGCCGATAAAGAGGCCTTCTCGGCCTTGGCAAAAAAGTGGGCCAAACTCCTCACCAGCCATCCCGTCTCCGGCCAGGGCCTCCCCGCCCTGGGCACCGCTATTCTTGTCAACGTGATCAACGAAGCCGGGGCCATGCCCACCAAAAACTTCCGCACGGGTCGTTTCGACAAGGTTGAAAACATCAGCGGAGAGCTCATGGCCGAGCTCATCGAAAAACGCGGTGGCATCATCAAAGAGGGATGCCACCCGGGCTGTGTCATCAAATGCTCCCAGGCCTACCACGACAAAAATGGCGACTACCTCACCTCCGGGTTTGAGTACGAAACCATCTGGGCCTTTGGCGCTCACTGCCTCATCGATGACTTAGATGCCATCGCCGAGATGGACCGTCTCTGTGATGATATCGGCGTCGATACCATCGATACCGGTGTTGCCATCGGCATCGCCATGGAAGGGGGCCTCATCGAATGGGGCGATAAAGATGCGGCCATTGATCTTGTTAAGAAGATTAAAACGGGCGACCCCATGGGTAAAATCATCGGCAACGGGGCAGCCTTCACCGGCCAGGCCCTGGGTGTGGATCGCATTCCCGTGGTTAAAAAGCAGGCCCTTCCCGCCTATGATCCCCGTGCCGTCAAAGGCGTGGGCGTCACCTACGCCACCACCCCCATGGGTGCCGATCATACCGCCGGATACAGCGTTTGCCAGAACATCTTGAAGGTCGGCGGAGACGTGGATCCCCTTAAGAAAGAGGGCAACGTCGAGATCTCCAAGAACCTTCAGGTGGCCACCGCCGTCCTGGATGCCGCAGGCCTGTGTATCTTCGTGGCCTTCCCCGTCCTGGACAGCGACGATGGATTTGGCATGATCGTAGACATGATCAACGCCCGCTTCGGCATTAAAATGACCGCCGATGATGTCATCGCCATGGGTATCGACACCCTGAAGACAGAGAAGGCGTTCAACAAAGCCGCCGGCTTCACCAAGCATGACGACCGCCTCCCCGCCATGTTTAATGAAAACTTAGGTCCCCATAACGTGACCTGGGATATCACCGACGACGAGCTCGACAGCACCTTAGATTTTGAGTAGTCGCTTGTGATTTAAGAGCATGATCGTATAAAAAAAGAGCCGTGCGGCCCACCGCACGGCTCTTTTTGTCTCCCGCGGCCCAAGGCCCTAAGCAAAGGAGCGATAATGAAAATAGAGGTCAAACTATTTGCGACACTCCGGCCCTACATCAAAGGTATCTGCGATACGGGCACCATGGAATTCCCTTTCGGAACCACCGTTCAAGATATCGTGACCACACTAAAGATCCCCGATGAAGAGGTCCGTCTCATCTTTGTCAACGGCAAGCATGAAACACCCGGGTATGTGCTTAGCGACGGCGACCGCCTGGGACTTTTCCCCCCCGTCGGTGGCGGCTAAAGAGAGCGTGTGGGACAAAAAGGGGCGTCGAAAGAGGCCACAGCCCTAATGGTTCTGGGCCAGACGCGTCCCTTCACGGGTGTAGGAGAAGCGATCCAACTCGGCAAAGGTCCAAGATGCCCAGTCATCGTTCCAAGTATAGGCGTAACTGCCGTCCTCCCGCCTCACCCAGGTACTGGCATCCTGGGTCCCCATGAAAGAGACCGTCACCACAGCCCCTTCCACCGTCACCAGTTGAAATCCCAAGGTGTTGTCCATATAGCTTGACGGGATCACGCGCGGGTCCCCATAGACGCCGTCCCACTTATGGTTATCCTCCCGGCTTCCCGTAAGAAAGGGGGCACCGCTGGGGGTGATGACCTGGGGGATATAGCCGACAATAGCCGTCCCGTCACTGGCCACCACCGGAACCTCCGCCCGGGCGTAGAAGTGATCATGACCGCAGAAGTAGACCCCACCTCGGCTGTAAAGAGACCGAAGAAAGGCGTCCCGCGCCCCTTCATTATCGGCCAGACAGTCCGCATGGTGGGCGGCAAAAGCCGGCGTGTGACCAAAGACAAAGAGATGCTCCGCCCCTATGTTCTCATCGAGGGTCTTCTGCACCCAGGGTTGGTTCACGCCAATCCCCGTCTTTACCGAAGCCCCCGCATGGACATACTCATCGATCCCCAGAAAAAGCGCATTGCCCCAGGTAAAACTATAGGTCAACCCCTCCTCCCCCTTGGGACCATTTCTGGGAAGAGCGGCCCCCATCTCCCTCTGCCACATCGTGACAAGGGCCTTAGGGCTCTTGGTGTCGTGGTAACACTCATGATTTCCCCGTACCGGAAAGAGACGGCACGATTTTCCGCTTCCCGCAAGGCCCACCCCTTGAGATCCGGCGGCCTCTAAAAAGCTCTGATACTGCACCGTATTGGCCGGAGGCTCCCCTTCCTTATTGTACCAGTCCACATTCCCGCAGATAAAATCGCCGGGGGCCAGAACAAAGGCCGCGCGCCGTTTCGTCAACTCGGCACACACCGCCTGAACGGCCGCGGTATTGACCCCATGCCGCCCACTGGCCGAGGCGTCGCTTCGCGTATCGCAGATCACACCAAAGGTGAACCCCAGGGCCTGTCCATAAAAAGCCAGTATCATGACCATCAAAACGATAAAACGTCTCATCCTGCCTCCTTGCCATACGTGTGGAGGGGCCCTTTAAATACATCGCTGCCCCAGACATCCGTGCAAAAATGAAGAGAAAATCCCGTTCCTTTAAAAAACAGGGAAGGGCTCAGGAAAAAATAAACATCCGAATTTCACAAAAATACCGCTGTGATTTGTCCCGAGGGACGAGGGGCAAAACGCAGTGCTCACTTGCGTTCGAGGTGTTTTTACCGAAGTGGCTTCGCCACCCTCGCCGCCGGAGGCCGTGCAGCGAACGCTTACCTCCGGTGGCCCTGCCGGGAGCCAACCTTTTACAAAAAGTCGCCAAACAGGTTTTTATAGTGACAGTAACGGACCAACGGTCCGTTACTGTCGCACGCCTGGGGTCCAGGGGCCCTGGCCCTGGCCCTGGCCGCCGGAGGCTCAGTTTTTAAACCCACTTTCACCATAAAAAGCTATACGGTGAACGCTTACCTCCGGTGTATCTGCCGGGGGCCAACCTTTTACAAAAGGTTGCCAAACAGATTTTTATCGTGGCCATAAAAAGGCATCCCTATAATCGTTACAAAAACAGACGGGAGAAGGGATTTAAAAACACGCACCGTCAAATCAACGAAGAGCAGGTATGCCTGACAATAGATCCATGGATCCAAATAAGGGGCGGGCTGCCATCCACATAACGCAAGCAAAAAAGAGAGTCAAAAAAAGGTGGGGTATCTCAGAGAATACCCAAAATACCCCCTTGAAAATATAGAGTTATCGTCATAATTTAAATATTACTTATCAAAAGTCGCACCAAAGATAAACACCCTTTTCACCCCCCCCTTCAAGGAGCCCCTCCATGCCCATTATCCCTCTCTTCATGATCCTCATCACCCTTTTTACCATAACCTCCTGTATCCACCGCCCGCTCCCATCTCCAGAGACCCTCGATCAACGATACCATGCCGCCGTCAAGGATGCGGAGGTGGCCAGCCCCTCTGAAATCTTCCGGGATCTCGTGGCCATTACCTCCTGGGAGATGGATCCCCGTTACCACACAGACAAAGCGATACGTGTCGTCACCTGGACGGACTGGGAGGGCTACGACAAAAAGGTGGGCGAACGACTCACCCTCTCCCGTGATACATGGGTCACCGTCGTCCCCCATGTGAAGCGATTCTGTCACAGCTGCCGATTGACAGGGGAGGCCCTGACTCTTCGACTCCGCCAGAGGCTGGGACTGCCTCCCCATGATACCAAAACCCGGTTTGTGGAGTTCTGGGTCTCCCCGGATGACCTCTTTCGCCCCTCTCCCGACCCGGAGATAAGCGATCACGAAGCCGAACTGACCTATCCCCGGCCCCTTCGTTTTATAACCGTCTCTCAGAAACATCGGGAGTGGATGGCTGCCCTTGAAAAAGAGTCCTACGGCACTGATGGGTACCCCTGGACACGGCTGGGGTATACCTACGATTGGGGAGGAGAGGAAGAGATCGGAGAATCGGAGTTTGTGATATCAAAAGGGGCGGAGGTGAGCATTCACAGTGTGACCCCCACAACCATATACTGCAAAGGGATGAATGAGTCCCGGATGGAGCAAAAGAAGAGCGTAAGGGCTCTATCAAAAAGCAGATAAATAGATCATACGAGTGCCGCTGTGATTTATCCCAAGAAACAAGGGGGCAAAGCCCTTTCAAGGTGTATATGCCTCACGTGGCTGCACCACCCTCGCCGCCGGAGGGCGTGCGGTGAAGAAAACGTGCCTTCGGCGGCCCTTCCGGGAGCCAACCTCTTGAAAAGGTTGCCAAACAGGTTGTATGAATTTACTCAAGCGTAAAATTAAATCAAAGGCGTATGCGATTTGCCCCGAGGCACGAGGGGTAAATCGCATACGCAACCTGCTTTCAAGGTGGCACACCTTGCCGCCGGAGGCCCTTTTTCTGGTCACTTTAACCTTAGAAGGCGTCACTTTTTGTATGTTCTATCTTTACTCCGGCCCTAACCATGGCACGACGTTATCTATGCCGTGAGCCGAATCATCACGATCCGGCCACGGATTCACCCCTCATGAATCTTTGCGACAGAGCAGATGCACATAACGCCCCATGGAGGCAAAGGGCTCCTGGCGGCAGTAGGCGAGTTCCACCGCCAGGGTGTCCTCAAAACTACGGGATTTCAAAAGATCCTTTTTCATATACTCGGTAAAGACCCGAACGCCGGTCTTCTGAATCACCGAAAGCCCCATATCGGCGATCCACCCCTCCACCTCCAGAGGATCCAGGGGGTGAAGGGGGGTAAAACTTCCGGCATACCCGCCAAAATCACCGGACGTGGCCTTTAAAAAATTACCCAAAATGGCGTTACGGTGGATCAAACAGTTCACGTTGTAAAACATAAGGGAGAAGACACCCCCCGGAGCCAGGGATGAGACCAGGGTCTCTAAGGAGGCCCTCGGTTCCACGAGCCACTCCAGAACGGCATGGAAGAGAATCAGGTCGAAGGTGCCCTCCTTCTCCTCAACAAAGGTCTGAAAAAAGCCGTGATGAAAACGGCAACGGTCCATCACATCCGCCTCCTCGGCGAGCCCCTGGGCCAAGGAGAGCATGCGCGTGGAGATATCACAAAAATGGACGCCATGCCCCTGCCCCGCCAGATCGCATCCCATCTGCGCCATACCGCACCCCGCATCCAGAACACGCTGAGAGGAGGTTCCGTCGTAGAACTCCGGAAGATGACGCCTTAAATCCTCGGTGAGAAGGGCCAGGCGAATGCGCCCCTTCTTGGTGCCGTAAATATTTCTGGCAAATCGATCGGCCAGATCGTCAAAATTCCTATCCTCTAGGGGGTGACTGTCGTTCATGGAAGCTCTTCTCCTCTGGAGATTGAAGTGAGGTACGGGGTACGTCTTAAAAAAAAATTTGATACACCCATTCAGCGCTAAAGTCGAGGACTCCCGAGACCCCATGCCCACCCAAGCAAAATTAAAAGGGGCCCAGACAAGAGGCTCTTGCCCCCACACTCCAGGCCACACCCCCTTCCGAACCCCATGGGTTGGATTCGAATCCCGTGGGGTTTATCCAAATCCAGCAGATTTCAAACGTTAAAGCCGCTGTAACTATTCAGTTTATATCACCTGCGGCCCTGCTGAGGGCCACGCTTTTGCCAATTTTTTTGAGCTGGGTGAGACAAACAGGTATCGTCAAGTAACCCCGAATCAAAGACGAATCTGATTACCCCTTATTCTCAGCCATTACTATGGTCATCACGCATAATGATGCGTTTATACATCTCCTCCTGATAACTATTTCAGTTTGTAATAAAAAAAGCCTCCGGCGGCCCTGCCGGGAGCCAACCTTTTGAAAAGGTTGCCAAACAAGTTTCGTTAAATTACTTCGATCTAACTGAAGAATCAAAGGCGAATATAATCTAACCCAGTGCATTCGCAATCTGCTTTCAAGGTGCTACACCTTTCCGCCGGAGGCCCATTTCTTGGTCACGTTGACCATAGAAGGCTCTTTTGTAACCAAACTTTAACCATCGACGGTATTTTTTTACCGCTGAATAGTGACACCCCTCTTTGCCTTGCAAAGGGGACAGGTGAGCTGATAGGGTGCTTTTTTTCCATTTCACCCTCTTAAAAGGTATAAGGCATGCTCACCGTAACAGCTGCCC
>JABXKT010000168.1 GCA_013619155.1 Desulfobacteraceae bacterium
CCCCAATACGCCTCCCCGAATCTCCCGAGAGGAGAATCTCCATAAGCTCCTCCTCTGTGGCGCAGATATGAACCCCCTGCCGCCCCCCTTCCCATCGCTTCAGACGCCGAGTACGCTCCTCCACCGGGGGGTGGGTACGAAGCAGGGTGTGGCCCCTATGCTCCCGCCCCCCTTCGATCCACCGCAAAAAAAGGGGGTGGGACCTCTTGGAGAGGGTACTTAAAGCCCGGATCAGGGGCCAGGCCGACCCCACGAGCTCTGCGGAGAGGGCGTCGGCGGCAAACTCCCGGCCCCTCAGAAGGGAGAGCTGCAGGAGCATAGCCACCAGAGGGGAGACCACCACGATGGCAAAAAACATCAAGGAGACGTCCTGCCTTCCGGCAAAGATCGCCGGAAGAGAGATCAGTACCATCACCTGCCCCACAAAGGAGAGGAGGGTCACCATCTTCACCGTCATCTCAGAAAACCACATAATCCGACTGTCATCATGAGCGATATGGCTGAGTTCATGGGCCACCACCCCCACCAATTCGTCAGAATCGAGGCTCTGCAATATACCCCGAGATAGGGCGATGGCGGAAGAGCCGCTATCCCCCGTGGCAAAGGCGATGGGACGCATGCTGGGAAGAATCCAGATTCCGGGAACCGTCTCAATACCGGCTCGCCTGGAAATATCGGCCACCAGATGATGCAGTCCCTGATTCTGTACCTCGGAATTCCGTCCGCCGGGTAGGCGCGTTCCCCGATAGAGACGAAGCACCAAAGCCGGGGAGATACGCGGCGTTAGATAATAGGCGGCAATCCCCCCCAGAGATGCGGCCACCAGAAAGAAGAGCCCTCCCAAAATATAGGCCAGAAATAGAACGAGGAACGTTAAGGACCATGCAGCGGCCATGGATTTTAAAAAACCGGCACCACGCTGCCCTTTAAAAGAACCATGAATCATACACACCTACCCTGTCTCAAAGGGGAGTGACCAAGAATTTAAGGCAGCCCGATTCATGGAATAGATAAAGGCCGGAGATCATCCAAAACGGTGCACGATAGGGTGTCCTACGGGCGAAGATACAGACCGTCTTTGGCCCTACGCGAGGATGAAGGCAGATGGCACACACCCACGACGGCAGGGACCGTGACCGTAGGGTGCATTCCATGCACCAGAACCGCAAGCTGAAGATGCCAAGATGGGTGGAAAAATGAAGGCCGGGAACCCCTAAAACGGTGCACGATAGAGCTCCCTACGGACGGAGCTACAGACTCCATCGGCCCTTCGGGAAGATGAAAACGGATGGTCCACACCCACGCCGGTGGGAATTTCAGATTCATTGGAAAAATGACAGCCGGAGATGAATCAAACATGGTGCACGGAGTGCACCCTACGGACGGAGCCACAGACGCCATCGGCCCTTCGGGAGAATAATGGCGGATGATCCACACCCATGCCGGTGGGTATCGTGATTGTCGGGTACATTTTATGCACCAAAACCGACGGCGGAGGATATTCCGGATTCATTGGAGATATGAGGGCCGGGGATCCATCAAACATGGTGCACGTAGTGCACCTACAGGCTCCATCGGCCCTTCGGGAAAATGACGGGATCCACACCCACGCCGGTGGAGACCGTGGCCGTAGGGTGCATTTTATGCACCAGAACCGACGGCGGAGGATTTCCCGAATTCATTGGAGATATGAAGGCCGGGGACCCATAAAAATGGTGCACGTAGTGCACCCTACGGTGGGAGCTGCAAACATCATTGGCCCTTCGGGAGAAGGATGGCGGATGGTCCACACCGGTGGGAGATGCAATCTCCATCGGACCTTCGGGAGAATGAAAAAGAATGGCCCACACCCACGTCGGTGGGGATGGTTATCGTCGGGTGCATTTTATGCACCCGGACCGAAATGCAGAATTCCTACACCTCATACTCGATAAAATGGTGGAGATCATCGGGGTGGATGGACTCTCCGCAGACGGCCCGATCGCAGGCCGTAACGCCGGCCTTCTTCATCTGCTTGGCGCTGCCGCAGAGGAGGGGGTGCCACTCGGGCAGGGAGCGCCCCTCCAGGACCCGTCTGTAGGCACAGCTCTCCGGGATCCAGATATTGACAGGCCACCGAGGTGATATAGATGGCGCCGGTCTCTGCGTCCTCGAGTTTTTCCATACAGCAGAGGCCGCACCCGTCACACAAGGACTCCCACTGCGTGGGCGTCATGCGGGAAAGGGGCGTGGATTCCCAGAACGGGACCTCATCGCTAGTGTCATGTCTATCCATCATTTTTGCGGTCCGCCCTCGTCTAGCATTTAATGGTTTCATTTGGGGTCCTAAATTGCACTCTCGTGCATACGCGCAAGCCAGGCAAGGGTCACCTGCTCGACCCACTGATCTTCGGTGAGGCACCACTGCGCCATCTCATCGAGGTCTGCCGGCATCTCGGTCAAGGCGGTCAACGCCATGAAGGTGTTCGTCTCGATGAGATGATAGGCAAAGGAGCCCTTCTCAATAAACTCTGTGGGATATTGATAGGGGTTAGCATCCACAAGAGCGTCGAGCTCCTCGGCATTCCGTGCAAATTCCATGGGGCTTTTTTTCCATTTCAAATCAATTCACGACATGCCCCCAAAAAAAGAGGCCTTTCCCCCTTTGAGGGGACGAATCCACGACAAAAAGGGAATATAAGTCATCACGGAACCATTTTCAAGCTCCCCCTTGACTCTTTCTCCTTTAAAAAAAACCACCCTTGAGACTCTCCCCACTTTTCCGGTATACTGGGGGCTATACCCTTAGATTTTCAGACAACACGGCCCCTTCCCCCTCCCCTTCTCAGTCAAGAAAATTTCTTCCTCATCATTTTTTAAGTTGTTTATAGGGCGAAATATCAGTATGTGATGAGCCGCATTTGTCTGAATATCAGCGAATTCTCAAAACCCCCGGATCTCGGATATGCCCCATATGAGGAACACACCCGATACCGGACAACCCAATGCCCAACAGCCCTTTTCGGCTTGACATATGATGGTTCCGCAACAAACCCAAAGTGGTCTCCGACAGATTCCATCTGGCGGCGAAGCATCGTAACGTTGGCATCGTGAAGAACCATCAACCAAGAGGATAAACCAGCACATGACAATCAGTGAATCCATCAGAAACATCGCCATCATCGCCCACGTTGACCACGGGAAGACCACCCTCGTTGACGCCATGTTCCGTCAGAGCGGCATGTTCCGTGAAGATCAGGAAGTGGAAGACCGGCTCATGGACAGCATGGACCTCGAACGAGAACGCGGCATCACCATCTCCGCCAAAAACTGCTCCGTAAACTGGGGCGATACCCGCATCAACATTCTCGACACCCCAGGCCATGCCGACTTCAGTGGTGAGGTGGAACGCGCCCTCTCCATGGTAGATGGCGCGATTCTGCTGGTGGATGCCTCCGAAGGCCCCCTGCCCCAGACCCGTTTTGTTCTGAAAAAGACCCTGGAAGCGGGCCTCAAAGTCATTGCCGTTGTGAACAAAATCGACCGTGCCGATGCACGCCCCGATGAGGTCTTAGACGAAATCTACGACCTCTTCATCGATCTGGACGCCACCGAAGAGCAGCTCGACTTCCCCGTTCTCTACGCCATCGGCCGAGACGGCATCGCCCAGGATACCCTGGAGGAGAAGGGAACCGACCTCACCCCCCTCTTCGAAAAAATTGTCACCCAGCTCCCCGCGCCCACGATCAACCACGACAAACCCCTCCAGATGCTGATCTCCGATCTCGGCTACTCCGACTACCTCGGACGCCTCGCCATCGGCCGAGTCTACAACCAGCCCCTCTCCGTGAAGACCCCCTTGGTCTACATCAACGAAGAGGGCGCGCACGTCCGCATGAAGGTCACCAAGGTCCAGATCTATGACGGACTTACCATCAAGGAGACCGACTTCGTCTCCGCAGGGGATATCGCCGTCATCTCCGGCATCGATGAGATCCAGATCGGAGACACCGTCTGTGCCCAGGACCACGCCGTGGCCCTGCCCCGGGTCACCGTGGATGAGCCCACCGTGGGCATGCGATTCACCATCAACACCTCTCCCCTGGCTGGCCAGGAGGGCAAGATCGTTCAGTCCAGTAAGATCATGGATCGTCTCAAGAAAGAGACCATGAAAAACGTCTCCATGAAGGTGGATTTCACGGAAGATCGTGAATGCTTTATGGTAAAAGGACGCGGCGAATTCCAGATGGCTATCCTCATCGAGACCATGCGTCGCGAAGGATTCGAGCTCTGCGTAGGCCGTCCCGAGGTTATCTTTAAAGAGAAGGACGGGGTCCGTACCGAGCCCATCGAAAACGTCTACGTCGACTGCGATGAGGCCTTCATGGGGGTCATCACCGAGAAGCTCTCCCTTCGAAAGGGCAAGCTCGTCAACCTCGCCAACAACGGACGTGGCCGCGTGAACATGGAGTTCTCCATCCCCTCCCGCTCCCTCATCGGTTACCGAGATGAGTTCTTAACCGATACCAAGGGTACCGGCATCATGAACTCCATCTTTCAAGGGTACGAACCCTTCCGTGGCGATTTCCCCACCCGTTACACCGGCTCCATCGTCTGTGACCGAAAGGGCCAGTCCGTCCCCTACGCACTCTTTAACTTAGAGCCCCGCGGTCGCATGATCGTTCCCCCCGGAATCCCCGTTTACGAAGGGATGATCGTCGGTGAGCACAACAAAGAGGGCGATATCAACGTCAACGCCTGCAAGGAGAAGAAGCTCAGTAACATGCGCGCCTCCGGCAAGGACGAGAACGTCACCTGTACCGCCGTCAAGCCCATCACCCTGGAGCAGGCCATCAACTTCATCCGTGATGACGAAATGGTAGAGGTCACTCCCGTCTCCATCCGTCTGAGAAAGGCCATCCTCTCCCAGCAGAAGCGTTACCAGTCCCGGCCTAAAAAAGAGGCATAAGTCTCTAATATAAGCCAATAAAAAAGAGCCCGTCACGGATCTAACGTGACGGGCTCTTTTTGTTTTTATTGGAGGCATTCAGGCAAAGCGTACCTCCGGTGGCCCTGCCGGGGGCCAACCTTTTGAAAAAGGTTGCCAAACAGGGTTTAATAGTGCCCATGACGGGCCTTTGGCCCGTCATGGGCACAAACCTGGGATCCAGGAGATTTATTCCCTAGCCGGGCGTGTCCGATTTAATCGGGAAAATGCCTATTTTAGGCGTTTGCACCTCAATATATGGCTGTCACTATTTATAAAAATGAGACATACATCGAATCGTCCCTACTCGAATGAACCAGGCCCTATTAAAAGATAAACATCAGAATTTTATAAAAATACCGCTGTGCTTTGTCCCGAGGAACGAGGGGCAAAGCGCAGCGGCTATCCGCTTTCGAGGTGGCTCACCTCGCCGCCGGAGGCATGTGACCATAGAAGGCATATTTCATGGTTACATGAACCATGATGGCTGGCGCTTTTCATGCTCTTATGTTGACGCCGCCGGGCAGGAGCTGATAAAAGCCAAGGGATAAAAAAAAACAGACCCCATACGTAAAGGGGCCATGGACGACCGAAGAGGCGAGTGAACCTAAATAAATAGAGCTTGGATTATCTTATGGATCTCATCGAATTTGACCGCACGCATATCTGGCACCCCTACACCTCCATGAAAAACCCCCTGCCCGCCTATGAGGTAGCTTTCGCCGACGGCGTGCGGCTCACCTTAGAAGACGGGCGCGTCCTCATCGACGGCATGTCCTCGTGGTGGGCGGTGATCCACGGATACAACCACCCCATCCTCAACGCGGTACTCACCGCCCAGTCCCAGAAGATGGCCCACGTCATGTTCGGGGGTATCACCCATAAGCCGGCCGTGGAGTTGGCCCGGCTCCTCCTCTCCATCACCCCGGACCCTCTGGAGCGCATCTTCTTCTCCGACTCGGGCTCCGTCTCCGTGGAGGTGGCCCTTAAGATGGCCTTTCAATACTGGATGGCCCGGGGCAAACGAGGGAAAGACCGGATCTTAAGCTTTAAAAATGGCTACCATGGCGACACCTTCGGCGCCATGAGTGTCTGCGATCCCGTCAACGGCATGCACGAGATCTTCTCCGGGGTTCTTCCCACACACATCTTCGCCGAGGCGCCCAAGGCCCCCTTTGACGGAGAGCCGTCGGCCGAAGAGATGAACGCCTTAGAGGCCCTCATGGAGCGCCACAAAGAGGAGATCGCCGCCGTCATCATCGAACCGGTGGTCCAAGGCGCCGGGGGCATGCGCATCTACTCCCCCATCTTCCTCAAAAAATTAAGGGCCCTGTGCGACCGCTACGGCTTTCTGCTCATCTTCGATGAGATCGCCACCAACTTCGGACGCACCGGAAAGCTCTTCGCCTTAGAGCACCCCGAGGTGACTCCGGATATTCTCTGCCTGGGCAAGTCCCTCACCGGGGGGTACATGACCCTGGCCGCCACCCTAACCACCGATACGGTGGCCGCTACCATCAGCTCGGGCACCCCGTCCAGTTTCATGCACGGCCCCACCTTCATGGGCAACCCCCTGGCCTGCGCCGTGGCCCTGGCCAGCACCCGCATGCTCTTGGACTCTCCGTGGAAGGCACGGGTAGACCGCATCGAGAAGGGTCTGAAACAAGGCCTTGAACCCCTTACCGCCCTGCCCCAGGTGGCCGACGTCCGGGTCCTGGGAGCCATCGGAGTGGTGGAGCTCACCCGCCCCGTGGATATGGCCACCATCCAGTCCCGCTTCGTGGAGCGCGGCGTCTGGGTACGCCCTTTTGGCAAACTGGTCTACGTCATGCCCCCCTTCGTCATGGAACCCGAGGATCTGAACACAGTGACGGATGTGATGCGAGAAGTGGTGGGAATGGAAACACCCTAAACCATGCGAAGGCAGAGCCCAATCCTTGGGGAGAATCCCCCAAAAAAATGCCCCAAATGCGGATTTATCAACCCCACCACCCACCCGGAGTGTGTGCGGTGTGGGGTGATCTTTGCCCGAATTCACCCTCAAGGCAAAGAGCCCCCCAGGGGACCAAAGGGGCTGCACACGGCAAAAATGCGGTCCACTGGTACTAAGGCCTCCATCGGGAAGAAAGGGGGTATCGAAGGCGCTTTTTCGACATGCCTTCGGACGGGGCTCCTGGTGGGGCTCACCCTCTGGGGATACCAGCTGGCCGCCATCCCCTTGGCCGACGGGGGCGCCGGTAACTCCCCACTCCACCTCGTCAACCTCCCCTTTCACGAAGCGGGTCACCTGATCTTCAGCCCCTTGGGCCGGGTGATTCACTCCCTGGGCGGCACCTTAGGTCAGCTGCTCATGCCCCTCACCTGCCTTCTCACCCTTCTATGGAAGGAAAAAGATACCTACGGTGCCGCCGTCTGCCTCTGGTGGCTCGGAGAGAACCTCCTGGATATCGCCCCCTATATCGACGATGCAAGGCGACTCTCCCTCCCCCTTCTCGGCGGCAATGTGGGCCAGTTCTCCCCTTACGGATTCCACGACTGGGAGTTTATCCTAACGGAGACGGGACTCCTCGCCCACGACCACGCCATCGCCGGAGGGGTCAAGGCCATGGGGATCGTCCTCATGATGGTCGCCATCGCCTGGGGCACCCACGCCCTTCTGCGCGGGAGACAAGAGAAACGGTAATCCTAAAAAAAAGCCTCCGGCGGCCAGGTGTGCCACCTTACCACCGGAGGCCGTGCCGTGAAAACTTACCTCCGGTGGCCCTGCCGGGAGCCAACCTTTTGCAAAAGGTTGCCAAACAGATTTTTATAGTGACTGTAACGGACCTTTGGTCCGTTACAGTCACACACGTGGGGTCCAGGGGATTTATTCCCTGGCCGCCGGAGGCATGTTTCATGGTCACTTTAACCCTAACGATGAGTACGGACAGACAAAGACTTTTTGACCATATTGCCACAGGCAGAACATATTTGAGAGGTATAGTGAGGCGGTACGGCAAGCAAAATTTTCCCGGTTTCCACAGCTTTGTATGTGAGAATGCTCAAGAACTGTCCCCAACCTGCATCTGCTATGGATTTATTTAGTCCGGCTTTTGCACTGGCCCCGTTTTGAATGTAGGTTCCATCCTCATTCTGTTTGGGTTCCGGCTTTCGGATCATGTTCTTGATGTTTAGATCTTCGTGGAAAACCGCATCACTGGTGGCAAGCAAATTGTTTGCTGTCTTGTGCAGAAAATCACTACGGCGACACCTGATACGGTAGTGGCATTTCTGAATAGCCAAAAGAATTTTGTAATATTTTTTGGATCGTTTAGCTGCTTTGGATAATCTTCGTTGCAATCGTTTTAACTGTTTCTCTTTGGCCCGGAGATACTTGGGGACTGGAACGCTTGCACCATCGGAGGTGTATAGAAAATCTTTCAGTCCTAAATCAATACCAATAGAGGGAAGCACGTTCTGTTTAGGCTCGATTTCAAGCAAAAGCTCGAACGAGAAACAGGCAAACCACTTGCCTCCGTCTTTGGTGATTGTAAGGGTTTTGATCTTTGCATTGTCTGGTATAGCCCGGTGATACACCAGTTTAACGGTTCCGACTTTCGGAACTTGTATGTTGGAGCCGGGTGATTTTGAATACTGCGGGTAAGTGAGACTGTTCCACTGTCCATGTTTTTTGAATTTAGGGAATCCGGGATTATCTCCGGTTTTTACCCTACGGAAAAAGGCTTTATACCCTTTGTCGAGACGTTTCAGAACATCTTGCAGAACTTGAGAATATACGCCCTTGTACCAGGGACGTTCTTTTTTTAACAAAGGTAGTTGGTTCTGTTGTTGATTATAGGAAATCGAGCTTCTATCGTAATCATAAGACTCTTTCCGTTCGGCAAGAGACCAATTATACAGATGCCGACACATGGAAAACTGGTTTTCCATATTGGTTATCTGAGATTTGGTGGGGTAGATACGATATTTGCTGGATTTTCTAACGGTGATGTCCATGTTTCCCTTGACTTTCCACGTATTTCTTTACATCGGCAAGCGTAACCTGACCGACCGATGTAAGAAAATATGATGGTGACCAGAATTTATCTTTCCAAAGCACTTTTTTCACTTCTGGATACTCTTTGCGTATCATTCGTGAAGTGACAGATTTGAGGCTATTTATAAATTTTGACAGAGTAACCGAGGGTTTGGAGGCAAACAATATATGTATGTGATCTTGATCCGTCTCTTGTTCAATGATTTTAACATCGGATTTGATCGCCAGTTCGCACACAAGCTCTTTCAGACGCATAGATATAGGACCTGTCAAAACCCTTCGCCTGTATTTTACACAAAATACAAGGTGGAACTGAATGCAGTATACTGAATGGCAACCTTTATCTATTGTATATTCCATGTACTCAATATGCAATAGAACTGATTAGAAAGTCAAACTGTAATGTACGCCGA
>JABXKT010000307.1 GCA_013619155.1 Desulfobacteraceae bacterium
GGCACCGGGCAGGCGTCAGACCCTATACATCGTCTTGCGACTTAGCAGAGTCCTATGTTTTTAGTAAACAGTCGCTACCGCCATTTCTCTGCGACCCCTTTCTGCTCCGGCAGCAAGTGCCTTCACATACACGGGGTACACCTTCTCCCTAAGTTACGGTGTGATTTTGCCGAGTTCCTTAACCAGGGTTCTCTCAAGCGCCTTGGGATTCTCTCCCTGCCTACCTGTGTTGGTTTACGGTACGATCACCTTATGATCTCGCTAGAAGCTTTTCTTGGTAGTATGGGATCAATCACTTTATGGGTCTTGCGACCCTCGTCATCACATCTCAGCCTTAAGAAAGGGTGGATTTTCCTGCCCCTTCAGCCTACTTGCTTAAACCACCTATTCCAACAGGTGGATGACCTACCCTTCTACGTCCCTCCATCACTCAAATGATCACACGGTGGTACAGGAATATTAACCTGTTTTCCATCGCCTACGCCTTTCGGCCTCGGCTTAGGGATCGACTAACCCTGAGAAGATTAGCTTAACTCAGGAAACCTTGGGCTTTCGGCGAGCGGGTTTTTCACCCGCTTTATCGCTACTCATGTCAGCATGGGCTCTTCTGATCGGTCCAGCCGTCCTTACGGTCGACCTTCTACCCTACAGAATGCTCTCCTACCAATGAAATAAAATTTCATTCCGCAGCTTCGGTACTATGCTTAGCCCCGTTACATTTTCGGCGCAGACTCACTCGACCAGTGAGCTATTACGCTTTCTTTAAAGGATGGCTGCTTCTAAGCCAACCTCCTGGTTGTCTGGGCATTTCCACATCCTTGTCCACTTAGCATAGATTTAGGGACCTTAGCTGGCGGTCTGGGTTGTTTCCCTCTCGACCGCGGAACTTAGCTCCCGCAGTCTGACTCCCACAATAACAGTCAACGGTATTCGGAGTTTGATTAGGTTTGGTAATCTGGTGAGACCCCTAGCCCATTCAGTGCTCTACCCCCGTTGCTTAATTTGTGAGGCTATACCTAAATATATTTCGGAGAGAACCAGCTATTTCCAAGTTTGATTGGCCTTTCACCCCTATCCACAGCTCATCCGAGCACTTTTCAACGTACGACGGTTCGGGCCTTCACGTGATTTTACTCACGCTTCACCCTGGCCATGGATAGATCACTTGGTTTCGGGTCTACTCCACGCAACTATGATCGCCCTGTTAAGACTCGCTTTCGCTTCGGCTACACCTATCGGCTTAACCTTGCTACGTAGAGTAACTCGCTGACTCATTATGCAAAAGGCACGCGGTCACACTTATCCACCCTATTAAATAAGATGGGTAATAGTGCTCCCACTGCTTGTAAGCAAACGGTTTCAGGTACTATTTCACTCCCCTCACAGGGGTACTTTTCACCTTTCCCTCACGGTACTGGTTCGCTATTTCTCGTGTTCCGCAGTACTTGGGTGTCTGAAAAAAGAGATTGATTGCTTTCACTTACAGGACTGTCACCCTCTCTGGTGAGCCTTTCCAGACTCTTCGGTTAACAATCAATTTTGTAACTCTTCCCATATGCCGGACATATGGACTTCAGATCCCACGACCCCGTGTATACAACGCTTCCGGGCTTTAACATATACACGGTTTGGGCTCTTTCCCGTTCGCTCGCCGCTACTTGGGAAATCATTTTTATTTTCTACTCCTGAGGGTACTTAGATGTTTCAGTTCTCCTCGTTCGCCTCTCTGCCCTATGTATTCAGACAGAGATAATAAGGTATTAACCTTACTGGGTTCCCCCATTCAGAAATCTCCGGATCAAAGGATATTTAGCTCCTCCCCGAAGCTTATCGCAGCTTATCACGTCTTTCATCGCCTCTTGACGCCAAGGCATCCACCGTTTGCTCTTAGTAGCTTAGCCACAAATTACTTTTACTTTTAAACGCTTAAGCGCTTAAATGAATTTAAATCCTAATTGTCAAAGATCAGGGACAGATGGCGCAATGCCTCTTGTCCTATCGAGATCAAGCTGTGCTTGATCCTTCAAAATCAGGTAGAAAATATCTTAAAAAGCTGTACTCTGTTCTTTCCTTAGAAAGGAGGTGATCCAGCCGCTGGTTCCCCAACGGCTACCTTGTTACGACTTCACCCTAATCATCAACCATACCTTAGGCGCCTGCCTCCGTCGAAACGGTTGGCCCAACGACTTCTGGTACAATCAACTCTCATGGTGTGACGGGCGGTGTGTACAAGGCCCGGGAACGTATTCACCGTGGCATGCTGATCCACGATTACTAGCGATTCCAACTTCAAGGAGTCGAGTTGCAGACTCCTATCCGAACTGAGATATGCTTTATGAGATTGGCTTGCCCTC
Source organism: Desulfobacteraceae bacterium (assembly GCA_013619155.1). Taxonomy (GTDB): domain Bacteria; phylum Desulfobacterota; class Desulfobacteria; order Desulfobacterales; family Desulfolunaceae; genus Desulfoluna. Next base: position 2,355 of record JABXKT010000307.1, read on the forward strand.
GCGGGGTCGCGACTCTTTGTACATACCATTGTAGCACGTGTGTAGCCCTGGATATAAGGGCCATGAGGACTTGACGTCATCCCCACCTTCCTCCCCGTTAACCGGGGCAGTATCTCCAGAGTCCCCAACTTAATGCTGGTAACTGAAGATAGGGGTTGCGCTCGTTGCGGGACTTAACCCAACATCTCACGACACGAGCTGACGACAGCCATGCAGCACCTGTCACTGAGTTCCCCGAAGGGCACCTCTAACTTTCGAAAGAGTTCTCAGGATGTCAAATCCAGGTAAGGTTCTTCGCGTTGCGTCGAATTAAACCACATGCTCCACCGCTTGTGCGGGCCCCCGTCAATTCCTTTGAGTTTTAGTCTTGCGACCGTACTCCCCAGGCGG
>JABXKT010000169.1 GCA_013619155.1 Desulfobacteraceae bacterium
GTGGACCAGTTCACCACCCCCTCTCCCCCCACGTCGGATGGACGAAGGCTCTCTTCGATAAAGCGGTTGACCCCGTCGACCACCGCCTGGGTACGGGCGATATCGGTGCCGGTGGGCAGTTCAATGTTCGCCGTCACCAAAGGGCGATCGCTGGGGGGCATGAAGATCACGGGAATAAAACGAAAGAGGGAGAGGCACACCACAAAAACGGAGACGATGGCCCCGATGGTCAACCAGGGCCGCCTTAGGCACCCCTCCAGAACCCGGCGGTACTGAATGGCAAAGCGGGTAAAAAGAGAGACGTTCTCCCCATTTCCATTGATACGGATCACCTTGATACAGAGCAGGGCCACCATAGAGAGGGTGAGCACCCAGGAGCACAAGAGGGCAATGGTGAGCACCACAAAGATCTGCCCCATCACCTCTCCCATCACCGACTCGGCCAACCAGAAGGCCATAAACGCCGCCGAGGTGGTCAGTGACGAGGTGAGAAGGGGCACCGAGAGCTCCTGGGCCGAGGCGATGGCCGCGTCAACCGGGTCATCCCCTTGAGCCATCTTCACCATGATCGACTCGCTCATCACGATGGCATTATCCACCAACATGCCCAGGGCGATGATGAGGGAAGCCAGGGAGACCTTATTGAGACCCACCCCGGCAAAGCTCATGAGTAGTAGGGTAGTCACCATGGTGGCCGGAATGAGCGAGGCCACCACCAGGCCGGTACGCAATCCCAGGAAGGCGAGCATGGTGATCAGGACAATCACCACCGCCTGCACAAGGTTGCTGGTAAAATTGTTCACGGAATCGGCCACCACCGTGTCCTGGGAGGCGACCCGAAAGATCTCTACACCGTAGGGGAGCGCTTTCAAGAGGTCTCTCACCGTGGCATCGACCTGGGTGCCCAGGTCGATGATGTTGCCCCCACGAATGAGGTTCACGCCGATGGCAATCCCCTCCCGGCCATTAATCTTGACGATGCTCTTCACGGGATCTGTATACCCCCGTGTAATATCGGCGATATCCCCTAAGGTCAGCACCCGGCCCCCACTGGAGGCCACCACGATCTGGGCCAGATCCTCCAGAGACTGAAAGTTGCCCGTGGGCTCTAAGATAATACGCCGGCCATCGGTGAGAAGGTCCCCGCCGGGGACGACAATATTCGTGGCGGAGATAATCTCCTGGAGGCGGTTCTTGGAGAGCCCCACGGCGGCCAGACGCTCGTTGGAGAACGAGACGTAGATCCGTTCCTCCTGGGTGCCCTGGATCTCCACCTTGGCCGAGGCGGGCAGCTTGATCAGTACATCGCGCACATCGTCGGCGAGGTTCTTCACCTCGGCCGGGGTGTACCCGTCGGCGATGATCCCTAAAATGATGCCAAACACGTCCCCAAGTTCATCGTCCACACGCACCGTTGTCCCGTCGGGGAGATCTTTTTTGACCGCCTCGACTTTACGCCGGATGCGATCGAAAATCGGCTGAAGATCGGTGGTGGCGTCTTGAAGGGAAATGTTGATAATGGAGATGCCCGTCCGAGACTCGCTGCTGATATAATCCACCTCGGGCACCTCCTGCACCGCCTTTTCCAGGCGATCGGTGATGAGGTTCTCCACCCGCTCCGGAGAGGCCCCGGGATAGGTGGTCACCACATTGATCACCCGAATGAGAAAAGGGGGCATGTCGTCTCGGGGGAGGCTCGTAAAAATGGTGATCCCCGAGAGGAAGAGGAGCCCGAGAACTGTATACACCAACACACTATTTTTTATGGAAAATTTCGTTATCATTGGCCATATCCTGAATGGGGCCGCCCTTTTCCGGGTCCGGGCAGCCATCGATGCTTAAAGGGAGATCAGCGTCACTTTTTTGCCGTCGGTCAGAAAGGAGATCCCTGCCGTCACAACCTTCTCGCCGCTTGCGAGGCCATCTACAATCTCAAACCCTCCGGAGACCATATCCCCCACGGTGACGCGCCGCTTGGAGACCACCGCCTCCCCGTTGCCCGTCTCTTTCACAATAAAGAGAAAATGACCGTCGTAATCCTTGCCCACGGCATGGACAGGGACCAGAAGACCGGCCTCCGTCTCTTTCCGATCAAAACTGAAGATGACCGAGGCGGGCATCCCCGGACGGATATCGGCTCCGGGCCCTTCCATGACGAGGGTGACCGGGTAGGTGTGGGTCTCCTTGTCCGATTCAAAGGATACCTCGGTGACGCGCCCTTCAAACCGTCTGTCCGGCATGGCGGGGTAGGCGATGCTCACCAGCTGTCCCCGGCTCACATGGGGAATCCAAAGCTCGGGGATGCCTGTCTCCACCTCGATGGAGTCCCCGGCCTGCACCACGGCCACCACCTGGCCCGAGGAGACGTTTTCGTTGGCCTCCACCGCCCGGCTCGTGATAATCCCGTCCATGGGGGAGGCGAGGGTAAAATAGGCCAGCTCCCGTTTTAAAAGCCGCACCCCACGGGTATCGGTATCGAAGGTGGCGGCGGCATTGGCATAGGTATCCCGTGACTTTTCGTATTCACTGACCGAGACGTTGTTGTTTTCGTAGAGCGCCTTGACACGCTTCAGGCTCGATCGGGCGTTTTCGCTCTGAATCCGGGACTTCTCCAGGGCGGCCAGGGCCTTTTCAAGGTTAAGGTGGGCATCACGGTTATCCAGGGTGGCGATCACCTGCCCCAGCTTCACCTGATCCCCCACGGCCACGCCCAGGGTTTCGACCTTCCCCCCGGTGCGGAAACTCAAGCGAACCACGGCCCCAGCCTTGGTAATACCGGAAAAACGACGTTCCACCTGGGTCGGGGCCATCGTCACCTCACGGTACCTCACGGGCCGGATCACCTCCGCCGCCTCCTCGACGGAGCCGCCGCAACCGGCCAGTGCCACCAGAAATCCGACTGCCACACTCACACAAACCCGTCTCTTCCATCTCATCGCTCATCTCCCATGATCGCAGCCCACCGGCTGCCGATATAAATACTTATCTGATTACCCCTTATTCTCAGCCATCACTGTGGTCATCACGACAGGCTGCGTTTATACGTGGCTGTAAAAGGATGGTACCTAAAAGGTGCATTCACCCCTTTGTATCACGGCCAAAATGCTACCATTACAAGTATTTATTATGTATTCTGCTGGTCATCAAAGTTACGGCAGCCGAAAATGCAAAAATTGGCTCACCCTTCGGGAACGCCCTTTGACAGGGTCTGACGCGTTACCAGACAATTGCGGTAAAATACGACAGCTGCATGTCCGGCGCCTTGCATATCCGGCCAAAGGACGCTTGCAACGTTTAGGTGGTAATCAAGAATGCGTATGATTCGCATCGCCCCTGCCATCCGGCTACGGCGTAAACAGCGTGTTAAGACGCCCTGAAAAGGCATCGATATCGTCGGCAACCTGTTCATAAATGGCGTTGGTGGCGGCAAGGCCCGCATTAAGAAAGGCATTCTGGGCCTCCACCAGATCGGCTAAGGAGGCCCTCCCCTTGGCATAGGAGTCGGAGATAAGGGCCAGGCTCTTCTCGGCATACTCTGAGGAGCGCACCGCCTGCTCCCGGTTAACATACCGGGTGATGGTCTCCAGAAGCGCCAGACGCAGGGAAAGCTCCACCGACTTGACCGATTTTCGTCTCTGTTCTTCCAGCTGGGCCAGGGTCAGGCGTTCCCGTGCCAGCTCCACCCGGTTCTCTCCTCGGGCAAACAGGGGCCAGGTAAATTGAACGGCGGCGTTCCAGTGCTCTTTATGGTACGCCAGGCTCTCACCCGATCCGGCCCCGCTCCGATCCACATCGCGATTCCAGGCCCCTTGTGCGTTCACCGTGGGCACCCAGTTCTTGCGGGAGAGGACCCCCACCCGCCGCTCGGTGGCCGCAATACTGCGGTCCAGGGCGGCCAATTCCGGTGCATGGGTGAGCGCCTCAGCCACGAGGAAACGTAAGTAGCGTTCAAACCCCTCACTGTTGGTCAAGCGCCCCTTGAGGTTACCAATCAGGTAGCTGGCGGCCATGAGCTCGTCCAGCCCCGAATCCAGGGCGCGGGTCTCCTGGTCCATGGGCAGGCCCATGACGAGATTGAGGTTTCTTGACGCCCCGTTCACATTACTTCGAGCGGTAAAAAGGGCGGCCTGGGCTGTGGCCAGACGGCTCTCCCAGCTGAAGACATCCCCGGAACCGGCATAGCCGGCGGTCTCACGCTGCTTGGCGATGGCCAAGTTCTTCTTGATCAGCACCACGTTCTCCTTCTGGACGGACTCGTCGGTGCGTGCCTTGAGAAGATCGGTAAAGGCCACCGCCGTGCGGGTCACCGTATCGAGAACCAAGGCGTCCCGGGTGTAGCGCTCCGCCGCCAGGTCATCTTTCCGACTGGAGATGGCACCGATGGCCTCATCCGAGAAGAGAAGCTGATCCACCACGGCCCGGCCCGAGGTGGTGCGCTCGGCCTGGGTGTTGCTTGAGCTAGCGGCCACATCTTCATCCAAAAAAGTCTGGGCGCCCACCAGGGAGACATCGGGTAGAAAAGAGGTCTTCGCCTGCCGCACGGCCTCCTCGGCCTGGGCCACATCATAGGTATTGATGCGCAGGTCATGGTTGGCGGCCACCGCCTGGTTCACCGCCTCGGCCAGGGTATAAAATACCCCGTCGGCGTTCAGGTCCCCCAGGAGTTCGGCCTCGGAGAGGATGGAAAAGGAGGGAGAAAACCCGATAAGCCGGGCCGTATCCATGTTGATGGTGAGGCTCTCTTTGTAGTCAAGATTGACGGGAAGGGAGGAGAGCATCTCGCCGCCCACCCAGCCGTCGATATCCAGGGCCACCCGTCGCGCAATGCGGTTGAAGGCCCCTTCCGGTGCCGCCGCCGCCAGCATCCCTTCGCGCACGTCCCGAACGGAGGCACCAAAGGTGGGAATCTTCATCGTGTTGAGGGCCGCCACCAGCGCGGGACGCCCCGTCTCCTCCTGGGCGCCCATATATCCCACATAGACAGCATCCACTCCGGCAAGCTGGTCCATCACCGCGTTAAGGCCCATATTTGAGGAGACAATGCGGTAGCTGGCCTTTCCGTCAAGGGCCTTTCGAATCGCCTCGCCCTCGCGCTGCATCACCTCGCTGACCGCCGGATCAAAGACCACCCCCACCTCTTTAAATCCGGTGAGGCGTTGAAAGAGGGTGAGGTCACGGATGATGGATCGGTTAAAGTGCACATAGGTGAGGTTGGTCACCCCGGACCGGTTGCCCGTGCCCCGCTTCACCCCTTGGAGCACAGGATCGATGATCCCAATAGAGATGACGGGCGTGGGGTAATTTTGGGCTTTGGTGATGACGGTGGAGCTCACCACACCCAGGGTCACGATGAGATCCACCTCGGGGTCCGCCGCCAGAGAGTGATAAAGCGCCTTGGCTTTTTCCGCATTCCAGTCAATGGAACCGCCCTTGGTCTCCCCCAGGGTGTAGGTATACCGGGCACCGGCCAGCAGATCCATCTCCTGACGCATCAGCGCCAGAAACCGAGCCATATCGCCCCCCGTTTCATCCGCCACCAGCCCTATAGTGAGATGCCGGCCGGAGGCGGCCCACCCAGCATGCGGTATGCACCATGCCAGAAGCATCAGCACAATGAGAATTTTCTGTTTCACCTTATACTCTCCTTAATCTGCATCAATAAAATAGCCGCATTCACCCCGGCTTAGGGACAGACGGGGTCGCTTGCGTGCCGGGCTCTTTTCCTAAGGATTCAGCGTGCCGAAAAAAATCGCCAACGGCCAGGGGCCGAGCCCTTGAAACCCAAGATTGCCTATGTTTAAGGGACCTTTGGCCCTTCACATTCGTTGAATAATAATGCAACCGGTGACCTTCACGACAATCATCTTAAAGGAAAATAACCGCGTCGAAGCGCCTATCCAACATCCCCTCTAAAACGACTGGAGAAAGAAAAACATGCGGTTTTTTTGGGAAGGATCTTTATTTACCGGACGGCATGCCAGGTTGGCACGCGGGGAGGAAGCCGCCGGGGGTATCGCACTGCATCAACATATTTTGATCATTTTATACATACTATATCAATACTTATAAGGGATCAACCGACCCGAGCATTTATCCCGTGGGGGCCGTCTAAAAAGCCTCGCGTGTCCCTACCGGGGGCCACGCTTTTGCCATGATTTTATAAGGCAAGGCGTGACAAAGAGCGCTTAAAATATAAGCCAGAGTATAAGGGCTCTGGCAAAAAACAGATAAACAGATTTCATAAGAATGCCGATGTGATTTGCCCCGAGGAGCGGGTCAAAGCGAAGCGGTAACTCGCTTTCGAGGTGTTTTTGCCTCACGTGGCGTCGCCACCCTCGCCGCCTAAAGCATCGCTTTTTCTATGTTTTATTTTTGCGCAGGCCCGAACTATTCACGTATACCTCCGGCGCTCTTTTTATCAAAAAGCGCCGCAAAAAATTTCAATAACCAGGGACACACGCCTGTAAGACGTTTTTTTAACGAATGTGAAGGGCCAAAGGCCCGTCACATTCAAAACGTGGGGTCCAGGGGATGTATCCCCTGGCCGCCGGAGGTTCGGCTTTTTCACACCCACCGTAACCATAGACGGCTTTTTTAGACGATGAATCGTAACATCACCCTTAAGTATGGGCACACCCAGACCTTAGGGAGGGTCGCCCTCGACAAGCTCCGGTAATCGAGATAAAATACCGCATATTTCAAGCCTTAACCTTATTAACACTGGAGGACATCATGCCCGATGATCAATGGAATCCCGGATCGCTGATGGAGGTATCTGGAACCTACTGGAAGAGCTGCACCATCCACACGGGTGTCAAACTCGGGGTCTTCACCCTCATCGGAGGAGAGACCCTCACGGCTGAGGATGTGTCCAAGCGGAGCCACGGCAGCCAGCGAGGGCTGACCATCCTTCTCAACGCCCTCTCCGCCATGGGGCTCCTCATCAAGGAGGGCGAGCTGTACCGCAATCCGCCCTTTGCCCTCACCTACCTCACCCGGGAGTCCCCCGACTATCTGGGGCATATCCTCATGCACCACCACCACCTGATGGAGTCCTGGACCCATCTCGATGAGGCGGTCCTCAACGGCACCCCCGTACAGAGTGAAAAAAAGGGCTGGAGCAAAGAGGAGCAGGAGAGCTTCCTCCTGGGGATGTACAACAACGCATCCTTTGCCGCCCCGGCCATCGCCAACGCCGTAGACCTCTCCGACTGTGCCACCCTCCTGGACTTAGGCGGGGGGCCCGGCACCTACGCCATCCACTTCTGCCAAAAAAATCCCCAGCTGAAGGCCTGGGTCTACGACCTGGCCGGCACCGAGCCCTTCGCCCGAGGCATCATCGAAAAACACCGCATGGGGGATCGCGTGGGGTTCACCCCCTTTGACTTCATTAAAGAGAGCTTCCATAAAAAGGACCGATTCGATGTCGCCTGGCTCTCCCACATTCTCCACGGTGAGGGGGAGGCAGAGATCCGGCGTATCATCGCCAAGACCGCGGCCACCCTTCACCCCGGAGGCAAACTCCTCATCCATGAGTTCCTGCTGGACGAGTCCAAGGACACCCCCCTATTCCCGGCTCTTTTCAGCCTCAACATGCTGGCCGTCACCGATAAGGGCCGGGCGTACAGCTACCCGGAACTGGGGGCCATGATGGAGAGTGCGGGACTCACCACCATCCGCCGCATTGACTACGATAGCCCCACAGGTGGCGCCATTATTGAAGGTATCAAAGCGTGAGTTTTTGAATAAAAAAGACCGCCAGAATGACCAGAGACTCGGGATCGAGCCATGAACCGACATCCGAGGCGAAGAGAAGGGAACATGCGGCCGGAAACTCCTCATCGGCATCATTAAACCGAAGGGCCATGGGGATGCGGGGAAGCAGATCGAAGGTCACGGCAAAATCGTAGCCCGTACATGAGAGATCCGGTTGCCCGCCGAAGGAAGCACACCGTTCCGCCAGTTCGGAGACCTTACCCGCAAACCGCTCCTCCACAGGCACCACCGCATTGTTAGAGAAATGAACGGCCAGGGGCCCCGAGTCTTTGACCTCACGGTAGGTGATCCACCCCTGGCGAGCTGGAAGGAGAGCGGGGCATCGTAAAATATAATTAAAGAGCACGACGCTCTCGGAAAAGCCCGCCTCATCCCCTTCGGGTCCCGTCACCCGCTTCGGAGAGATAGAGAAGGGCTCTGTCAAAAAAGGGAGGGTCAGGGCCTCGTCCCCCACCTCCCCGCCAAGCATGGCCGCCCGCCCCAGATAATCGCAGGCGGCAAGCTGTGTCAGATACCGCTTATAAGTCGTCTCAAATACCGTCACAGATTCACTCATCGTGTCTCCTTTTTTGTTACGCATAACGTAACTATCGAAAAATGTGTGGTAAAATCAAGCCCCATTCCATATACCGACCCTATGCTGGCCTCACTTTCTCTGTCCATCAAAAAAAATAACGCAGGATTTTACCCCCTGATTCGTTATTATGATTGGAACCTAACCCAAAGGGGCAATCAAAGGCCCCATACCAAGGCGATAGAGATGGACCACCTCGATGAAAAAATCATCCACGCCTACGTGGATCAGGTACTAAATAGAGAAGAGGCCCTGGCGATTTCTGCCCATCTGGTGCACTGCACCCGGTGCCGCCATGAGGTGGAGACCCTCACCTCTGTGGTCCAGGCACTGGCGGAGCTGCCCGTGCCCCCCCCGAGCCGAGGGCTTACCCCCCGCATCCTCAAGGCGGCACGGGGTGAGACGTGGGAAACCCCTCTCTCCCTGGACCGAATCGCCTCTCTCTTCGGACCCATGGGGTGGAGCGCCATGGCCATGGGCCTTCTTGCCGGCATCCTTCTGGGGCTCTGTGTGAAGGGCCACGAGATCTCCCCCTCCCCGGATTCCTACGCCACCGTGACCGAGGCCATGGATATATACGAGGGCTACCTCATCAGCGATAATGGCGACCTTCTATGAGCCAGAAAAAAACAGTCATCCTCCTGATCTTCTCCCTATGCCTCAACCTGGGCTGTCTCATCACCGCCCTTCTGGGATACCGCCCCACACCCTTGCATGGACAGAGATATCCGGCCGCCGCCCTCTCACGACATATTGAGCTCCTGAAAGGGCTGGATCTTCCCCCGGAGACCTTCCAGAGGGCCAAAGAATATTTAGATGCCTTCATGGACAAACGAGCCGATCTCATCGCCGAGAAGCTGAGCCTCAAGATCGAAACCATCGCCATGCTTCGGGACACCCCCTTGATGTCCAGAAAAGAGCTTGAAGCGCGTTATCAAAAAGAGGCAGATATCAATGGGGTGATCTCAGAGCTGGGCATCGAATACACCCTATCCATGAGAGGGCTCCTGCCGCCCGACAAGCTAAAAAAACTCTACATCAACGCCGAAGCGTTGATCCAGGCCCACCGGGAAAAGATCATTCAATTAAAAAAGATCACCGACTAAACGGTATGGATATCTTCGGTCTAGGGGTGGGAACATCCTGGAAAAAAATGGACGATGCCGCCCTTATCATCGCCCTATCACAGGGAAAAGAGCGGGCATTCAGCGAACTGGTGCGACGTTATCAGCCCGGACTCTACCATTTTGCCGTGCGGTTCTGTGGGATCAATGAGGAGGCGGAAGATGCCGTCCAGGAGACCCTTTTGCGCCTCTTTAAAAATCGTCATCGACTGGAGACCACGGGCAGTATTCGGGCCTTTCTCTACAAGGTATGCCGCAACGTGCTCATCGATGCCGCCCGTAAAAAACGCCCCGAGCCCCTGGGAGAGACGGTGGATAGGGACCCCACGCCGTCGGCCCTGGAGAGCTTGAGTCACAAGGAGGGGGCCAGCGCCATCTCCCAGGCCTTGCACCGCCTTCCAGAGAGTCAGCGCACGGCCATGCTTCTGCGTCATACCGAGGAGCTCTCCTACGCCGAAATAGCCGAGGTGATGAATACCAGCCTCTCGGCCGTCGAATCCCTGCTTGTGCGGGGGCGGCGCACCCTACGCAAACGGCTGGCCGCCTCTCCAGAGAGACGACCCGGCGCGCCATGAAGGCGGCCTTCTATGGTTAAAGGGGGTTTAAAAACCGAGCCTCCGGCGGCCAGGGACGAGGCCCCTGGACCCCAAGTGAGTGACCATGACGGGCCAAAGGCCCGTCATGGTCACTATTAAATCCTATTTAGCAACCTTTCCAAAAGCTTGGCCCCCGGCAGGGCCACCGGAGGTAAGCGTTCACCGCACGGCCTCCGGCGGCGAGGGTGGCGAAGCCACTTCGGCAAAAACACCTCGAAAGCGGGTTGCGTATGTGCTTTCCCCCTCGTGCCTCGGGGCAAATCACATACGCCTTTGATTTGGTTTTACGCTTGAGTCAATTTATCCAACCTGTTTGGCAAGCCCGATCTTTTAAATCAGGCAAAAGCTTGGCTCCCGGCAGGGCCAACCGAGGCCACGCTTTCACCGCGTTTTCCCTCGTTACCCGGGGTAAAACAGCGCCACAACGTCTCAATTTTAAGATATGAACGCCCATTTTTTTTTCATACGGCCCTTCCCATGGCCCCCACAGGATACAATGATGATCCCACGGACCCGACACCTCATACTCTGCCTCATACTCTGCCTCATAGCCCTGTGCCTAACGGCCTGTGCTCCATTTCGGCCCCCGGC
>JABXKT010000308.1 GCA_013619155.1 Desulfobacteraceae bacterium
CAAAGGACTGACCACCAGCTGATAACAATCTATTCGCTGAATCATAAGAATAATCGATTTTCTCACCCTCAGAAGTCATACTCGTTCTATTACCTACAGCATCATAGCTATAGTTCACGGTACCATAAATGCCTATCAGGAAATTAGTCTGCGTTACGTCTAGTTCTTCCAGTAAATCCACCAATGGTTGATTCTCTGTTATTAGAGTAACTCCTTCTAATATCTCCAATTCTTTTTTCGCTTGTCCTGGCGGTATACCATTCTTGTCTTTTCCTGTTACTTTATCTTCTTTTTTATCCTGCCCTGTGACTTTATCCTCTTTTTTGTCCTGTCCAGTTACTTTATCCTCTTTCTTGTCCTGTCCAGTAACTTTTTCCACTACACTACTTGAGGAATTTGAACTGCTTGAATTACTTGAATTATTCGAACTCGAATTATTTGAGTTATTTGAACTTGAATTATCCGAATTAGAGTTACCCTTTTTAGCTTTTTCATCTTCATCAGGCTTTATATTGTAAACCTTCATTTCTACAGATTCACGACCCTCTAAAACCGCTAAGAAATCATCTTCTACCACTGCAGTTTCTTGATAGAACGACTGCAGTTTACTCAGTGGATATTGAACCTCTGTTACTCTACCTAAAGCATCATATGCATAATTTGTTTCTGCCCCATCTTCTTCTGTTACTTTGGTTCTGTAACCTTCAGCGTTGTATTCATAAGTAAAGCTAGATATAACGCCACTGTGATCCTCGTTAATCAGTGATAGCAAATGACCCTCAGTATCATATACTTTTCTTTCAGTCATACCATTTGGTAGAACCTTTTCTATTTGACGATTCATTTCATCATAAGAATAAGTGGTCACTCTTTCATCCGGATCAATGAATTTTGTAAGCATATTATCCTGATTGTATTCGTATTTAAACAGTCTTTCTTCTTCATTTTTCATCTCTAGTAAATTACCTGAGATATCATATTTAAATGTCTTCGTTTTATCTAAAGTGACATTCTTCTGTTCCGTCATTCTACTGAGCACATCATAACTGTAATGTTCTTCTGATTCCGGTGATAACATTTTAATCAGTCTACCATAGGTATCATACTCATAAGCTGCAAAGCTGTCACCATAATCAGCATGAATTAATCGACCTTCAGAATCATAAGAGTAATCAATAACCGATCTGCCATCTTCCTTCTTAATTAACTCAGAATATTGATCATATGTATAACGTGTTGTTTCACCTAAAGGATTTTCTTCAGCTATCAAGTTGTTCAACGCATCATAACTAAAGAATGACACATTCCGATTCGCATCCATAACCTGATTCAGATTACCTCTTTTATCATAAGCATATTGGGTCAGATTGCCCATAGCATCTGTTACCCGAATCAACTGATTGTT
>JABXKT010000023.1 GCA_013619155.1 Desulfobacteraceae bacterium
CATTGGCTATTGACCCCTACCAGCCAACTATAATAGGTATAAATCGTGCAATTGGACACACCATTGATGCATGCACGGCATGCGTTTATACACCCCATAAATTCAGACGGCGACCCATCGCCATGAGGTGCACCCCATATGGAACGCGTGACCCTATTTATAATACGTGTGATTCTCTCCTTTGCCTGCGGAACGCTTCTCATGCGTCTCTTTTACCCAGACAAGGGAATGATCTTTTCCGCAGGTCTGGGCCTGCTTCTGCTTTGCCTGGCCTACCTTTCCGCGTACTGGCGTCACAGAAGATCAAAATAGACGGGTACCTATAAGACCATGGCGGCACCCGCATCCTCTCCATCTCACCATGGTTTTTTAAGGGCCACCCAAAAACAGGAGCAAAGGGTCATTGAAACAGATCATACTCGGCACGGCCGGACACATAGACCACGGAAAAACCAGCCTCATCAGAAGTCTCACCGGCGTTGAAACAGACCGGCTGAAAGAGGAGAAGGCCCGGGGCATTACCATCGAATTGGGATTTGCCTCCATGACCCTATCCAATGGGCATCATATGGGCATTGTCGATGTACCGGGCCATGAAAAATTTGTAAAAAACATGGTGGCAGGGGCCACGGGAATCGATATCGTTGCCATGGTCATTGCCGCCGATGAGGGCGTCATGCCTCAAACCCGAGAGCATATGGAGATCTGTTCCCTTCTTGGCATTTCCCATGGGGTGGTGGTCCTCACCAAGACCGACCTGGTGGATGAAGAGTGGCTGGACCTGGTGAAAGAGGACATCACCGGCTTCCTCGAGGGAAGTTTCCTCGAAGGGGCCCCCATGATCCCCGTCTCCTCTGTCACAGGCGATGGAATCGAGGCCCTGAAAGAGACCTTAAGCACATTAGCCACCGTCATCCCCCAACGCCGTACCGCCTCACTCTTCCGGCTTCCCGTGGATCGCGTATTCACCATGAAAGGATTCGGCACCGTCATCACCGGAACCATCATCTCGGGCAGTATCTCCGTGGGGGATGCCGTCACCATCTACCCGTCCAAAACCGAATCCAAGGTCCGCGGCATCCAGGTTCACAGCGACAGCGTAGAGAAGGCCTCATCGGGCATGCGCGCCGCCATCAACTTTCAAGGACTGGAGAAGAGCGCCATCCAGAGAGGTGAGGTGGTCTCCACCCCAGGGGATATCAAGCCCAGCTACCTCATGGATGTGGAGTTTCTCTACCTGCCCAGCGCAAAAAAACCGCTGAAGAATCGCACCCGTATTCGCCTACACACAGGCACCAGCGAGGTGTTAGGCTACCTGATCCTTTTGGATCGCGAATCCCTCGATGCCGGAGAGACCGCCGCCGTCCAGCTCAGACTCGAAGAGCCCGTCAGCTGCATCAAAGACGATCGGTATGTCATTCGAAGCTACTCACCTGTCCGTACCATCGGTGGAGGACGCATCCTAAACCCCATCCCTCCGAAACATAAACGGTTTCGAGACGATGTGGTCCAAGGGCTCGCCGGCCTCAGGGAAAACGAGCTCCCGGACATTATCTCCTTTCACGTCATCCAGTCTGGATACGCAGGGTTACCCTTCTCCGATCTCAAACTCATGACCAATAGGAGTGAGAAACAACTCACCGTCGCCCTGTCCGGCCTCCTCTCCAAGCGCGTAGTGATCCAAACAGACAAAGAGAGCCGAACCCTCATCCATGGCGACACCTTCACCCGCCTCACCGAGATTGCCAGAGAGCACCTGGCCACGTATCACACGACCAACCCCTTAAAGGAGGGGATGTCAAAAGAGGAGCTAAAATCCAAATTCCCCGATGTCTTGGGAAGCCGCGTCTTTCTCCTCACCCTCAACCAGCTCGTAGCGGAAAAGGCCGTCATACTCACCGCCGACATGGTAAAGCTCGCCACCCACACCATCGAGCTCCAGGTGGACCAGGAGCAGCTCAAAAAAGAGATGATCACGGCCTACACCGATACCGCCTTGACCCCGCCTTACTTTAAAGCACTCTGCGAGACCCTCGGGGTGCCTGCATCCAAAGCCAAGGATGTCCTCCTTGTCCTGGTCAAAGAATCCGCCCTAATAAAGGTAAAAGAGGATCTGTACTTTCATCAGCCGGCCTTAGAGAGCCTGAAAACACGTGTCGTGAACTTTTTTGACACCCACACGGAGATGACCACGGCTGATTTCAAAGAGATGACCGGTGGCGTCTCCCGAAAATATCTCATTCCTCTTCTAGAACACTACGACGGACTAAACCTCACCATTCGGGTAGGAGATACCCGCCAGCTGCGAGGCCGCGGATAATCACCTCCCCTTACGCCATTCCCTGAAAATTCAAGCCGATGAATCTTCAGGGAATGGCGCCCCACCTCCACCGCCCGCCCTTTTGACTTCTGCCTCAGAAATGTGCATACTATTATTTTAAGGCTAGTATAAATCATCAACCCATGTTTGCCGAACCATTCGGGAAAGAAGGAGAGTGTATGAATGAGGGCCTCCCTAAAAAAATAAACAAAGATCTGAAGGCGTACATATTTTTACGCATCACCCTGGCCGTTGTGATCAGCCTCGTCATACTCTATGGGGGGGCTCAGCTATTTCACTATTTTACCGGCGACACAACCACCCTCTCTCCCTATCACCAAGCCCTGAAAGAGGACCCCACTGTCCAGAAGATCGATGCGCTTCTCCGAAACGCCCTCAAGAGCATCAATACCGCCCATGCCAGTGACTCTCTCGTCACACAAGAGGTCCCCGCCCCACAGACCGAGCCCCTCTCCTCTGCGGAGCCATCTTCGCCACCTTCCCTGGAACCTCCGAGCCCCGCCCCTATAACAATATCCCAAGAGACCCCAGGAACAATCGACCGAGAGTCCACCCTCCACATCGACATCCAAAACGAGATGATTCCCGATGAACAAGTAGCCTCGGACCATATGGCCCAGGATATGACCCCTCTCTTTCCCGACGCGGTTCGCGGTACGGCCTTTGTCTCCGCCCTCATCGAACCCATCGAATACGAGATCAAGTACCGCTTCCTCGGATGGCGCCCCAATGATATTGTCAGCCTCTTTACAGACAATATCAAGAACCACCAGCTCGGAACCCTCGAGGTCACCCGACGGACCTCGGAAAAACTGACCGAACGCATTGCCAGAACGGGCAGCACCGTCAAGTTTGATAAGAGCCTCAACCTGGCCCGGACCAAATTCAACAACGACCCCAAAAAATACTGGCTCCCCGCCCCCGAAAAATCCTATGCCCAGGCCATCCATGAGCTCAGGAGCTACCGCAATCGCCTCAACACCAATCAGGCCACCTTTCACTCCCGCGCCGACAACCTCATCCCCCTTCTCGAAAGCTACGAGAACCTTCTCGGGGATTGCGACGATGACCTCGTCAAAGCCCATGAAGACAGCGGTGCACGGGTCAACACCTTCAAGGCGGATGACTACTTCTATTATGCACAAGGAGTCTCCAGCGCCATGTTCACCATGCTCGAAGCCATCATGGTAGACTTTGCCCCGGTTTTAGACTCCCGAGGCGCAGCCAACGACCTTCAACATGCGATGCTCATGCTTCAACGCGCCACAAATCTCAATCCACTTTTTATTCAGGAAAGCTCTTACAGCGGCTTCTTTGCCAACCACCGGGCCAATATGGCGACGTTTATCAGCCACGCTCGGGCCTATATTCAATTTGTGATCAAGACGATGAGTACATAAAGGGCGATGATGATGAATCAATACAAAAAAACCCGCCATCTCATATCCCAAGAGATGGCGGGTATCTTTTTTTTTAAAATCTAAAATAGACCACCTATGGGGCAGGCCCAGGCACAGAGAGCACCGAATGTGAAAAGCCCCCATTTTTTTCTTAAGTCACATCATACCGGGCTTAGAGTGACTGCAACAAGCGCAATACAACGCCATCGGCCACGGCAAAGCCCTTACGGGTGAGGCGAAGAACTCCACCCGTAAGGACCATCATCCCCCCTTGGGTCAGCTCCCCCATAAGAGGCGAGAGGGCCCGGTCAAGATCCACAGAGAAGCGACGGGAGAATGCCGCCACATCCACTCCTTCCATGCGCCTCAGCCCCAGATAGAGAGCCTCGGTCATCCGCTCGTCCTCTTGTAGGATCTCACTCCCCTGAAGAGGGCGAATCCCCCTCCCCAGAAAATCCAGATATGCCCCAAGATCGGCCACGTTCCACCATCTAAAGAGCCGTTCATGGTCGAAGCCGTGGGCCGATGGCCCCAGCCCCAGGGTCGTGGCCATCTCCCAATACTTGGTATTGTGACGCGAGACATACCCCGTGCCCCTGGCAAAATTGGAGACCTCGTAGTGGAGATAGCCCGCCTCAGTCAGACGATCCGAGACCTGGTCGAACAAAAGCCCCTGCAGGGTATCATCCGGCATGGAAAATTCACCCTGGCCATGCCGCCTATAAAAAGGAGTCCCCTCCTCCAGGGTGAGCATATAGCAGGAGAGGTGCTCCGGGGCATAGGCGAGAAGGGCTTCTATATCCGCGGCCACCTCGGCCTCTCCCTGACCCGGTATCCCATAGATCAAATCGGCGCCGATCTGCTCAAATCCGCACCTCCGTGCCGCATCCAAAATCGTCCGCGCCTGATTCGCATCGTGAAGACGCCCCAGAAACGAGAGGGTATCATCATTCATGGACTGAACCCCAATATTGAGACGATTCACCCCGGCGCGACGTAATCCGGCGAGGGTTGCCTCTGTCACGGTCCCCGGATTCACCTCCAGGGTGACCTCCACATCCGGGGCAAAGGTAAATCTCTCCCTGGCCGCCTCTAAGAGCATAGCGATCTCCTTCGGTTTCAAGAGGGAGGGGGTACCGCCGCCAAAGTAGAGGGTATCAAACACCCCCGTGACCGGCAGATCTTCAGCCACAAGATCCATCTCCCGCACCAGGGCCGAGAGATACGCCCCCTTCTGGCTGAGACTGGACTCAGAGTAAAAATCACAATAGGGGCACTTTCTCAGACAGAAGGGCACATGGATATAAAGACCGGGGTTCATGGACAGATCATCTCCTTTGGGAAGCGTTGGTTTCATACGCATCCTATACCAGCCACCCCCTCTCTCGTCCCATAAAAAAAGGGGTCCCCGTTCTTTTCCGGCCACAAGATGATCACCCGACCCTTATTTTATGCCACGTGTCCAAAAACAAAATAGGACCCCATGGCCGCAATGCCTCTGAAGGCATACAAAAAAACAGGCCTCCGGCGGCCAGGGACCGGGCCCCTGGACCCCCGATTTTTTAAATACGAAGGGCCTGTGGCCCTTTGTATTCAAGTAAAAAACATCGCTTAAATATAAATCAGGGAAAAACCCAAGACCAAAGGCAGATGCGATCCCGAGGCACGAGGGAGCGTATCTGCATCCTGCTTTCGAGGTGGCACATTGCGCTGCCGGGAGCCAACCTTTGGCCTGATTTAAAAGATCGGGCTTGCCAAACAGGTATTTTGATTTAAATCTCAATAAAAGGCGAATGTACTCTGCCCCGAGGCACGAGGGGTAGAGTACATTCGCTGGCCTGCTTTCGAGGTGGCCCACCTCGCCGCCGGAGGCATTTTTTAAAAAAAGACACTCCGGCACATGACACACTAGCGCCCACGAATCTCGGCGATGACCGCCTTCATAGAGGCGGCGCATACATCGAGCAAACGGCGCTCCGACTCACTTAAATCGAACTCAAAGATCTCGTGCACACCGCGTTCCCCGATGGATGCAGGAAGAGAGAGAGCCATATCATGGTATCCGTACTCCCCGTTGACCATGACGCTCACGGGGAAAATGTGCTGCCGGTTGTAGAGATGTGATTCAACAATGTGGGTCACCTTAGTGGCCGCGGCAAAGAAACCACTGCGGGTCTTCAGCCGCCGGACGATATCCCCACCCCCATTTTTCACAAGGGTAATAAGACGCTCAACATCTCGAGCATCCAGCTGCTGTTTCACGGGGATCCCCCCGACATGGGCCTGCTCCATCAAGGGGAGCATATTATCATCGTGGGTACCGATGACGGTACAATTGACCGCCTCCCGCGATACCCCCAGGTGCTCGGCCAGGAAGAATCGAAATCGCATGGCATCCAGGGCACATCCAAGGCCCGTAATATTCATCGACGGCCACCTCTCCTTTAACGCCCAGGTAAGCACATCCACGGGATTGCTCGTTATATGGACAAAGGCCTTGGGAGCCAGGGCCATCACCTTCTCGCCGATATCATAGATAATATCAAGATTCTGATAGAGGAGATCGAGGCGCGTCATCCCTTCGGCTCGCTTCCCCCCAGCCGTAATCACCACCACATCCGCCCCGGCCATCTCATCCAGGGATCGGCAGCCCGTCACCCGGGAGTCTGAATTCCAGTAGGGGAGCGACTGGTTGATATCCATGGCCTGACCAATGGAAAAATCTTCCAGGATATCATAGAGATAGATATCTCCGAGTTGTTTTGCCGCCATAAAGGCAGCACTGGCAGAGCCGACATTTCCGGCGCCGGCAATAAAGATCTTGCGTACGGTCATGAAAAGCCTCCTCGTATGCGTCATAAAAGGGCGTAAAAACAAGGACAAACCAAGATAGCTAAAATGAGCCTCCGTAAAGCTGGTTACCACCCCTTGATAAAAGAGTGGCCTTCCAGGGTCAAAAGGACGAGAAAAAGGGCCTCCGGCGGCCAGGGGATAAATCCCCTGGACCCCAGGTGTGTGCCCATAACGGGCCCTTGGTCCGTTACAGTCACAATAAAAACCTGTTTGGAAACCTTTACAAAAGATTGGCCCCCGGCAGGACCACCGGAGGCAAGGCCTTCGCCCATCAAGGGCAGCAAAGCCACGTGAAGCCAAAAACAGCTCGAAAGCGGGGGGCTACTGCGCGTTGCCAGAGTCCTGACATAAAAAACCTGATTACCATCCTTTTACAGCCACACGTGCAGTAAGCGAGTTCATCTAAAAACAAAATATAGGCCTCCGGCGGCCAGGGAATAAATTCCCTGGACCCCAATTTAGTGACCATGACGGGCCTTTGGCCCGTCATGGTCACTATTAAAACCTGTTTGGCAACCTTTCCAAAAGGTTGGCCCCCGGCAGGGCCGCCGGAGGCTTTTTTTCTTATAATCTGAATAGTTGTCAAGAGAGGATGTATAAGCACATCATTGTTGTGATGACCACAGTGATGGCTGAGAATAAGTGGTAATCAGATAAAAAAAAGAGGGGAATAAAACAGCCCGGAGAGGACCGTCCACAGATGGTGGTAAATTCAATTATTTACAAGTGAAGATTGTAGCAGTTGAAACGACAAGCGGCAAGGACAAGATAGGAAGGTGACTCCCAGAAAATTCGGCAAAAAAAAACCCCCTTAAAGAGTAAGGGGGCGGCATGAAAAGGGTGCCTCGAACTGAAATGAGGCCCGGTTTAAAAAATTACTGTTGAACCCGCTGGAGATCCACCTTTTGCTTCAAGATGGATTCGGCGATGGAGCGAAACTGAGGGGTATAATCCGAGACATAGAAGCGATCTCCGCTCCCTTGCCCCCCCTTTTCACGCCACTCGGCATGGGACTCCACATACGCCTTCACCTGCCGGGCCACGGCAACACCGGAGTTGATGATGGTGACGCGTCTCCCCGCCTTTTCCCGAATAATAGACTCCAGCATGGGGTAGTGAGTACAACCGAGGATCAGGGTATCGATCTGGCGCTCCCGCAACGGATGGATATAACTTTTCACAATACGTCGCGTCTCGGGACGGTGAAACCACCCCTCTTCGACGAGGGGCACCAGGAGAGGACAGGCGTTGGAGTGCACCGTTGCCGAGGGAAGTAACTCTTTGATACGGGTCTCGTACACCCCGCTGTCGATGGTCCCCCGGGTTCCGATGACGCCAATCTGACCTTTCTTGGTGACGGCAAGGGCCTCTTCTACGGCCGGATGGACCACCTCAAAAACCGGCACATCAAAGGCCTGACGAATGGCCTCCGGAGCCACACTGGAGGCGGTGTTGCATCCCACCACGATCATCTCCGCCCCCATATCGAGGAGAAAACGGCTGTTTTCAAGGCTATACCTTACTACAGCTTCTCGGCTCTTGCTGCCATACGGAGTACGGGCAGTATCACCGAAGTAGACCATATCGTGACCGGGAAGGGCCTGTTTCAGAGCACGGCAGGTGGTTAACCCACCGATACCCGAATCAAAAATACCAATCATAATAGAAAAAATGCCTGTATGAGCCTCACCACGGCGATGCGCTCTCTGACGCAAAGGCCGGGCAAAGGTTGTGTATTAAACACCATTTGGTATAGTCCGTCAGGTGTCAAAAAAAGCGGGGCCACAAAGGCCAGAGGCATGCGTTAACAAAAGCCCCGGAGACTCCCCTTCCATGGTGTGCCCTGCAAGAGAAGGGAGAAAATAACAACCAAAGGAGACCCCATGCAGATGGACCAGCAAATATTCACCCGTGCCCTCACCACAGAGACCCTCTCCTGCTATCTACTCCTCACCGGCATGGCCGATGCGGGGCATCCCCTGACGCGAGAACGCGTGGAGTCCCTCTGGAATGGGGGGCCATCCGATTTGGAGACGGCCCTTGAGACCCTCAACACAAAAGGGATCATCGCCCTGCCCGAGATTCCCGGAACGCCTTTACGCCTTCTGCCCTCGGAGATGTGGAGAGATTGATCCCGTCTCATGACGGTCCGCATCCAACTTATCGATCTCCTGGCGCACAATGCGCCGGATATCATCATGGGGAACCCCCGTGCAGATACCGTCGCAGGCACCGGCCATGAGATCCCAGTTGGAGGGGACCCGTTCCACGGCATCGATAAAGGGCCAGGCACGGCACATACGGGGTTTTACCTCATGGATAGAGCAGTTATCCTTGAAAAAGACACACCGTCCATCCTCGCCCACGGAGATCACCGGCATCCCATCGACCATCTCGCAATACGTCTCGAGAAATGTCTCTCGGCTCACACCGATATGGGCCGCAATACGATCCACGTCTTCAGGGGTCATGTAGGTCCCCCCAAATCCCATGCAGCACTCTCCGCACTGGGTACACTGAAAAATATCATCACTTGTCATGGTACTATGTGTCATAGCGCGTCTCCATGGCCCGTTTCAGGGTCACCTGATCCACATATTTTAGGTCCCCACCCATGGGCACCCCGGAGGCAATACGGGTGACCCGCACCGGGAACGGATGAAGCTTCTCCGCCACAAAGGCGGCTGTGGCCTCACCCTCTACGTTGGTCCCCGTGGCCAAGATCACCTCAGCGGCCCCCTCGACGACCACCCGCCTCAAGAGTTCGGCGATTCGCAGTTCGTCTGGCCCGATATCATCCATAGGAGACAGAGCCCCCTGGAGAATATGATAGGTCCCGTTATAAGCACCCGAGCCCTCAATGGCCGCCATATCTGCTGGCTTCTCCACCACACAGATGCGTGAGTGATCGCGGCTTCCATTGGCACACACCGGACAATGCTCATCCTCCGAGAGGGCAAAACAGCGTCGACACAGGCGAACCCGTCTCTTCACCTCGGCAATACTCCCCGCCAGAAGATCCGCTTCACGGGGTGATGCCTTCAGGATATGAAGGGCCAGTCGTTCGGCACTTTTCCGTCCGATACCGGGAAGGCGAGAGAGGTTATCGATAAGCTGCTTTAATGAGGGTGGGTAGTGATTCATGCTGGGCCTAATGAGTGGGTGTACATCAAAAACACCCCCCCCATCAACAGGCAAAAAGCCGCCAGAAAAAAAAGGGGGGGGGGATTTTAAAAGAGATCTCCGGCGGTCAAGCCCTTGGGGTGTTCACATACGCCGTAACGCGTGCACACCCCCACCTTAATCTTCGAGGTGCGAGGGACAAATGCCATCGAAAAAAATGTGGGCGGCATTTTTTATTAAAAAAGTACCGCCGGAGGCAGCTACATGAGGCCGGGAATATTCATTCCACCGGTGACCTTGCTCATCTTTTCGTTGACGATTACCCCCACCTTAGTCAGGGCATCATTCACCGCTGCGGCAACCATATCCTGAAGGATCTCTACATCCTCAGGGTCCACGGCCTCGGGATCGATGGTCACGGAGAGCACCTTCTGCTTGCCGTCAGCCACGGCCTTGACCATGCCACCGCCTGCGGTGCCCTCGGCGGTGTACTGATCCATCTCACCCTGAAGTTTCATCATCTTGGCTTGCATCTTCTGGGCCTGTTTCATCATGTTACCCATGTTTTTCATGGTCTTCCTCCTTAATGATGTTGACATCCACCGTACCGTTGAAGACCCGTATGGCCTCATGAATCACGGGATGATCCTTCGCCTCCTTGATCAGGCGCTCGGTCCCCTGACGGGCCCCTGCATGGGACTCCTCACCGGCAATAATGGTGTGTAAGCTCACGTCCATCTCCAGGCCAAACCACGCCCGAATCTCCTCTTCCAGCTCTATCCTCTTGCCGTTTTTGAGACGGCCCAGGGCAAAACGGGAGGCGGTAATTTCGATCTCAATACTCTTTCCTGCCAC
Source organism: Desulfobacteraceae bacterium (assembly GCA_013619155.1). GTDB lineage: Bacteria > Desulfobacterota > Desulfobacteria > Desulfobacterales > Desulfolunaceae > Desulfoluna. The sequence goes on from JABXKT010000023.1 coordinate 10,573, forward strand.
TTTTTTCAAGGTGCTTTTGGCAAGAAGTGGGGCCATATGGGGCCGGTTGTTTCGCAAGGCGTCGAGAAAAAGAGTCCAGGCCTTCTCGGGAGAATCCGAAGGGTTCCAGCCCGACTGACGCGAGGATGCCTCGGCCCCTCCCCCCCCTTCGACCGGCGACACGGAGGCAGGTGGAATAGGGGCCCGTGGCATGGAAGCCGGCGGCTCCGCCGGTACCGGAGCCGACACCGGCTCGCTCCTGGCCCCGATATCACGAACCGGGGCCTTCGCAGGACCATCTGGGGCCTTTAAAGCGGCCGCATGCCCCGGACTCCCCCCAGAGCCCCCCGGGCCACTCAGGGGCCGTTCCGGCAAGGCAAGGGGGACAGCACCCTGGCTCTGCAGGGTCTCTATTTTTCGGATCAGGGTATCGATGGCGAGGGCATCGGGTACCTGAAGAATCTTAATGAGCGCAAGCTCCATGGCCATCTTGGGAGCCGAGGCGTACCGCATCGCGGACTCTTCGGCCAGCATCACCTCCAGGGCCTTGGTCAGAAAACCTCGGGAGGAGGACTTGACCATGGCCGAAAGGGCCTTGGTCTCACCGTCGGGTAGATCCAGGAGAGCGGGGCCGGCCACCTCCATCACGAGCAGATTCCTTAAGGTCTGGGTGAGGCTGGCAAAGAGGCGCCTTAAATCGTTACCATGAAGATAAAACCGCTGAACCGCCCCGAGGACCCCGGGGCCATCGCGCCGAATGAGGGCCGCTACCAATCCGAGGACATCACTCGTCTCCACGGCCCCCAAGGTACTGAGCACCGACTCATGGGACACTGCGCCATCCACGGCACCGCCCATGATCTGGTCCAAGATGCTCATGGCGTCTCGCACCGACCCTCCGGCCTCCACGGTGATAAGATCCAGACTCTCTGGAGGGACCGTCACCCCTTCTAAGTCGCACAATTTTTTGAGGTGTGCCTTCAGGTCATGATGGGATACCCGCCTCAGATCATGGCGCTGGCATCGCGAGAGAATGGTGACCGGAATCTTGTGCACTTCGGTGGTGGCAAAGAGAAACATCACATGGGGGGGGGGCTCCTCAAGGGTCTTGAGAAGGGCGTTGAAAGCCGCCACGCTGAGCATGTGAACCTCATCGATAATATAGATCTTACGGGGGCTGTACACCGGCATATAGCTAACATTGCCACGAAGCTCCCGGATCTGCTCCACGCTGTTGTTGGAGGCGCCATCGATCTCGAAGACATCAGCCGAACTCCCCAGGGTGATCTCCCGACAGGATCGGCACTGGTTACAGGGGTGAACAGAGCCTGTCGCCTGCCTACCAGAGCAGTTCATCGCCTTGGCGATAATCCGGGCCACAGTGGTCTTCCCCGTGCCCCGGGGACCTGAGAAGAGGATGGCGTGGGCGACGCGATCAGAGGAGATAGCGTGGGACAAGGTAGTGGTGACGTGGGACTGGCCCACCACATCGTCAAAGAGTTGGGGTCTGTATTTTCGGGCAAGGACAAGATAGGACATGGTGACCGGGTCTCCCTGGCGACCAAAGACCGGTTCCGAACCGGAACACGGACAAGGCGCCGGCGTATCATCAGATCAGCTGCGGCCCGGGTGCCCCGTGAAAAGGCCCCTGCCTGGCGGGGTTCACGAAGATGACATCACGAAAAAGCCGCTTACGACTGCAACCGATGCGAGTCTCTCCTGAAGGTGGCATGGGTAAAAGAAAGGCCCAAACAAAAAAAACAGGCCCCCACTTCCGATTTGCGAGGATGTGGTGAAAACCTGTCTCTAAAAAAAATCAGCTTCGTGCCTTAAAGATAAGGGGTGTGGCGGAGAAGGAGAGATTCGAACTCTCGGTACCTGTTACAGCACACACGCTTTCCAGGCGTGCACCTTAAACCACTCGGTCACCTCTCCGCAAACTTGTCACCCTTATACCAGCATTCGACCCCTCTCACAAGCACTCAATGAAGAGCATTTTGAGAGAAAGCGTTTGTTTGAACACTGCATCAAAAGCGAAAAAAGATTTACGCCATCCCCCATTCTTTGTCAAGGGATTTTCACATACTTTTTATCCCCTCTACCCACCTGCCACGGGACACATCCACCATCCGCTCACAAGGTACACAGACAACACCCTGGTTTAATGTCCCATCCCCATCACACCCCTCGATCGAGATAATGGGGCCCGGCCACCATTAAATTGTTGGGCATCACCGATTGAATGGTCTCCATCTTGCTTCCGAAGAGAATGTCCCGTATCACGCCATGACCATAGGCCCCCATCAAAATTAGGCTGTCGTGGGGCACTTCATAGAGGTTTTCTTCAAATTTACCGCCAAAAAAGAGGAGCCAGTCGTCTACGTAGCGCTCCATATCATCCCCTAAGCCGCTTTCGAGAATCACCTTCTCGTAATCATCCCGGGTCTTGCCCCCATCGACCTGGGTAAAGAGACGCACCCGCATCCCCGTCTTGCGTGCGATACGAATCCCCAGGCGCAGGGCGTTCACCGCATTCTTAGAGCCGCCAAAAAAGACGGTGACGCTACTCCACTTGCGAAACGAAGGGCTGGTGATCAGCACCGGAAAGTGAGCCGCCTGAATAATGCGCCGCACCCGAGACCCGATATACCCCAGCCCGATCTTACTGGTCAGATCGCTGATGCTGCGAGGGCAGCACATAAAGTCGAAATCCACGGGAATATCCGGAAGGGTGGAGGCGGTAAAGTTCTTGGGCTTAAAAAAACCCAACTGAAGATCTTCGGCCTCGGCAAGGTCCCGGGCATGTTTTTCTGCCGTCTCCGGAGAGGATAGGTAGGACCCGTCCAGATCCACCTGCACCACATCTTTTTCGAAATACATCAAAAACTTGGTGTGCTGAGGGACATACACCACCGGTGAGACCCCCATCATGGTACAAAAATAGACGGACTGAAGAAAGGTCTCCCGCCCGGTCGGGGTATTTCGAAAGATATGAAAAAGTTGGGTATCCATAATGCTCCTGCCCTTATCAGGGGTTATCGGTGGTTTGCACCATCAGCTCTTTTCGATATTTATCTAGAAGCGTCGCCTTAGAGATCATTCCCACAAAACGACGATTCACTACCAGGGGCATACTGAAAAGCCCTTTGGCATCCATGATATTTAGAATATGAGACAATTCGTCCCCGTAGGCGATGGACAACACATCTCGATCCATGATCTGCTCCACCACAACGGCATCGTACATAATGGTATCGAAGAGATAGGGACGCACCTTATTCAGATCCACCATCCCCAGAAAAGCCCGGGTCTCGGGGTCCTCTACGGGGAAATGGTTGCGCGCCGAGCGCTTCACCACCATCACGAACTCCCTTAAGGTCATATGGGGCGTCACCGCCAGGCAATCTTTTTCAATGAGCTCTCCCAAGGAGAGATCATTGAGGACACGGGCATCGGTACCGGGACGGAGAAGCTGTCCTCGATCCACCAGATCCTTCATATAAAAGGAGGCGGGCTCAAAATAGTGGCTGATGGTGGTGGAAACCACAGAGACCACAATGAGGGGTAAAATCACCTCATAACCGCCGGTAATTTGAACGATGAGAAAAATGGCCGTCAAGGGGGCCTGAAGAATACCACTGATGAGACCGGCCATACCAAGGAGGGCAAAACACCCCTCCCCCACTAAGGGAATAGAGGGCCAGAGAAAGGTCACACCCCGATAGAAGGCGAGGCCGGTAAAGCTTCCCACCACCAGAGAGGGGGCAAAGATCCCTCCGGAGCCTCCCCACCCTAAAGTAAAGGAGGTGGCCAAGATTTTGGCAAAGATGGCGATGGCAGCCACCTGAAACGCCCCACTGTAGTCACCCACGATCATCTCACGGATGGCGTGATACCCCTCACCCTGAACATCGGGAAAGAGAAGCCCCAGGAGTCCCACCAGGCACCCCCCAATGGCCGCCCGTCCCCAGACGGGAAATTTCACCTTCGCCGAGACGTGGTGCATGGAGCGTAAAGCTCGGGTCAACAAAATAGAGAAGATCGCCGTGGCCAGACCCAGCCCCACTGCGGCCACGGTATCGGCCACCCCGATGTTAAAGCTGACGTGACTAAAGGCGATCTGGTTACCATTAAAAAACCGGCTCACCTCGGTACCTGCCACCGCGGCAATGGCCACGGGAACGATATTAACGGTGGACCACTCCCCTAAAACAACCTCCAGCACGAAGACCAACCCCGCGATGGGGGCGTTAAAGATCGAGGCAATGGCTCCGGCCGCCCCGCACCCCACCAGGGTCACCCGCTGGCGGTCGTTTAACTTAAATAATTTGGCGATATTGGACCCGATGGCGGCACCGCTCATCACCACCGGTGCCTCAGGGCCTGCTGAACCGCCACTCCCGATGGTGAGGCAGCTGGAGATAAGGCGGGAGATACTGGAACGAAGGCGAAGCAACCCCCCGTAACGAGAGACCGAGTAGATCACCTCCGGCACGCCATGACCGGCGCCTTCCTTCATAATATAGTCGAGAAAAATAGCCGAGGCGGCGGCACCGGCACCGGGCAGCATAAACGCCCAGGAATGCCCCCTTAAGCTATGCACAAATTCAAGCATCGCCTCCAAGCTGCGATTCAAAACCAGGGCCGCCAGGCCACTGGCAATCCCCACCATCACACCCGCCAGCATCAAAATTAACCGGTCATCCAACTGAATACGAGGCAAAGCCGATGGACGTTTACATAGCCTTTTCAACATGGTGAAAAGATCCTCAAAATATTATGAAAGCCTTCACCCAAGAGGTGGATAGCTCCCGATGTCATGACGCAAAAAAGCCCTGAAAACACACGACCCGGGCACTCCATAAATCGTCCCGGAATTGTCTATCCAAAGGACGCCATGAAGTCTCCGGGTCAGGGGTTTTCCTGACATAAACCCTGCCGATGCCGATATCAAAAACGACACCGCCGGACTAACAGATTCCATACCCGATGTAAAGGGAGGCCCCTTAAGCATCGACTCACAGCCGGGCCTCAAACTCGGCCACTTTCGATAGGAGATCCGCCTCAGATGGCATCCCTTCCAGAAACCGAATAAACGAGGATTCTCGTACACAAAAAGAGATCTTGGAGAGAAGCTGGAGATGAATCCCCACATCAGGGCTCAAGATGAGAAAGAGCACGCGCACAGGCAGGTCATCCACGGCGCTGTAGTCCACGGGATGTTTCAAAAAAAAGGTGGTGATGGCAGGAAGCGCGCACGTCGCCATGGGGGTTCGTGGATGGGGCAGAGCCACCCCGTTCCCCACACCGGTGGAGACAAGCCCCTCCCGCTCCATGAGGAGTCGGTAAAGCGTCTCTCGTTCCCCGTCAGCCACACCCCTTACGACGTCGGTGATACCCCGAAGAATCGAGGGGACATCCCCCCCTTCGAGATCATACACCACCCCGCCCCGGGTGAGGGCACCCAGAAGGGTAATCGCCTCAAGAGGACGTTCGTTGGAAGGCCCCGGTACCTCAAGGACACACGGGGTATTGTGCTTACCCGCCCAGTTTTTCAAGGTGTCGTACCCAAAGGAGCACTCCATCCCACTCTTCTTCACCGGTATACGCCCCTGGCGAATCCAGCGGTCCAGAGTATCTCTCTGTAAATCTAGAGCTTTAGCAAGCTCGTCCAGTCTCAGTTTCATATCCGTCACCATTACAAAGCAGAGGAAAAAGATCGTCTCGGCACACGGGACGGCCGATGCATCGTGCCGTCCCTGCGGTATTTTAAAAACTTTGTATTCTATCCGATAGAAATTGAGAGCACAACAGCAATCCGTTGTAAATATGGGCCACCCGCCGGGAAAACACTCTCGATGTATGGGATAAGAGGCTCACCATTAAGCTCGCTGGGGACGGGTCCATAGAAAGAATCGCCCCCATCATCACAACGCTTACCGGCATCGCTTAAAAATCAAGGATAAGGGATCAAAAGTAGATCAGGAAGAAGCAAGTTTCCAGTGGCACCACGGAATCAAAGGGATGATGTGAAGGGGATTCATCACTATTCAGTGTATAGAAATGCCTTCTATGATCAAAGGGGGCCAAAAAAGGCCTCCGGCGGCCAGGGAATAGATCCCCTGGACCCCAGATTTGTGACAGAGACGGGCCCTTAGCCCGTCTCTGTCACTATAAAAAAACTGTTTGGCAACCTTTGCAAAAGGTTGGCTCCCGGCAGGGCCGCCGGAGGCTAAACCTTCGCTACGCTGCCTTCTTATGGTTAAAGCAGATTTAAAAAGTAAGCCTTTCGGCAGCCGGGGAATAGATCCCCTATACCTCAGATTTATTACAGAGACGGGCCCTTAGCCCGTCTCTGCCACTATAAAAAAACTGTTTGGCAACCTTTTCAAAAGGTTGGCTCCCGGCAGGGCCGCCGGAGGCTAAGCTTTCACCCCACTGTCCATGACGCTCTTTTTATCAAAAAACACCGTTTTTTAACGATAGAGGCTACCGGAAAAGGTGCGGGCAATATAGGTGCGTTCATAGGTAATTTCCACCCGCCGGTTCTTGGAACGCCCCTCGGGGGTCCCGTTATCTGCCACGGGACGGTAATGGGCAAACCCTTGAGCCTTCAACTGGACAGGATCGATCCCCATAGAAATCAAAAACCGAACCACACTCGTGGCCCGGTTGGTGGAGAGTTCCCAATTAGAGGAGATATTCGGATGGGCCATGGGCATGGCATCGGAGTGACCGGAGACGGTAAGAGGGTAATGAAATTGGGCCAACACCATGAAGACCTTCTCCATGACGATGCGGCCGTCCTCGGTGAGTTGGACCTCCCCGGGACCAAAGAGAACCATATCGGCAATGGTAATCACCGCCCCATCCTCTGTCTCCTCGACCCGCACCTGCCCCCCCAACTTATTGAACATAATCAGCTCACGGACATCGCTAACGATCTCCTCCACCTCCTTTTGAACCATCCCCCCCAACTCATCCACGGCATGCTCCTTACTCTCGCTGGAGTCGGTGTCTGCATGCATGATGAGGCCTTCACGGGTTCCGGTTTCAGGCACCTGCTGCACACCTAAGGCCGATTTCAACGACTGAACCAGCTCCTTGAAGGTCTCCTCCTGGATGGTACTCATGGCAAAGAGCAACACAAAAAAACACATCAAAAGGGTGACCAAATCGGCAAAGGTCGCCATCCACTCCGGGGCCCCGCCGCCCCCCTCATCATCGCCCCCAATGGCGGCCGGAGGTTTTAAAGCGGGAGCCGCATCATCATCCATGGTACCGGAACCATTGTCATCGGCCATTGATTAATCCCCTTTTGGTGCTTTTCCATCGCCCCGAGAGAGATAGACGTTGAGCTTGTCCTCCATGAGCCGAGGGTGCTCTCCTTCGCGGATGGAGACCACCCCTTCGTAGAGAAGGGTCATATTCATGATCTCCTCTTCGCTTCGAATCTTCAACTTGTCTGCCATGGGAATAAAAAAAAGGTTGGCCAGAAGGGCTCCGTAGAAGGTGGTGATCATGGCGACGGCCATCTTGGGCCCAATAGAGGAGGGGTCGTCTAGGTTGGCGAGCATCTGAACCAAACCGATAAGAGTGCCCACCATGCCAAAGGCAGGGGCATAGGCCCCCATGGAGGAGAGAACCGAGTATCCGAGCTTGTGCTCCCGGGAAGTCAGTTCCATACGTTTTTGCATCACGGCGGCGATATCGGCGGTCTTTACCCCGTCCACCGTCATCTGGAGGGCGCTTTTTAAGTACGGATCTTCGGTGCTGTTGATATCCGCCTCAATGGAGAGAAGCCCTCCCTTCCTGGCCTTATTGGAGATCTCCACAAGGATTTGGATGAGTGCTTCCGCCGTATCGATCTTAAAGATAAAGACCTTGACCACGGTTTTGAAGACACCCAAAAACTCTTTGATCGGATAGGCGATCATCGTGGCGGCAATGGTGCCACCAAAGACAATCATGACCGAAGGCATGTTCCAAAAGAGAAGCAGGCTGCTGCCGAGGAGAATACACGCCACCGTACAGCCAACCCCCAGAATAACACCAATTAATGAAGCCAAATCCATGATAATTACAACCTATCCCTTAATAAATACCGTCTCTTCCAAGGAATCAATACGGTTGTAACGTGCAATCTGCCTGATATAACCTTGGGTAAGCATCGTGTTTTCTGGTAAAAGCATGGCCCCTTTGGCGGTGTAGATGGCCGATGCGAGAACCATTCCAGGCTTCACATCAAAGACACTTATCTCCACGCGATGGCCCGGCATCGTTTCAGGCTTTCGCCGCATATACTTACGCAAATAGTGAATAACCTTGGCATCGAATCGCGTCCCCGCCTCCGCTTCCAAGCTGTCGAGTCGCTCTTCCGGAGTCCCTCCCATGGGCCATGCCGATAAGGTCTCATAGGCATCGGCCACGGCAATGATCCGAGATGCGAGGGGAATCGCCTCTTTTTTGAGACCTCGGGGTGTTCCGCTGCCATCGATACGCTCCAAGAGATGCCGAACGATGCGCGCTGTCTCCTCGAGACCCTCCACCTTGGCCAGCATATCCCCCCCCCGGGCGGGATGCTGGGAGAGAAAATCGGCCTCTGTTTCGGTGTAGTCCAAGGGATTCTTACTCGCCAGGGCCTCGGAGACGAAGAGCAGTCCCAGCTCATGAAGCCGTGCGGCCCGTTCCAGGTGGCAGAGAGCCTCCCCTTCGACCCCCATCTCCTCGGCAAGGGCCAGAGAGAGACGGGCCACATCCCCGCCGTGCCCCCTCTTGAATCCCGCCCGGACGTCTAAGGCATGCACCACCATCTCCACAGAACTGGCTAAGGTTCGCGATGCCAAATGCCCCATGGCATCGGCTCTGTCCACCGCCTTTTGTCGTTCATCCACCAGGGATGCGACCTGTTTCAAGGCAGATGAGAGGGCCATGCGTTCGTCGGAAAGTGCCTCCTTAAGCGCCGCCCGTTCCGCCTCCATGGCGTGGTGACGGGAAACCGCCTCTTCTAAAAAATTATCGGCGGACTCGGCCCTATCCTTTAACTCTTTTATCCGGAGCAAGGCACCGATCCGGGCCACCAGTTCATCGCGGCAGAAGGGCTTTACGAGATACTCATCGGCACCGGCATCCAGCCCAGAGACCACATCCCGGGGCTCCACATCGATGCCGGAGACCAGCATAAAAATCACATCCTTAAGAGGATTAAGGGCGCGAACCCGTCGGCAGAATTCCAGGCCGTCCATACCGGGCATGGCCACATCGCTGATAATCAAATCAGGGCCAAACGAGAGGGCAATCTCCAGCCCCTCCTCCGCACTCTCAGCGGTCTTCAGGATGAAGAGCTCCCCATCAAGAAACCGGGTATAGATCTCCACCAGATCCGAGTCATCATCCACATATAGAATTTTTACCATGTCCATCTCTTTTCCACACCTTTTCTACCCCGGAGAAACGCTCAAGCCGAGCCCCCATTTTTTTGTTTTAATCGTGATGATCCGCCATCGACATGCACAAAAAACAGCACAAAAAGAGGCCCAGCCCTCGCGGCGAGAGCCTCATCGGCCAGATGGTACATCAACTCACGGACAAAAATACCACCACCTCGGCCACTTACGAATCTATCTCATTCAAATCGGTCAAACCCACATGAAAATTAAAACTATTTCGCATTTTTTTCTTTGAGGGGGAACATCGCATATCCATCCACCCAAGAGGCAGACCATAAAATATTTATAATTTCAGGTAAATATGGCCAGCACCCACATAGAGCCCCCTCATACGAGGCACGCATGTGGACGGGATGAAAGAGGGCCCCTACTCGGAGTACCCGTCCAGCCACCAATCATCCCAGGCCCGGGACAAGATGGCATCGGCGAGACGCCGACCGATATCAGTTTCCAAGCGCTCAAGCACCGCGGCCAGCCATTTATCAGCCCCCTTATGACCGGTATCCACGAGGGCCCTTAAGTCAAGGACAAAGGATAATTGATCCGCATCCTTGGCCAACCGTGCCTCCCGGGTTTCGCAGGCGTTAAACTCATCCACCAAGGCCTTGTACTCCCCACCAAAGGGAAGCCCACGAGCCTGATGGTCCACGGCCAAGGCTTCATCGGCGTGGCAGTACCGCTTCTGGACATAGTTTAAATCCCCGATCCGTGCCTCGGGAATATCATGGACCAGACACATAGCCAGTAACTTTCCCGCATCCACGGACGGTTCCATGCGTGAAAACACAAAGGCAATGGTGGTGATCATAAAGGAGTGCTCGGCCACACTCTCTTTACCCCCCCCTAAAAATTGATACCCGGAACGGGGGATCCGTTTCAACATACCCGCCTCAAATAAAAAATCAGCTACCTTCTCCATTGTCATCTCACTCCTCAATTAAGTAAGGGTGCCACCCGAGGGCATCGACACCTTTTTTTTAAGCCATCACCCACAGGGCCTTTGGCCCTGCACAAAAAAAACAGACGGAACCGACGTTTACTATTTAATATTGACACGTCGATTAAAAAACCGGAAAGTGGTGAACAATTTAAGGGGCCTTCATCGTACGTCCTACCTTCGAAACACAACCCCGTTTCTATTCACCCCGCATCAGACATCATACCGGAGCGATTATGGTTATCAAGGCAACACTCCGATACACAGCTGCCCTATCACTATTCATCTTTCTCTCCTCGGCGGTACCCATTTTCGCAGAGCCTTCCGAAGAGATCACCTCGGAGACAGGGGTTTACTATACCGTTAAAAAAGGAGACACCCTCTGGGGGCTCTCTCAAAAATTTAGCGACAACCCCTTCACCTGGCCGGATCTCTGGAGTAAAAACGGCCAATTGGCCAACCCCCACCGGATCTATCCCGGGCAACGAATCAAACTCATTCGCCGAAAGGATACAGACCGTAAGCGCCTCGACCCAACACCCGCCCCCCCTATTGTGGTAAAAAAGGCCCCACGCAACTACCACTACTCAAAGATTGAACGCACAGGCTTCATGAAAAAAAAGCCCATCACACCCCATGGTACGGTGTTCAAACTCCATGGCAACGAACAGCTCATGCTGGGTACCGGCGATACCATCTACATCAAGGAGAACCCCAAGACCCCTCTCATCATCGGGGCACGTTACACCACCTACCGGACTCTCTCTCCGGCGCAGATTACCGACAAGCTCTCGAATATGGACAGAAAAAAAGTAAAGCGCATCCGCCACACACTGGGCACCCAGCATTACTTAAGCGGAACGGTGGATATTATCAGTGAAAAAAATGGTTTTTTCATTGGTCGCATCACCACCGCCTATCGTGCCATCAAGCTCAATGACAAGCTCATGCCCTATAAAAAGCGCTCGCCATCCATCCCCATACTTAAAGGAGACCCCGAAATAGACGGGGAGATCATCATCACCGAAGAGGGGGAGACCACCTTCGGCCAGGATATGACGGGATTCATCAACCGGGGACGCCGTGATGGCATCCTGAAAGGTCAGGTCTATGAGGTGTATTATTATGAGACCAAGGAGTCCGATACGCTATTTGGCGGCAACGATCTTCGAGTCCCCGTCACCATCGGGACCCTCCTCGTCATCGGGACCCAGGAGAAGACGGCCACCATCCTGGCGACCTACACCACCCAAGGCTTAAAACCCGGAGACGCCTTTAAAGCGAAAAAATAGGGGAATTATTCAGCGCCTGAACAACGGCCCTCTATGGTTAAAGGGGATGTGAAAAGCAGGCCTCCGGCGGCCAAGGACCATGCCCTTGGAACCCAGGTTTGTGAGTGTGACGGGCCGTTGGCCCGTCACACTCACTACAAAAAAAGCCTATTTACCAACCTTTTCAAATAGTTGAGCCCCCCAGAACCAAGCGAGGCATAAGCTGAATAGTTAGAAAAATAGTATCCCATGGGGCGACACAAAAGGGCATCTGCCACAAGAAGAGGCCTCGCCTTAACGTTCTGTAAAAATTTTCTTAAGGGAGCCCGGGGCCACCCAAAGACTTTTTACAACAAATAAAATGAGGATTACCAAGGCGTAGGTGTAGATACACCATCATGGGCATCGCCAGAAATAAGGGAAAATCAAAAAAGGAGAGGCGCTATCGATACACGCCCAGGAGCCTTTTCAGATCAATGACTCTCCCAGGTCACCCGCAACAACTCCTCCCAGGTGGTCCTCCCGGCCAGGAGCTGCCCAATCCCACTGGCCCGAAGGTTGATCATCCCCTCCTGTAGTGCCTGCCGGCCAATGGCGGCGACATCGGCATCCTGTGTGGTGAGGTTACGAATCGCATCGGTATAGGTCAGAATCTCAAAAATAGCCAGCCGCCCCAGATAACCGGTACCCCGACACTTCAGACATCCCGTACCCCGGGACAGGGTCACAGGACCATCTGTCCCCACATCCACCCCGAGCCCTTTTAGCTTGGAGCCCTTCATCTCATAGGTCGCCACACAATGGGGGCAGACCCGTTTAACGAGACGCTGGGCCACCACCCCGGCCAATGTCGCCTGTATAATATAGGGCGGAATACCGATATCCATAAGCCGGGTAATGGCGGAAGGGGCATCATTGGTGTGCAGCGTAGAGAGCACCAGGTGACCCGTCATGGCCGCCTGGGCTGCATTTTCTGCCGTCTCCAGATCCCTCATCTCCCCTAACATAATGATATCGGGATCCTGCCTGAGAATATTCCGTAAAATGGTGCCAAAGGTGATACCCACCTGGGGCTGAACGGCAATCTGATTAAAGGCCTCATGGACCATTTCGATGGGATCTTCCACCGTCGTAATATTAAGTTCCGGCCCCGAGAGGCGGCGTAAGGTCGAGTAGAGGGTGGTAGACTTCCCGCTGCCCGTGGGGCCACACACCAGCACAATACCGTGGGGCCGATTGATCAAAGACTCGTATCTCACCAGATCCTCACCGGTAAAACCCAGTGTCTCCAGATCCTGAAACATAATATCCGGATGAAGCACACGCATCACCACCTTCTCCCCAAAGGCCACCGGCACGGTGGAGACACGGATCTCCACCTCTGTCCCATCCTGATCGGTCTTGATTCGTCCGTCCTGGGGCCGCCTCTTCTCGGCCATATCCAGACGACTCAAGGCCTTAATACGCGTCACCAATGCGCTGTGTATGGTCTTGGGCAACTCATAAACGGTGTTCAAAGAGCCGTCGATGCGCATACGAATGATGGTGACATCCCGCTTGGGTTCGATATGAATATCACTGGCGCGCTGATCGAAGGCGTAGCTGAAGAGGTGGTTCACGGCGTTGATGATATGATGATCTGAAGAGTTGATTTCACCGTAGGACCCGAGCCGGACAAACTGCTCCAAATTCCCAAGATCGATGCCCGTGCCCGCATATTGAGATTTGGCCGCGGCAATGGAGGAGCGAAAGCCAAAAAACTCATTAATATACCGTTCGATATCCGACCGACTCGTGATCACAGGCCGGATCCGCATCTGGCTCACCCGCTTGAGGTCATCGAGCACCTCGGCATCGAAGGGATCCGACATGGCCACGGTAAGCTCTCCATCCTTCACCGACACGGGAAGCACCAGGTGCTTCATGGCAAAGTGCTTGGGGATGGTCTTGGTGACTGTCTCCATATCGAGCTTCAAGGGGTTGATCTTCATATACTCAAAGCCCCAGGCCGAAGAGAGCGCCTCATAAATGCTATCCTCGTCCAAGGGTTCCCCAGGCTTATCGAAACGATCCATGACAAGGGCCTTCAGCACCTCAATCATATCCACCTTTGCCAGGGCCCCCTTTCTGGCCAGTTTTTTCTCCACACTCTCCCGCAGGGAGAGCACATGCCGAACCTGATCCTGGGAGAGATACCCCCCCTTGACCAGATGGGTCAGCACAGCTCTTGGAGAGAACTTCTCCTTGGATATCATATTCATGACAGCGGGATCTCCTTGAAAGATATAAACGGACGGAAAGAGAAAAAAAAGGGGACTATTCAACGCTTGAACAAAGACCGTCTATGGTTAAAGAGGTCTTAAAAACTGAGCCTCCGGCGGCCAGGGACCGGGCCCCTGGACCCCAGGTTTGTGACCATGACGGGCCTTTGGCCCGTCATGGTCACTATAAAAATCTGTTTGGCAAGCCCATCTCATAAAAATTGGCAAAAGGTTGGCCCCCGGAAGGGCCAACCGAGGCTATACTTTCACCGCATGGCCTCCGGCGGCAAGACTGCGCAGCCACTTCGGCAAAAACACCTCGAAAGCAGATTGCAGACGCGATTTACCCCGCGCCTCGGGGCAACTCATATCCGCCTTTAATGCGGGGTTAAACCGAAATACCTATTTATTAACCTTTTCAAAAGGTTGCACTCAGGCAGGGCCAACATAGGCGTAAGCTGCATAGTTACAAAAAAAGTATCGTCCCTCGATAATCCCCGTTTTTATCACACGGGTATCGCGAGAACAATAGCCACCCCGTGACGGTATTAATATTTTTAATAGCCGGACGCATCCCATATAGGGTGTAAAACCCCAGGCTTTGATGCTATTGAAAAGAAAAAAATCGCATGGCTATAAAAAAAATTTATAGTCCGAGCGCCCTCATCAACACGCATCATACAAAAAAATATCGCGTAAACGCCCATTTTTTCGCATCAATTCAGTAAAAACCACAAAAACGCATCGACCAGAGAAATAATGGCATATTTTTTGTATTAATCATGTATAGGCCACACCGATCTCCAGAAAACCCATAAGGAAGCGCCCCATGAGACGACGAGATGGATTCACATTAATAGAGTTAATGGTCACCATATCTATGGTGGCTATAATTGTGGCGGTTGCCCTTCCCAGCTACTCACGCCTCATGGACGGGATCCGGGTGACCTCGGCCGCCAACACCCTCAAAGGCGACCTGGAGCGGTCCAAATTAAGCGCCATAAAACGCCATCAGGCCGTCTCTCTCACATTCACCGCGGGCTCCGGAGCCAACGGAGGGTACACGGTCTTTGTGGATAATGGGGCCACCCCCCTCGCCTTCGATACCGGCGAAGAGGTCATCCTCACACGCCGTATGCCCCTCGGGGTCGATCTAAGCGCCGTCTCCTTCGGCGGTGGAACCACGGCCCAGTTTAACACCCTCGGCCTGGCCATACTCACCGCCGGGAGCGTTCAGGTAAAAAACAGCGAGGGCACTCGATTCAGACGCATCACCCTAGCGGCTGCGGGAAGCATCTCGCAGGCACACAGCTCAGACGGCACCCACTGGAAGGAGTAGCATGAATCCACGTACAGATGAGATAGGCATCACCCTATTGGAACTCCTCATCGCCATCGCCCTGTCGTCCATTATCTTGGTGGCCCTTATATCCTCATTCACCGATGTCTCGCGCACCCAAACCGCCCAGGCACAGGTCATCGACATGCAGCAGAATCTGCGCGCCGGCTTCTACCTCATGGGGCGTGAATTTCGCATGGCTGGATACAAGGGCCCCCACCCCACCCCGGCGTCCAAGGCTGGAATATCCATCGCCAAAATCGACACCTTCACCTTCACCGCCCTGGCCACAGATGACGGCATCGACAACGACGCTGATGGGGATACGGATGAGTCCGGTGAGCTCACCACCATCGCCTACTCCCACTATGACGGTGACGGCGATGGCAAAAAAGAGACCCTGGGCCGCCGTGTCGACGGGGGATCTCGCTCAGCGGTGGCCGAAAATATTCAGGCTATTGAGTTCTACTATGAGACGATATCTGGAGGTATCACCTCCCGATCCACGGCCCCCGTCGCCACGAAGGGCATCCGGGCCGTCGATATCACCATGCTCGCCCAAACCAAGAGAGAGGACCCCGATTTTGTCAATGCCGAAAGCTATCCCACCGAATCGAAGGCAAGCTGGGGGCCCTACAATGACGGCAGACGAAGACGCCTGGGCCATAGCTATATAAACTTCAGAAACTTATAACATCCCCTCAAGGAGGCACCTATGCCCCATACCGGTAACGAGCAAACGCCCCCTTTTATAGGTGAGCCGCATGGATTCACCCTCATCGAGGTGATGATCGCCCTGGTTATATTCACCTTTGGCATACTGGCCGTCATCGGTATGCAGGGCACCTCTATTCAGGGCAATATGAGCGCTCAAAACATCTCCGAGGCGGCCATGCTGGCGACCAACCAGGTGGAGGAGCTCATCGGGGCCAGCTACGATGACGCGGGTCTCTCCGTTGGTTCCCACGGTCCCGAGTATGAAGACATATACCAACGGGAATGGACGGTCGCCACCAACACCGACAATACAAAATCGGTGGAGATCACCATCCAGTGGAACGAGGGAAGCCAGAGCCGACAGGTCACTTACGACCTCATCAAACCCCAGGATTAATAGGGCCCCAAGGAGCAAAAAATGCCCCACCACGATACACCCATCAGCAATGAGAGGGGATCCATCCTTCTCTTCACCCTCGTGATTCTCCTTCTTATCACCATTGCCGGACTGGGGGCCTTGAATACGACCAATACCGAGATCACTATCTCCGGAAATGATAAGTGCTTCCGGCAAAACCTGGTGAGGGCTGAATCTGCCGCCTTCGAAGCGATGCAGATCATGAGTAACGACACGAACCCCCAGGCCAACCTGATCCCCGACTCATCGACCCTGGTGTGGCTCAGTGCCTCCGATACCTCCTTTGACCCCGAGACAACACCGTGGGACTACACCACCAATTCCAGCCGGTCTGCCCACTTCACGGATAAGCTCTCCGGCTACACCGTCATCTATGAAGGGACCGCTCCGGGAGCCTCCCTTGACATGGGAAACAAGACCACCATGAGGCAGTACGAGGTCCACGGCCGGGCCGAAGAGTGCAACGGATTGCTGGATGTGATTGCCGGGTACAGAATCCGATTTTAGCTTAGGACAAAAGAGTCGATTCACGACGTTTAAGGTGCCACCACGTTCATTATTTATTTTACGGAGAAGAAATTCATGGGCCCCACCCTTCCACAAACCGCCACCATACGCAGCATGGCATGGCTCGGCCTCCTCGGCCTCTGGCTCCTGATCTGCCTGCCGGCAGCCCATGCCGTCACCCTGCCCTTTAGCGATAACTTCAACGGATCCTTAGACGCACAGTGGATCGCCCAGGATCAGGACAACACCGCCGATACCTACCACGAGATCACAGATATGGCCCTGCGCATCGTCTCGGGGGGTTATCATCCTCTGTGGCACTACTACGCCGTCTATCTCGATGCCATTAGCGGTGATTTCACCGCCACCGTCCAGGTGCCCTTCATCACCGATACCGATGCAGATACCAAGGCGGGGCTCATCATTCAGAACAACTTAGGCTACAGTGGCTCCGCCAGCGCCCATATCCAGGTAGCCATAGTCCCTGGCTCCGGCTTTCTCATGGTCGTCGATGATGACGGTGACGGTAGGATCGATGCCTCCGTTCCCGTGACCGTTCCCCTTGCCCCACCGGATGTCTGGCTGCGCGTGGTGAGAAGCGGCACCACCTTTACCGGACTCTACAGCTTAGACGGTACCTCCTGGGTCGCCATCCACACCGTTACCTCCACCCACGCCGGGGCGGAGTTAGATGTCGGACTCTTCGGAACATCCGGCCAGAATTGGTTGGATTGGCTGGATTGGCTGGATTGGTCAGATTGGTCAGATTGGTCGGATTGGTTGGACTGGGGGTACTTGGGGAACCTCAACATCGCCCATTTCGACAATTTCACCCTCACCGGCTCGGCCGCATCCTTCATCTACTACGAGGATAACGACGACGACGATTACGGGAATCCTTCAGCCTCCATCGTATCAACCTCCACCGACGCACCCGAAGGGTACGTCACCGACAATACCGACTGCGATGACACCCATGCCGATACCTACCCCGGTGCCCCGGAGCTCTGCGACGGCAGGGACAACAATTGTGATGGGGAGATCGATGAGGGCCTCACCACCACCACCTTCTACCGGGATGCCGATAAAGACGGCTTCGGCACCGCCATCGACACCCACCAGGGGTGCACCCCCAACCCCGGATATGTGACCATTCCCGGAGACTGCAACGACAACAATGCCCTCATCAACCCAGGGGCCGCCGACGTATGCGACAACAATATCGATGAGGACTGCTCGGGAGGGGATGCGGCCTGCTTCGAAGACACCATCTGTGACCCCATCTCCGACACTCCCTTGAGCGTCACCATCGGAGGCTCCCCCGGCATCATCATGTTCCTCATGGACGACTCCGAGAGCATGGAGTGGAGCGTCATGTGCGCCGAGGACGAGGGCCGGTTCAACGGACTCTCGGAGTATACGGCGAACTACAGCAAATCCCGGTGGAAATCTCAGTACCACGGGTACAACCGTATCTACTACAATCCCACCACCCACTACGAGCCATGGGTAAACTCGGCGTCGATGACCTTTTCCGATGCCCGCTTCACCCAGGTCCCCAAACACCCCTTGGATTTCCCTTCCGAGGCCCTGAAAAATGAGGATAAGGGCAGCCTCACCTTGGACCTTACCCGCACCTTTGACACCGTGGGCAAAATACCCGTCACCTTCGGACACTACTATGTGGTCTCCACCACGGACAGCCATCCCTACCTCATCGATCTGGGCAGCGACAGCACCGGCCCCACCTACTATAAGGTAACCCAAGGATCCGGAGGGGCCTCGGACGACTACCGCATCGTCAAGAGCCTGACGAAAATCACCGCCAATATTCCCTCGGATGTGGCCATCTCCGGCACCTTTGCCGAGGCAAGGATCAACTTTGCCAACTGGTTCACCTACCACCGGACCCGTGAGACCAGCACCAAAGCCTCTTTAGGGGCGGCCCTCCAGGATCTGTCCGGCGTTAAATTAGGAATTCATACCTTCAACCGCACCGTGGTCAAGGCGGCCTCACTCATCACCAGCCCCGCCGATATGACGACCTTTCTGGACAGCGTGTACCAGGTGAGACGATCCGGATACTCCCCCATGCGCCTCGCCCTCTATGAGGTGGGCCAATACTTCGATGCCGATGATGGAAATACCGGCGGCATTGGCCCCTCCCCCTTTGACGCCGAAGCCGATGGGGGGGCTTGCCAACAGGCCTTTGTCATCCTCATGACCGACGGCTACGGCAACGGAGGAGCCCCGGCAGTGGGCAACGCCGACGGCGACAACAACACGGAGTGGGACGGTCCCGAATTCTATGGAAAAAACTCCCACAGGCTCCCCGATGTGGCCATGCATTACTACGAGAGAGATCTCTCCACGGCCTTAAGTGATGAGGTCCCCTTACAGGACCCCGACTACGAGGCACCTCACCAGCGGATGGTCACCTATACCGTCTCCTTCGGTGTGCGGGGCCACTTCAATCAAAAGGACTATCCCAACTG
>JABXKT010000309.1 GCA_013619155.1 Desulfobacteraceae bacterium
GATGGCTACATGGGGGCGGGCGGGCTCTCCCCCGGCTTGGATCTTTTGGGCCTTTTTTCACCGACGCCTTGATGTGAATGGTCTCTTTTAAGGTGCGGTGCTTTGGCGTATGATAGGCCAATAAAAAATCGCATGCCCTTGCTGGAGGCCGGTTCACCGGCTGTTTATACGCAAGATGTCGCGAAAAACCTGTGTGGCTTTGCGGATGTGCCATCTGCATGAGCATGATATAACCAAGTGATCTCCAGAGGTCAAGGCTGCTTCTAAGCGCCTTTCGCTCTTGAAGATACCGCAATGTGAAGGATACTGCTATGGCAGAAGAGTCGTATACTTATCTTTTTGGACCCGTACCCTCCCGTCGCCTGGGCCTCTCCCTCGGGGTGGACCTGGTGCCCTCTAAAACCTGTTCCTTGGATTGTGTCTACTGCGAGAGTGGGGCCACCACACAGCTCACGGTGAAGCGCTCTTCTCTGGTTCCCAAAGAGGCGGTGATGGCAGAAATTGACCGTTATTTTGATGCCCATGAGGCCCCGGATGCCGTCACCTTTTCTGGGGCGGGAGAGCCCACTCTGCACTCGGATATTGGTGAGATTGCCCGTTATATAAAGGCCCGGTGTCCGGGTGTCCGGGTGGTACTCCTTACCAATGGCACCCTCTTCGACCGGGAGGATGTTCGGCAAGACGCCGCCCAGATGGATCTGGTCATCGCCTCTTTCGACGCCGCCGACAAGGGGGTCTTTAAATCCTTAAATCGTCCCCACCCCTCTCTCTCACCCGAGACGATGGCCGAAGGGCTCGTGGCCTTTCGGCATGCGTTTCACGGGGAGTTATGGCTCGAGGTCTTTGTGGTACCGGGTTTAAACGATAATGCCGCGGAGGTGGCCGGTATCGCCGAGGTGGTGAGACGGATTGGACCGGATCGGGTTCAGGTGAATACCCTGGATCGTCCCGGGACGGAATCGTGGGTAAGGGCCGCCGATAAAGAGACCCTGGCTGCCGTGACGAAAGCCCTGGATTCCGGAGAGATCATCGGAGCGTACCGTAATCGGGGGGGGGCGACGACAGAGGATGGCGCCGTGGCATCGCGGATTTTCGAGATGGTGAAGAGGCGCCCGTGCACGGCAGACGATCTCACGGAGAGCCTGGGTATTACCGGGGAGCTGGTGGCTGAGGCCCTGGCCGAGTTGATGGCCGCTGGTCGCATTCGGGGAGAGGACCAGGCACGGGGGATATTTTATACATCCGTGATGGTGAAAGATTGAATGACGCGGTGTCGTGATTTTTGGAAAGGGCATTCGTGTTCACGAAAACGCTTGAACACGGTGATATCTTTTCGTCTCCCCCCCCTTTTTCCCTTTAAAAGGGGGGGGAGACGAAAAGATATCACCGTGTTC
>JABXKT010000170.1 GCA_013619155.1 Desulfobacteraceae bacterium
CTTCCTGTGTGTCGGGGTGGTGGGTTGGTCTCTCCATCCCTAGGGGAATATCATCATGGGCATTCAGGTATTTATCTGTGTCTCGTTGAGATGAAAATTTAAAAGGAGGGCGTTTTGTCCCAGAGCCTCTGGGGCTCCTGGCCCTTTAGAGTCGTATCTCAAGAGGGAGATCCGCTCGTCGGTGGCCGCAGCGATATGATTTTTCCCTAAAAAGCTAAATTTGTACTAAATTTTCAATAAATATCTCCCGTGAGTCGAGGGCCGTTCTGGGCGGGATTTTTTTTCTATGTTAGTTATATTTAATAATACTACAAATAACTAGCTATAGCTATGTATGGGGGGGCTAATTGTTGTACAATTTATTTTTTCGTAAATCTCATGTGGCTTATGTATCAGTGGGCTGAATAGGCATTTTCTGTTTGTCCGCTTGTTAAATATCTATGGTGCTTTAGGAGGAGTTTTGATAGGGAAAGATGAAGCGGATTCGTATCTATATCTTCATCGGAGAAGATAATATTTTTGTACATTTTGTCTTCTTAACGGCAGAGTGCTTTTCTAAAATTAAGGTAAAAAAGAGAATGAATTTTTTTTTACATACAATCTTTGATGTGAAGGAAGAGGGGGTTTGCCGGTTTACCCTGGCGTGTCTCCGGTGGGGTCAGGGGTGCTTCTCTCCTTCCCTTATAGGCGGTGTCCGAGGTTTTTTATCTATTTTAAGTTTTTTTAAGGGGGCGTTCGCCTCTTTTTTTATCACATACGGTATCGATGGAAGATGGTGGGGAGCCGGGATTTAACGGCCAAGGATAGGGGGGCTTTATGATTGTGGCCCATTGGTATGGATAGGATAAAGGAGGGAACATGGGGTATGGAATCAAAGTGAAGGTGTGGGGTGATTACGCCTGTTTTACCCGACCCGAGATGAAGGTCGAAAGGGTCAGTTATGATGTGATGACCCCCTCGGCAGCCCGCGGGGTGCTGGAGGCGATCCATTGGAAGCCCGCCATTTCTTGGGTGGTTGATAAAATCCATGTGTTAAAACCCATCCGATTTGATTCGGTTCGTCGAAATGAGTTGAAAGGGAAGGTCTCTGTCGTATCCGCTAAGGCGGCCATAAAAAGTGGCAAGGCGATCCACCAATTTATTGAAGATGAGCGCCAACAAAGGGCCGCCCTGGTACTTCGAGATGTGGCCTATGTCATCGAGGCTCATTTTGAGATGACAGATAAGGCGGGGGCAGAAGACAATCCGGGGAAGCATATGGATATCTTTAAGAGACGTGCAAAGATTGGTCAATGTTTCCATAGGCCCTATCTGGGGTGCCGCGAATTCGCCGCTTTTTTTGAGTGGGTGGACGGGGATGCCCCCATATCAGAATTGGTGGGGTCTTCCCCCAGAGATCTTGGCTGGATGCTCTACGACATCGATTTCCAGAATAATATGACACCCCAGTTTTTCAGGCCCACCATGGACGAGGGGGTCATCGATGTTGCATTCTGGCGTAAGGATGCGGGGTTATGATCTTAAGTGCATTAAATGATTACTACCACCGCATGGTGGGTGATCCTGATGCCTCTATGCCGAAGCCAGGTTTTAGTGAAGAGAAGATCTCCTTTGCCATGATGATTGATGATGCCGGTGGTTTTAAGGGGGTTGTGGATCTTCGGCTCACATCGGGGAAAAAGATGGTGCCCCGGAAGATGATTGTTCCAGCTGCCGAGAAGCGTTCGGGCAAATCGGTGGTCCCCAATTTTTTGTGGGACAACTCCGGGTATGTATTGTGTGTCGATGGTAAGGGAAAGCCAGATCGTACGGACATGACCTTTGCGGCATTTCGGAAGCGGCATCATGAGATCGCTGAGTTTACAAAGTGTACACGCATCAAAGCCGTTGCGGCATTTTTGGATGAATGGTCATCGGATCGAGCTGCTGGGCTAGCCTTGAAAGAGGAGCTTCTGGATCAAAATATTATTTTTTGGATGGAGGGTGACGATACTCCGATTCATGAAGATCCAGAGGTGCTCACCGTCTGGGAAGAGGTGCGCTTAGGGGCCGGAGAGGGTGGGTACAGTGCGCCGTGCCTAGTGACGGGAGAGGTGGGGCCCATCGCACGGCTTCATCCGTCGATTAAAGGGGTTTTGGGCGGGCAACCCGCCGGGTGTGCCATCGTCTCCTTCAATCTGGATGCCTTTGTCTCCTATGGAAAGGAGCAGAGTTTCAATGCGCCGGTGGGGGAGGATGTCGCCTTTGCTTATACCACCGCCCTTAACTATCTCCTGAAGCGAGAGAGTCATCGCTCCCTGTCCATCGGTGACACCAGCACCGTTTTTTGGGCGGAGAAAAAGACCCCGGCAGAGGATCTCTTTGCCTCGATGTTTGATCTCCCCAATGGTCTGGGGGAGACGGCGGAAGATTCTGTATGGGGGCGAGATGTTAAAATGACCAAGAGGGTTCACTCCATTTTACGGGCTCTTCGAGAGGGAACGCCTCTATTATCGGTCTTGGGTGATATAGATCCCCATGTCCAATTTTATGTGTTGGGACTGGCCCCCAATCAGTCTCGACTCTCGGTGCGCTTCTGGTGTAAGGCCACCTTTGGTGAGCTGGTCGAGAGGGTGAGTGAGCATTACAAAGCCTTAAGTATTGAGATGCAGTATCCAAATCAATCTGAATTCCCGGCATTGTGGCAGATTCTTCTGGAGACAGCGGTGCAGCAGAAAAGGGAAAATATTCCTCCCATGCTGTCGGGTGCCCTTTCTCGGAGTGTGCTTACCGGTACGCGGTACCCCGAGAGCCTTTATGCCGCCATTCTTGGAAGGGTCAGGGTAGATAAGCAAGTCAATTACATACGGGCCGCTATTATCAAGGCGTGTCTTATTCGAAATCATCCGGAAAAAGCAGGAGAGATAACCATGGCGTTAAACCCAGAGAGGAAAGATATACCGTATCTTCTTGGGCGTCTTTTCTCCCTTTTGGAGAAGGCCCAAAGTGATGCACTCGGCAAGATCAACACCACCATACGCCATCGATATTTCAGTTCGGCCTCGGCGACGCCATCGGTAGTTTTTCCCCAGCTTCTGAGATTGGCTCAGCACCATATCGCCCGGGCGGAGTATGGGGGGTATATGGATCGTAAGATTCAAGATGTTGTGGAGTATATTGATGGGTTTCCTGTAAGGCTCTCGCCTCAAGAGCAGGGTATCTTCACCATCGGCTATTACCATCAGGCCAATGCCAACTACCGTAAGAATGAAAGGGAGTAATTCATGACTGCTTTAAATAATAGATACGAATTTGTTCTTTTTTTTGATGTGGAAAATGGCAATCCCAACGGGGATCCAGACGCGGGAAATATGCCGCGTATCGACCCGGAAACCGGCCACGGGATGGTGACGGATGTATGCCTGAAGCGAAAAGTTCGAAACTATGTGGAGCTGGCACGGGACGGTGGCGAAGGCTTTAATATTTATGTGCACGAAAAAGCGGTGCTGAACAGACGTAATGAGATGGCGTATACCGCCCTGGATCTGAAATCCGAGAAGAAGAAGTTACCGAAAAAAGAGGTGGATGCCCGGCGTGTGACCCAGTGGATGTGTCAGAACTTCTTTGATATTCGTACCTTTGGCGCGGTCATGACCACCGAGGTCAACTGCGGTCAGGTGCGAGGGCCTGTGCAGATGGTGTTTGCCAAGAGCGTCGACCCGATTGTCCCCCATGAGGTAAGTATCACTCGCATGGCGGTGACGACGGAGAAGGAGGCGGAGAAGCAATCCGGGGATAACCGAACCATGGGGAGAAAGTATATTGTTCCGTACGCCCTTTATCGGGCCGAAGGCTTTATCTCGGCTCCTTTGGCGGCCAAGACAGGTTTTACCGAAGAGGATCTGGATCTCTTCTGGGAGTCCCTCTCCATGATGTTTGAGCACGACCATTCGGCGGCCCGGGGTAAGATGAGCAGCCGGCGGCTTATTGTGTTTAAACATGATTCCAAGCTTGGAAATGCACCGGCCCATAAGCTCTTCGATCTTATCACCGTGGACCGGTTTAATGATGAGGTCTCTCCGGCCAGGGCGTTTAAGCACTACGCCATTCATGTGGACGAGAGTTCCTTGCCGTCTGGGGTCTCCTGTGAAATAAAATTATAATCGATGAAGATTCATGGGGACGCGCTCCTTTTTTGTTCCCTTTAAGTCCGTCCTCTTTATGTTTTGGCGGCGGTTTATCCTGGGGCCGGTGGTTTGATGGGATGTGTGGGAAAAGGAGGGGGATTTTTTTCCTATATATATTTGAATGCAGTTGTTACATCTTTTCTCGGTACCTAGTTAAAATAAATTTCTTATCTCTTAATAATCTATGGTTTGAGTGTGGATTATAGTCTCTTTAATGAAGTAAATATAATGATGCTTATGATATACTCTTTTTGCTTTTATGTGGTGATTTTTACTCCGGGGTAGTTTTTTATCTAAGCCCTTGAATTGTATGATACAAAGGTATACGTTTTAAACGCAACAGAGCCCTTGTCCTGACCTCTTTTGACGAGGGGGACGGGGTATAAATGTTTTGGCATATGGGGATATTGTTCGTTTATTTTACGAAAATGTATTGGACTCTTCATGTGATATGAGTATGTTGTTTAAAGGCTGCCGCTTCTTAAGCGGGAGTGTAGATTGAAATAGATCTCAGTCGGAGCATGGTGACTATAGTGGTGGGTCACTCCTTCTCTCCGGAGGAGTGTGGATTGAAACAAATGGATATATGACATTGCACTGCTTCATGAAAGTCGCCCCGTATGGGGCGTGGATTGAAACGATATGTCTACCGTTGTGGATATCTGTAATACGCTGGTCACTTCCCGCGCCCGCGCGGGAGTGTGGATTGAAACGAGTTATATTGCCTGTTGGCTTGTCTTGTGTAATGCCGCCCCTTACGCGTGAAGGGGCGTGGATTGAAACTTGCCTGTGAGATAAGCACGCATCGGTTGTCGCTCCCATCGGGGGCGTGGATTGAAACCTTGCCATAGAACCTCATATCTCTTCTTATGTACGTCGCTCCCTTTTGTGGGGAGCGTGGATTTATCTGTGAGATACGCACGCATGGTGGGACCCTATTTTGGTGGGGAGAGCCGTGCGTGCTTTCCTATATATAAAATGAATGTCCCCGCCCCATTTTTTGACCCTTTTTTTCCCTTACACATCTCCTGTCATCACTATTATGGTTAAAAAAGAGTCACGATTTAGCCTGCTATGAAAAAATACCGCCCCTGGACCCCTTATTCTCAGCTATCACCGTGGTCCTCACGATAATGATGCGTTTATACATCGTCTCCGGATAACTGTTTCAGTTTGTAACAAAAAAAGCCTCCGGCGGCCCTGCCGGAAGCCAACCTTTTGCAAAAGGTTGCCAAACAGGTTTTAATAGTGGCCATGACGGGCTTTTGGCCCGTCATGGCCACTAACTTGAGGTCCAGGGGCCCAGTCCCTGGCCGCCGGAGGCCTATATTTTGTTTTCAGATAAACTCGCTTACCGCACGTGTGGCTGTAAAAGGATGGTCATCCGGTTGTTTTTTGATTGCCTCTTATTCGCAGCCGTGGCTTGCGGCCTTCGCCCGACTCTCTTTCCGCCTCTTTTTGACCCTTTGTTTTTCTTTCTATCCCGAGTCGCCTTTTCTTAAAGCAGTCGCCGACATAATGACCCAGGCCGAAAGGCCTTTTTTGGGTGCGCCGCACGATAGCGACCATGATCCGTCTGTGTCGGCTTTGGCTGTACGGGATGAAAGCGTTTGCTTATGGCCACGTGTGATGAAAAAAGAGGGTAATGAGGATTTGTTTTCCCCGCCTTGCTGCCGAGGTCCCAAACGTCTTATAAGAGTGAAGGCCGTTGACCCTAGAAGAGGGTACGCGGGAAACGTCGTGACCGGCCGGTGGGGGAAGACCCTCGTTTGGGCTGCAGAGGGCCTGTTTTTTTTGATGGTGCCCCTTATCCTTTTTGCCCATAGACACTTGTGTTTAACGCGTCATTCAGGTCCAAATCCAAGCATATTTTTAGCTATAGTGAGGTGATTATGTCGACGTCCCCTGCCACCGATCCCATGACATCGGCGATCTTAGAGAGTATCTCCGATGGTGTCTTTACCGTGGATGATGCCTGGCGGATTACCAGTTTTAACCGAGGGGCCGAGGTGATCACCGGGGTGAGCCGTGACGAGGCGCTGGGGCGCCCCTGTTGTGAGGTGCTGCGGGCGAGCCTCTGTCAGTCGGCCTGTCCTTTACGCAAGACCATGGCCGAGGCTCGGCCCCTCTTGGACATTCCGGCGTGGTTTGTGGATGCCGAAGGGGAGCGGGTGCCGGTGCGTCTCTCCACCGCTATCTTAAAGGATGCCCAGGGCAAGGTTCTCGGAGCGGCGGAGACATTTCGGGATCTTCGGGAGTCGGTGGGTACGGATCGAATCCGGGAGGCCTTGAGGCGTTTTGGGGATCTGACCAGTCGAAGTCCAAAGATGCAGGAGATCTTTGCCGTTCTTCCCAAGGTGGCGGCGAGCCGGAGCACTGTGCTTATCACGGGGGAGTCGGGCACCGGCAAGGGCGTTTTGGCCCGGGCCATTCATGGGGCGGGACCCAGGGCCGAGGCCCCCTTTTTGGGGCTGAATTGCGCGGCCTTTCCCGATACCCTCATCGAAAATGAGCTGTTTGGTCATGAACGGGGGGCCTTTACCGGTGCCGATGACAAGCGGCCCGGACGAATCAGCCAGGCCGGCGGCGGCACACTTTTTCTCGATGAGGTGGGGGATATCTCCGCCGCCTTTCAGGTCCGGCTCCTGCGTCTGCTCCAGGAGCGGAGCTATGAGCCTCTGGGGTCGGGGAAGACCGAATTTACCGATGCCCGTTTTCTGGCGGCGACCCACCAGGATCTCGAGGCGTTGGTTAAGGAGGGCCGATTTCGCGACGATCTCTTCTGGCGCCTCGATGTGATTCGTATCCATCTTCCCCCGCTGCGGGAGCGCAAAGAGGATATCTTTGATCTGGCCCATCGATTTGCCAGGCGTTTCGCAGGGTTGATGGGGCAAGAGGAGGTGGTGATCCATCCGGCGGCCATGGAGAGGCTTCTGGCCCACGACTGGCCGGGAAATGTTCGTGAGCTGGAAAACAGGATCGAGCGAGCCATGGTCCTGGCAGACAGAGCCGAAATTCTCCCCGAATATATCATGGATACCCCCCATCCATCCACGGTGGGGGGTATCCATGATATATTCGGGGAGAATT
>JABXKT010000171.1 GCA_013619155.1 Desulfobacteraceae bacterium
ATTATTGACGTAAGGCAAGGAGATCCGAATTTGATAGAAGTAGACCTTACGACTATTGATGAGACGAAAATAGTAGAATAAGCGGGGCTGGCCACTTAAGTATACAATAAATAAAAGACATCAATAGTCATTATAGCTCTCAGCTAAGGGCTATGTCCCATTTTTGAAATGAAAAAAGTGCATTATAAATCAAGAAACGATGGCATGATCTAAAAGGCATGCAAGTTTGGATCATGAGGCATATATGCCACAAAAGAGACTTTTTGTTTTGAATTTACCAAGGGGATCATAAAGAGAGATTCTTTATGCGTTCTATACCTCTGATTATTATGACTGTCACAGTCAGAGCTGCCATACGGCTACAAGGTCACACAGACCTCCCCGGCCATCGCTCCCCGTGATGATGGGTACAGCTCAGCCTTCGCCCCTCATTGCCTGACCCACCCTCCATATTCTCTATGATTGAAATATGGATGAAGATATGAGATCCTTGTGAGGATGTTCAACACTCTTTTATTCAAAGTAAAAACCTGTTTTTTTAGCCCTGCAAATATTATCGATGAAAGATTTTAGGAGGAGGGAGACCTGTCGCTCTCTCCTGTATGGTCCGGATAAATTTGGGCCAGAGATGTCTTTATCATTTGACCCACCGCAGAAACTGTCAAATAAACAGTGTAACTGGCCTATTCCTTAAATAGGTATTTTTACTTCAAAAGCTATTGAAAAATAGTTGAGTCGGGCCAGTCTCTTATAGGCCGAGTCCATTTATCGGATGCTTTCTGTATTGCCAGGTAAAGTATCTTCCTTACAGAATATTCTGTTGGGAATGCCACCCCGTTTCTTGGTCACCTTTCTTAATGAGGCGTTTAGCGACTCGATCGCATTCGTTGTATAGCTTACCGTGTGTTATGGGTTCAGGGTACTTGAAAAATGGGGATACGTTCTCCCAATTATTTTTCAAATTCTTCGGGATGAGGGGAAACCGATCGTTTCATTTTTTTCAAAAGTATCCAAAGTACTCATGGCAGCTTCTTCAGTTGGAGTTGGATAAATATCAAGTAATATCAATGAAATAATGAAAAATTGCTTGTAAAGGAGGAGATATGGCAATAACCGCAGCAGTACTTTTATCAACAATTTTGGAAGAGGTTCAAAACGAAATTTTGGCGGAGATAGAAAGGGAAGAAAAACCCGATTTCGGAAACTTGATGAAAAAGATGGTCCAACAGTTCAACCGCATCATCGGTGTAGTAGAAGCAAGTCTTAGACAACAGTATCTAGAAAATATGCAGCTGTATATCCAGAAGTTTGTAACAGTAAAAACCACCATCCTGACCCAAGCGGAAATCCTCTCATCCGACCAAGAAGAATTTACCTCAAGCCAGTTGAAAACATTTAAGGAACTGGCCGATAAGATTGACGGCGGAACCGAGGATGGTTTTACTACCAAACTTCACCTTGAATTGCTTGGAGGACACCCGTATGAAACCAGTATCCCCATGCAGGGTACATTACCCCAGAAATACCGGGAATTTTTGATCCAGCAGAAATATATGGATAGAGGAATCCCTCTATTGGAATTTAGTGTGTCCACGTTTCTTTTTTTATGCAGTTGTTTGGAAGCCGTTGTTGCATTAAAATACGTTTACGTCCGTACCAAAAGGTTAACGGGTAGTAATCCTCGTAAACTTCAGATGCAGCAAATCGACCGGATCGCCAAAGAAGTGATTGAGCGCGTCTTTTTGAACCGGGGTGAAACATTGGCACTTTATTACAACCTTTACAGGAATAAAAACACCCTCAAGTGCAATATCCAAAAAATGGAAGGTGGCAAAGCATTAGAAGGAGTTGAAGGCAGGACCAACATGCACGCAGGCGGTGCAACTATAAGAATGTCAAATGCATTGGCCCCTTACCCGAGCTTGGGCGGTGATATTAAATTCCGTCAACCCGTATTTGTTGCAACACCCCCAGATGGGAATTCGGATAAGTTGTGGCATCTCTCTGTTCATGATAATCGAAATTTTATTCTCAAGAATAAGGGCGGGCGCACCTGTTTAGGGTGGTTTGATTATCTATTTGTCTATTACGACAGTAGTTCAGAGATTACGCACAAATACGATATCGACCGCGTATTGGCCATTGAAAATTTCGATATCGTACAGCAGCGCAATATCATGGGCGAAGCGTTGTGGGATATATTGCTTACCGTGGACGATGAAGTAGTGCTGTTTAGAAACATCGCCAATAAAGAAGAGAAGGTACTGGATGGAGCCAGCGATCGGGGTGCCGATGAAGTGATCCGCCAAGATAAACAACTCTATATAGGTACTTCCTGTATTCACAATAATTTTCAGAAGTGGAAAATCATCGGGAGCAGTTACTCCGGATGATTTTTTCTAGTCGCCTGGAAAATATGAACCGATGGCCGGGGGAGTACCCCCTGTCTATAATTCAAATGGTAAACCCCCATTTTTGATGGGGGACTCCTAAAGTTTGACAGTTCTATCAGTAGACGTCGGCAACTTTTCATAAATATTAAGCGAGACTCACTGAAACGGTTCGTCGCACTCCTGTGCGGCTTTTTAGTCCGTCGCTACTCATGCCGCACCGGAGTGCGGCGCACCAGGGATTAAGGGTGACCGGGTGGTGATGTAAACACGCTGATGGTCGAAATGATGATCAAGGCCAAAAGAGACCACCTGTAGTGGTATATTGGCGCCTTTAGGCCCAGAAATAGACCATTTTGAGCCGTTAATAGTCAGGCCCCCAGTTTTACTGGGGATTATGACTCAAAAGTAAAAACCCGCTTTTTGGCCTCGCACGTATTATCGATGAACGATTTTAGGAGGCGGACGCCATGGAGCCGTTTCCGTATGGTCTGGACAGACTTGGGCCAGAGATCTCTCTATCGTGTTATCAATCGCACGGTCCTTGACGGGCGTCTCTTTAAAAATCCTTGAAAAAGATGAACGGGTCCGCGTGTGATCCGACGGTGAACCATTGAGCTGGTTTTTGGTAATATACGCAACACCCTTGGATTGGATTTGATACCAGGGCACATGGATACAATGATTTTTTCATATACAGGGCGAGTCCACTCGATATTAAATCAGCGATTCACTTTCAATTTGCCTTGATGGGTGATTTTTGAAAAAAGGGGTTATCCTATAGGCATGCTATACTTTGGATAAAAAGAGATGAAAAAACTATCACTAATGTGTGTATTATCCTTGATTGGGTGTATGGGAATACCTGAGAATGTAAGACCTGTTGATAATTTTAAATTAGAGAAATATTTGGGTAAGTGGTACGAAATTGCGAGGTTGGATCATTCATTTGAGCGAGGTTTGACCCACGTCACAGCAGATTATAGTGTGCGGGAAGATGGTGGGGTGAAAGTCGTGAATCGCGGATACTCTGCTCTAAAAAACGTATGGAAAGAGGCGGAAGGTAAGGCGTATTTTGTGAAGAGATCCGATCAAGGATCCTTGAAAGTCTCTTTTTTTGGCCCCTTTTATGGCTCTTATATCGTTTTTGGCCTTGACCATGAGAATTATCAATATTCACTCGTATGCGGTCCTGATAAATCATATTTATGGATTCTCAATAGAAACCCAACAATGAACGAAGAGATAAAATATATGCTTATAGAAAAAGCAAGGGCATTGGGTTTCGACACACGCAAATTATTATTTGTCGATCATGGTAATTTGCCGAACGAATAGGGATCGATTGTGTGAGGCATGAACCACGATCTTATCCGTTTCTTGGGCAAGCCCGGTGTGATTTCAGAACCAGAAATAGGGGGGTGGATCATGCAAAATGCAATAAATAGAAGCGCCAATAGTCATTATAGTTTTCTGATGGGGGCTATATCCCCTTTTTTGAATGAAAAAAGTGCACTATAAATCAACCAGTGATGGCACGGGCTAAAAGGCATGACATTCCAGGTTAAGTTTGGACCATGAGGCATAGATGCCACAAAAGAGAATTTTTGCTTTGAGTTTGCCATGGGGATCATGCGCTCTGCCGATCCCTGATCGAGGACTGTCACAGCCAGAATTGCCATACGGCCCCAAGGTCAAACCGGCCCCCGGCCATCGCTACCCGTGATGCGTATGGTTCTGCCTTTGCCCATCATTTACCTGCCCAACCCTCTCCCCTTAAAGAACGATGGACCTAAATTCTCTATGCTTGAAATATCGATGAAGATATGAGAATCTTGTGTGGATGTTCAACCTGCCTTTATTTAAAG
The DNA here is from genome assembly GCA_013619155.1 of Desulfobacteraceae bacterium. Taxonomy (GTDB): domain Bacteria; phylum Desulfobacterota; class Desulfobacteria; order Desulfobacterales; family Desulfolunaceae; genus Desulfoluna. The sequence continues at coordinate 4,259 of JABXKT010000171.1, forward strand.
TAAAATTCATTTTTTGGCCTCAAAAATACCATCGATGTCTCTATCGATGTGATCAGCCGCACTGCGTTGGACGGCTTGCCCTTTAAAATCCTTGAAAAAATGAACGGGTGAGTGGGCTCCTTGGGTTCTCCATGGTCTCTCTTAAGGGCCTCATCCACAGGGATGAAGAGAATCCGCCTGTAGAGAAACACGACCGGGATTATATCCTACAAGGCTCGTTCGCTGTCTATCACTCACAAGCAAAATGGAGATGTAATAATGAAAATTATATATCAATTTATCGCGACTATAGTTATTCCTTTCGCGATCATAAGCGCACCTCCCTCTGCCACGGCCGAAGAGCCCTCTGCTTTTGGATCCGGCTTTGACGTACAGGATTTTTATAAGCCCTTTACGCGAGATGATATCACGCCCGAGAACCAGCAGAAATGGCCATACTACAAACATGTCAGCGCTCACTGGGATGAATTCGCTTTGCACGGTACCGCTAAGATCAGCCCGTCAAAGAATCCAGCAAAACTGAAACTGGCGACGGATCGCTTGGATCTGAATGCCGAGTATCAGGGTGAAACGTCCTTCCTCGATTCGATGGTCGACACCCAGGTAAAGGGATTCGTCGTCTTGAAGGACAACGTGATTCTGGCCGAGTTCTACGATAATGGGTTTAACGTGAGTGATACGAACCTCCTTCAATCGGCGGCAAAGACCTACGCCGCCATTCTTGTTCATCAGTTGGTCGATGCGGGCAAGATCAAGCTTGAGGCTAAGGTTGAGAGCATTCTCCTCGACTTCAAAGGCACCTCCATGGGGGCGGCCACCGTGCAGCAGGTCCTCGATCACACCAGCGGCATGCCGCAGTTACTGAATTTCCACACGTCGGGTGCCCTGGGCCAGCTTTGGGAAATCGAGATCGGGCTCCAGAGTGGCACGCCCCAAGGTCATAAGGCCTTGATAACGAAGACCAAAGCCAATAAAAATCCAGGGGACGCCTGGCAATACAATGATATGAACACCGACACGCTGGGTCTATTGGCCGAAAAGGTGAGTGGCAAGAAATTTCAGGAACTTCTCTCTGACCTGTACGTAAGCATTGGTGCCAACCATGAAGGGTCGATCGCACTGAGCAGCGACGGCACCTGCTCGCCCAGTTACGGCATCAGCACTTCGGCTCGTGATTATGCGCTCTTCCACCAGTGGATCGCCCAGGGCAAGGCGCCTAAGAGTTATTACGCTTCGGTGACGGACGTCGAGAAGTCCAGGTTCTCGAAAACCAACCCGTTAGCCAGCTCGACCTTTCCGGGTGTGGAATACGGATCCCAATCCTACTACATCGCTGAAAATGATGTGATTTACTCCAGTGGCTCATATGGTCAGCAGGGATACAGCGATCTGAAAACGGGTCTCGCCATCGTTTTCCTCTCCGACTGGGCCGTGAATTGGGAAGTCCCCAAGGGAAATGCTAATCGTGAACGGGCTATGGCAATTATCAATCATCTTAGAATCGTCTCTTCTCCTAACTATTTGCGCCACCACTAGGCTTTGGGTCAAATTTAATCCATCGGAGAGGCGTCCTCTCAATGAGAGGTGAACGAATCACGATCTTATAAAAATGACGGGGTTATTCATAATACGGGGGCCTTTGGGAATATACCTCAAGGCTAGGGAAAGGACATCATCCTTATGGCATTGAATCGGTATTTCATCATGATCCTATCTGTTGTTCTCTTACTTTCGGCGGGTACACAGGGAGAGGCCGCATCCCTACCATCGATGGAACACAGAACCGTGTTGTTCATCTCTCCATATCATACGGATATGCCGCATCACCGGCTTGCCAAAGAGGCCGTGATGCGGGTGTTTCGTAGGGCGAAAGACCTGAAAATAGACGTCTACACCGAGTATCTTGATATTCACCGTTTCTCAAATGAATCAGACCAAGAGCTTCTCTGGAGTTTCTATAAGAGGCGGTACGCCGATATGAAGATCGACCTGGTGATGTTGGCGGATGTCGTGCCTTTGGATGCGTGGCAGAAGTACGGTGCAGTGGCTCCGCATTCGTCCAAAGACCAGCGAGGTTGTACTGATTCGTAATGCCGGAAGCCTCGGTCACCTGTACGAGGCACCCATCGAAACTCTAAGGCGTGGACTGGGTGACCGGGTATCCTTTACCGACCTTTCGGACCTCCCCCTTGAGGAAATTAAGCGCCGTGTCCGTGGCTTGCCGTCCACCTCGGTGATTGTCTACCAGTATATTCTGCGTGATGCGGAAGGGCAGCCCCGGATTCCCGCGGAGGTCCTTGCTGAGTTGGCTGTCGAATCCAGCGTCCCAATCATAAGCGGTTACGATCAGTTTGTTGGCACGGGCAGTATTGGCGGCTACGTCTACTATATCGAAAAGCAAGCCAGCCAGGCGGCCGAGATGGCTTTAAGAATTCTCCACGGCGAGCCCGCCGATGCCATTTCTATGGTTGAGAAAAGCAGCGGCTTTGCCTTCGATCATGGAGCCCTGCAACGCTTCAAAATTCCGGTATCTTCCCTCCCTTCCGGCAGCATTTTAAAGAACCGTCAGCACTCAATGTGGACGCAGCATCGAAGCGAGATCGTCTTTATCTGCATTGTGATTGTTGGATTGACTTTAATTGTTGGTTATCTCGCTATCCTGAACCGGCGACTGAGGTACACCCGTTGTTCCCTAAGGGATCTCAACGAGAGTTTGGACGTCAAGGTACGCGACCGCATCGCTGCCTTAAGCGAAGCAAACGACCAGCTTAAGGACGAGATGGTGGAACGTGTGCGGGTGGAATCTGAACAGGATCGGCTCATTGAGGAATTGCAGGACGCCCTGTCGAGAGTCAAGCAGTTAGAGGGCATCCTTCCGATCTGCTCGTTTTGCAAGAAGATTCGCGACGAAGGTGGAAAATGGCAGGCGATGGAGACATACATCACACATCGCTCCGAAGCCCTTTTTAGCCATAGTTTCTGCCCGGAGTGTGGACGTGTGCACTATCCAGAGTTCGTGGACGAGACAGACGGTTGATGCATAGTTTTGGCTTCGCTTGCAGGCGTCAAGGCAACCGCATAAGATCATGTGAGGAGAGAACCATGATCTTATGCGGTTGCTGGACAAGTCCGGCCTCGTCTCAGAGTCTTTTTATAAAAGAGCCCCGCAACATCCTGGATATGAGGGTGTTGCGGGGTTCTTCGTTTTTTGTTTTTTTACTTTAGTGGCCCGTGAGTCGATACCCTTAGAGTCTGTGCATAGCTGTTTGCCAAGAGAGAAGGCCTGATGCCGGGCGTCGTTATTGTCTTTAACGGGGGTAGCGGAACAGACGCCCAGGTCGTGGGTGAATTGAATGTTTAAAAAATCGCATATGGACTTCATTCTGTTTGAGATGTTCACAGCCCCCGATGTGGCGGCAGGGCTCGCATAAAAGGTGGTTAAAAGCGCCATTTTTTTGCCTTGGGGAAGGTTCTCATCATTCATGCCGTAGAGCCTGTCTATAAACGCCGTGGCCTTGGCCAGGGCCGTCATGTTGAACCAGTACACAGGGGAGGCAAGTATGATGACATCGGCCGCCTCGATGATGCGGTAGTCGTCGTGCATGTCATCTTTGATGACACAGGTCTTAAAAAGGCCTGTTTTACAGGCATTGCAGCCCTTGCACGGGGCGATTTGTTTCTCCTGGACAAAGAGGCTGGATAATTCAATCTCTTCATGGCTTGCCTCAACTCCCCAGAGATATTCTTGAAGTAGCCGTGCGGTGTTTCCTTCTCGATTTGGGCTTCCAAGTACCGATAATACCTTCATCTGGACTGGTTTCCTTGAATTGTTGCTCTGGATAAACGCATCCATTTTGTCTTCACGGGTGGCCCAGGAGGTGAGGCGTCGTACGACAGAATGGGTGTTGTACACCGTCTCCCAGGCGTAGAAATCGAAGACCTCTTTTATGGCATCGATTTTTTCATCTGGGATGCCGCACTTTTTTGGGCTCAGGCGGGGCAACACTGGACCGGGGCAATGCGGTGAACGCCTGCCCTCTATGGTTAAAGTGGGCATGAAAAAGCAGGCACGGTGTACCACCTTGAAAGCAGGGTGCGAATGCAATCTGTCCCTCGTGCCTCGGGTCAGATTGCATTCGCCTTTGATTCTTTTCGTTAATATGGAACGTGATTTAACGAAACCTGTCTGGCCACCTTTTCAAAAGGTTCGCTCCCCGCAGGGCCGCCGGAGGCATCTTTAACCCGGCTGTCTCCGGCGGGTTTTTTTAAAAAAACACCGCACACACTTTTTGTAGTGAATGTGACGGACCTGGGGTCCAGGGGCACAGCCTCTGGCCGGGCGTATCGATTTAATTGGAAAAACGTCTATTTTAGCCGTTTGAACTCCAAATATATGGCCGTCACTATTTACAAAAATTAGAGATACGGCGGGTCCTATCCACCCGAATTACTTAGGGCTCTGACAAAAAATAAGCATCCGAATTTCATAAGAATAGCGCTGTTATTTGTCCCGAAGAACGAGGGACAAAGCGCAGCGGTCACCCGCTTTCGAGGTGTTTTTGCCTCACGTGGCTTCGCCACCGGAGCCATCGCTTTTTGTATCTTTTATTTTTACTCCGGCACTTAAATCGACAGCCCCGGCCGCCGGAGGCACATTTTGCTTTCTTTGATTGTCGATGGCCGTCTTACTGGCTCACCACCCGAAGCTGGGCAAACTGGCGGTGGCCATCTGCGGAGCCGTGGTATCCGAAGCCGCTCTGTTTTGCACCGACCCAAGGGGCGTTGCCCGCGCCCACGCCCTGGTTGATTCCGATCATGCCCGCTTCGAGCCGGTCTGCCACAGCCGGTGCATCCTTGCCTCCGAAAACCACGGCGCCCAGGCCATAGGGGGAGTCGTTTGCCCGTGCGATGGCATTCTCGATATGTGAGAATCGACTCATGGCCACGACGGGTCCGAAGGTCTCTTCCCGTTCCATGGCCATGGAGGTGAGCATTCCGTCTATGACGGTGGGGGTGATGTAGGGCGCCTCCTGTTTTGAACCACCCAGAAGCACGGTGGCTCCTTTGGCTTCGGCATCTTTAAGGTGAGAGACGATGAGGCTGTGCTGACGGGCGTTGATGATGGGGCCGATGTTTACACCCGGCATGTTCCATGGGCCCACCCGGTAGTCCGATGCGATCTCCGTCACGCGCCTGGCAAAACGATCTGCGATGGATTCGTCTACGTAGATTCGCTCGGTGGCGGTGCACATCTGTCCGGCATTTTCGAAACTGCTGGCCACGGCAAAGTAAGCCGCAGAATCCAGATCGGCGTCTTTCATGACGATCATGGGGTCGTTGCCGCCGAGTTCCATGACAAGGCGCTTCACCCCATCGGCTGCCCGGGCCATGATATTTTTTCCCGTCGCCCGGGATCCGGTGAATGCGATCATGTTGACCTCGCTCTGCACCAGCATCCGGCCCTGTTTACCATCTCCGAAGACGATCTGGAGTACGTTTTTTGGGAGCACTTCGTTCAATTTCTCCACGAATTCCTGTGCAATGAGGGGGGTCTCCTCCGAAGGTTTCAGGACCACGGAGTTTCCGGCCACAAGGGCGGGAATCAGTAAGTTGATGGCCATGGCCAGGGGGTAGTTCCACGGTGAGATCACCGCAACGACGCCAAGGGGGCGATATTCAATACGGGTCCCTCCTCCGGCAGAGCGGGTCTGAAGGGCATTTTTGACGCTGTTCACATTGGCTTGCCCGCCGAAGATCGCGCCATCCACCTCTCCAGATCCCCTCTGGATGTCCTTGCCCATCTCCCGGCAGAGGAGCACAGACAGGGTTTTCACGCTGTGCTCCTCACGGCTCCGGCTCAAGGCCTTGTGAAGCAGCGTGCATCGGGCGTCTATTCCCATCTCTTTCCATGGGCCGAATGCTTTGCGGGCCCGTGCCACGGTGTCGGTGATCTGTCTGGGGCCGGAGACGGGCACAGAGCCAAGGGCCTCTCCATTGCTGGGGTCGTAGGATATAAGTCTCTCTTTCATGGTGATCTCTCCTGATTAAATAAACCGTGTCATCATCTTGGCGGTGAAGGCATCCACCGTCTCGGGGCGTACCTGGTTGGTGTGAACGATCTGTTTTGCCCGGTCATTGAGCCAGGGGTCTTTCAGATCGGAGAGGGCGGTGAAGATGCCTGTTCGCCGGCCCACCATGTAGAGAATCTGTTCCTCTTCCGGCAGAGCCAGAAATGCCTTGATGGGAGCGATGATTTTCTCTTTATCCTGTGGCAGGGTGCCTTCGACCTCCTGAAGGAGGTTTAAGATGTGGTCACTTTTCACGGTGCTGGTGACACCCTTCAAGTTTTCGAGGAAGAGAAGAAGCTCCCTGGCCGAGGCCACATCGCCACACTTTGTAAAGGCACCGTTTTTCACATCTTTGTAGAGTTCCAGTGTCTTGGGGATTCCCAGGGTGCGCAGGCGAATGAAGTCCGGGTTGATCTGACTCATGGCATCGGCGGTCTCCAGCGCATGGGATCGGGACATGGCCTCGCCACCTAAGCCGGGCATGAAGTACTCGGAGAGCTCGATACCGGCTCGCATAACCTTCTGACCGGCGTCGATGTGGGTCTTTTTATCCACACCTTTCTTGACGAAGATGAGGACCGCATCAGAGGCGGATTCCATGCCGATGTGAATCCGGTTGAGCCCGGCGTCTGCTAGGCGGCTGAGATCCGCATCGCTGATGCGGGTGATGGTGTGGGAGCGGGAGTAGGAGGTGATGCGCTGCACCGCTGGGAACTGCTTTCGGATGTAGAGAAGGATCTCCACGAGATTATCGGGTTTTACGATGAGGGTGTTGGCGTCCTGAAGGAAGATGGACTCCATGCCGTTCTGGACCCAGCTGAGCACCGAGGGGAAGATGAGCTGATCTCCCTGGGGAATGGATGCCATGATGGCGGGGAGGGCGCCCTTGAAATTCTTGCCGTGGGTCTCTATGGCTCTCAGAATATGATCTGCGCAGCGTCGGATGCCGTCAATGTCCTTCTTGACGTGGCTCACCGGTCTGACGCTGAATGTTTTGTTTTTATAGAGTCCGCAGAAGGTGCATTTATTCCACGGGCAGTTTCGTGTCACCCTGAGCATGAGGCTCTGGGCTTCACTGGGGGGCCGGATGGGTCCCAATTCGAACCCCTTATATTGTGTCTCTTGCGTCATTGCCATCGTCCTTTGCCCCGTGGGGCCGGTTTGCTTTCAGGGCGCTGAACGGCCCGATGCTACCTACCAATTGGTAGGCTCGGCTCGTATAAAAACTCCACTCCCCTGGGCCCGCTCGTCAGTATCAGGGGCGTATATCCCTGAATCAGACAAGGTGCCTATGGTTTTATGCCGTCGTCGTCGAGTCTTTATATTGAAAATCTTAAGCTACAGGTAGGCTTGTTGTGAAGGTCTTTTTCCATACCAGGGGTGTTGCCATTGATGTGTATGGATACGGACCGTTTTTGGTGGCACATACCTCACGGCTGGAGATATTTTTGGCACCAGCGACGGGCACGAATCACCAAAAAGAAGATTGAACCTGAAGCCCATGCAAGGCGGCTTCGCCGCAAAGAAAAGAGCGGGCACCCCTCTATCTGGCTTCCCAACTGGAGATTATCACTTCCGTAGCCTTGTGAAAGGATTTAATGCCACCGTGGGCGCGGGCCGTGATCTGGGCGCCAATCATAAAGGAGAAGAAGGTGAAAGCCACGGTCTGCGGGGTATCCCTCAGAACCAGGGAGCCCTCTTCCTCTCCTTGCATAAATGCCTTTGTGTAGATAGATACGGTGGAGTCGATGGTTTGTTCAAGAATAAGGCGAGACTTGTCCTGGAGTGTAATCAGGTCGGATCCGATGGTTCCCACCAGGCAGAGCTTTCCAGACCTTAATCCCTCTTCAAACACGCCGGCCAGGAGTCTTAGTTTTTTGGGCGTGGTTTCCGGTCTATCTATGATGGCTTTATATCGATCGCCATACACTATATGACACCGCTCCAGCAGCGCTTCAACCAGATTTTCTTTTTTGGGGAAGTGATGGTGGATGCTGGGTTTTTTGATCCCTACAATGTCGCTGATATGCTTGTAACTCATGGCGTTAATACCCATTCGCTGTATCAGGTCCTCTGCCACGTCGAGTATTTCGGTTCGTGTATCTTTCATGAAAATAAATCTATCAGGAGGTAGGGTGGGTGTCAACGGATGATCAGAACTCAGACCTTGTGGCACTTATTTGTTTTGGCCAGGGGATATACGCTCATTTATCGAGGTAGAATTAAATCATAAAAGAGAAGGGGGCAGACCTACACATTTGACAAAATGAAATTATCCATAATATTATATTTGCGCGTTATATTGCTAATCAACCGGTTTGCATATCTGGTATGGGATAGGTTTGATGCCATGGAAAAGGGGCCATGTTCTTTATGCTCTCTCTATACTTGAAATACCGCTGAATATATGAGATTCTTGTGTATGTGTTCAACATGCCTTTATTTAAAGAAAAACCTACCTTTAAGCCTCGCCAATAAAATGGATGAAAGACCCAAGAGGAGGATGCCATGCCGCGTATTCCCCGTATGGTTCGAACAGATTCGGGCCAGAGATGTGTCTATCATGTAATCAGCCGCACTGCGCTGGACGGCTTGCCCTTTAAAAAATCTGAAAAAGATGAACTGGTTCGTGTGATCCAGCGGTTTTCCATGGTTTATGCCGTGGATGTGCTGGGCTTTTCGATTATGGACAACCATTTCCATCTGCTGATTGAGATGAGCCCGGGAGATACGCTCTCCGATGATGAGGTGCGGCGGCGATTTATCCTTCTCTATAATAAGGGGGTCGAATTTCCCGAAGGGCAGATGATGCATTTCAGGGAACGGTTTTCCAGTCTGTCGCATTATGTGAAGGATATTAAGCAGACCTTTTCTCGGTACTACAACCGGAAGAAAAGACGAAAGGGGACCCTGTGGGGCGAGCGGTTTAAGAGCGTCATCGTTGAGAAGGGGAGTACGGTGATTAATTGTCTGGCCTATATCGATCTAAACGCC
>JABXKT010000172.1 GCA_013619155.1 Desulfobacteraceae bacterium
GGGTACAGACGGTGGGGGGGGTGTTGGGGTACCACTTGAGATCACACCCGAGGATCTCGGCTTCCACCTGCAGGTCGAACATGACGGGGAGGCCGTCCGGCGCATACTGAGCCACGGCTTCGAGAAGGCATTCAAGGAGTTTTTCGACATCTTGAAACATCTCATCGGCGGCATACCCTTTAAGATTTGCAATCTGAGCCCCGGTGTAGGGTACCCAGGGTGTGCGGGAAACGTCTTCGTGGTTGAGTGCCTTTAAGATAAGAGACTTGCCGTTCATGTGAGACCTCCTGACATATAAGCGCATTTTTAAAAAACATAGTGACGAATCGAAGGGGGGAATAAATCCCGTATCATTTAGAATGAGAGCCACTATGTCACGGGATTGGGATAGTTTCAACATAATGTGAAAAGAAATATATTATTTCTTACATTATGGGAAAAGGGGGTTTGTGGGGGAGGCGCCGGAGATCCTCTTTTTTTTATCCATGGAGAGCGGAAGGGGGCCCGTTTTTTTGGCCCGTTTATGAACCATTATCAGGCAATTGTCGCGTCGTATGGAAAGGGGCTTATGGGACCGGGAGAGAAGAAACGGAAGGACCTTGAATGCAAAATGGATCGTTTGGGGATCAAACGTCAGGATATTGACGAGAAATTTGTGCGATCCTCGGGGCGGGGTGGGCAAAATGTCAATAAAGTGGCGTCATGTGTCCATCTAAAGCATACCCCCACGGGGATTATCGTGAAGTATGGGGCCAAACGATCCCAGAACTTGAATCGTTTCCTGGCGATGCGGTGTCTCGTGGAGAAAATAGAGATGCAGTTGCATGGCACCGGTGCGGCTGTCTCCCGCATGGACAAGATACGGCGACAGAAGAAGCGACGGCGCCGCCGCAGTGCATCAAAAGTGGAAGGGGGCCTTCCTGCACTTTAAACGGTGGGGCCGGGTCTGGGGGGCCGCCGGGACAGCGTATTGTCGCGGTGGCGTTTTTTTTGACAGCGAATGTGATGGGCCTTTAGGAACGAGGGCAATGTGATGGGTCTTTAGGAACAAGGGCAATGTGATGGGTCTTTAGGAACAAGGGCAATGTGATGGGCCTTTAGGAACGAGGGCAATGTGATGGGCCTTTAGGAACGAGGGCAATGTGACGGACCTTTAGGAGCGAGGGCAATGTGACGGACCCTTCGGCACGGGGGTAGCGACGCATTCACAGGGCAGAGCCCCTGGCCGCCGGAGGCCAGTTTTTGGTCATTTTGATCCTAGGAAGGCATACCCCCCAATGATGCGATATTTTGCGGGAGGGGATGGACTCGCTTACTTGTGAGGGGAACGGGTTTTTAGTGGGGGGATCGATCACCATGATGGTGTTTTTTTGATGGCATCACAAAAGATCCCCCACGGTCGAGGCTATTCGTATTCGGGAAGGGAGAGGCGAATGAGCTCCAGGAGTGCGTCAATGGGGAGTCGTGTATGTGTCTTGGCCACAAAACCGGTCTTGTGGGCGAATTTGATTTCAGGCAGGCCCTGAAGTTTTGAGAAGTTAATCTCCTGGGCGTTGTCAAAGCGAAGGAGCTTCCATCCATCGCCCCGGCTGTCCATGCTGATGCAGACGGCGGCGGGGGTATCCAGTTGCATGTTAAAATCCTGGGCCCCTTCGGAGTCATCGGTATCTCCGATGAGGACGCCATATCGTCCGATATTGATGCGCCGTGCTCGTTTCCAGGTGGCGCGTTGTGTGGCGAGTTTGTCGGCACTCTCGATGGCTTTTTGGCCAAATTGCCGCATGATGGGAATCAGGCTATTGGGATCGGTGGCGAACATGTCCAGCATCCACCCCTCCATGGGGCTGTAAGTGGTGCGGAGTTCACTGGTACCGATCTCGGCACCCACCTTGGCGGGGCCAAAGCGGTCGATGCGATCTTTAAAGTTCCACCAGACAAGGGATGAGAGGCTCTCAGCGTAGCCAAGGAAGCTGGCCACCAGTACAAAACTGGCCGAGAGATCGATATTTTGGTGGTGGTCGAAGTTGCGTTTTTCGGGGGTGTAATCCCCTCCGATATCCACCACCCAGATGGTGGGATCGTTTATCTCGTCGATGGTGGGTTCCCGGCGCTCGATGATGAAGTCGGCCTCAGTATCGGTGGCAAGGATGAGGCTGAGTGCGAAAAATTCGTCAAAATGTGAAGAGCCCGGGTGGGTGATAATGAGTTCGGTCAAAATGGTCTCCCTAATAGTATATGGTATCGGTCACTCGGCCGGTGGCCTGGAGTCAGGCCGATGACACGCAAGGCAAAGTATCCGGGGTGGTGTCAACCGGTATCGAACCGTGGGGTTCATGGTACGGTGGGTTGATGTCCAAGTCACCTGAGAGTATAGATGAATATATGGTGTGGCCTGTGAGTGTATCGTTTGGTTTTAAAGCAGAAAATTTTAATTCCTACCAGACGTATGAAAAAAAGACAATCGAAGAATGATGGTCATATAAAGGTTCCCCTTTAAGGGCGGTAAACCATCGGAGGACGTGGCATAACACTCTTAAAATATATGATTTTTTCCATGTGTGGTCGGCGTATATGATCTTTTGTCAGACCGTGATGGGTGGGATGCATCTTAAAGATACGAAGAGGGAAGGGGGGCGATATCTCATCTCCGCTCTGGTTTGACAAATCTGTGGTCGATGGGCTATTAAATCAAATTTATATTTAATGGGCCATCTCTTTTGGAATAAATTCCGAAGATGAGGTTACTATGCCTTGGCGTACACATCAAAATAGACAAAGATATGATGCGTAACGATGTGAAGAGGGGGCTTTTGTTCCCTTTTTTTGAGAAGGCCTCTTTTCGGGTATCTTTTTATCGCCTCAATTTTTTTGAAATTTAAATATATACCACACGGCGGCAAGATGCTTTGCACGGCCTGACAGAAGGTGACGAGTCGATGTTAAAAAAAATGGTGATGAATGTGCTGGCCCTTTGTTTAGTGGGCGGTGTCTCCCTTTCGTATGGGGACACTCCCGGGAACTGTGAAAGCGGGGATTGTAAGGGGGGGCAAGGGGTCTATCGATATGGCGATGGGGGGCGATATGAGGGCTCCTTTGAAGGGGATGTCGCCTCCGGCAGTGGCGTCCGGGTGTTCGCCGATGGGACCCGGTATGTGGGTCAGATGAAGGCCGAGCTCCCCGAAGGGGTGGGAGAGATGATTTTTCCCGATGGCACTCGGTATGTGGGGGGCTTTATTCAAGGGCTCCAGGCCGGGCAGGGGACCGTTGTCTATGGGGATGGTCGACGGTTTATCGGAGCCTTTGCCGGTGGGCGACCCAATGGTCATGGCACGCTTTTTATGAAAGAGGGAAAGCGGCTTACCGGCGTCTTTAAGGACGGGGTCCCCGAGGGTGAGGGGGTGCTTCTCTTCAAGGAGGGGGCTGTCTACGCCGGGGAATTTTTAAGCGGCCATATGCATGGTCAAGGGACCCTAATCTACAAGGATGGCCACGTCTACATCGGTTCTTTTGAGCATGATACCCTGAATGGCGATGGCATCCTGACGGCTCCCGATGGGAGTACCCTCAAAGGGGTGTTTACCCATGGGGCCCTGGACGGTGATGGAGAGATCGCCTTTCCCGGCGGTATCTTCTACACAGGGGGTATCGTTGACGAAAAGATGCAGGGCCGGGGCGTTCTCGTGGAGCCCGATGGCACTCGGTATGAGGGGATGTTTGAAAATAACCGATTTCATGGCAAGGGCACCGTTGTCTATCCCGATGGTGCGACTTTTACCGGCCCCTTTATCGAAGATAAAATTGCGGGAAAAGGGGAGTGGGTCTTTGCCGGTGGTGCCCGATTTTTAGGGTATATGGAAGATGGTCGGGTGATGGAGGGGCAGGGCGTCTACATCTCCGAAGATGGCACCCGCTATGAGGGGGGCTTCCATAAAAACCTCTTCGAAGGGAAGGGGAGTCTCCTCACCCGGGAGGGGACCCGGTTTAAAGGGCGCTTCCACGAAGGGATTATGCAGGGGAGTTTCGATGTTACCTATGCCGATGGGGCCTTTTATACGGGGGCGGTGGTCGCTCTGAAGGCCCATGGCAAAGGGGTGATGGTCCTGGCCGATGGCAGTCGCTACTCGGGGGAATTTGATACGGGCAGGTACCATGGTCAGGGACTTCGGCGCTTGGCCGATGGGTCTGAACTTCAAGGGGTGTGGTCGAAGGGCCAACCCGATGGGGTGATGGTGGTACGCGATCCCTCGGGAGAGGTCCGATCTGTGTTATATGAGAAGGGGCATCCGGTATCGGATGCGCAATAAGGGGCTGTAAGGCGTCTTTTGTGGTACCCAAAGGGGCTCTAAGGCCTTTTTTTTAGATACCAACGCACATATGAGGGGAGAGAACCGATGAAGATGACATCGATGGATGAGCAGGTTCTTCGCGCGGCAAAAGAGATTGTCGTAAAATTTATTGAAGTGGGGCGCGTCTCACCCACGAGTTTCGATGAGTCATTTCAACAGATCCACAGCGCCATTGATACGGCGGTGAAAAAGGGTGTCACACCGTCCGGTTCCCAGTAGTTTGTTCGTTTTTTACCTAAAAATTGCATTCACCGTTTTGTGTTCTGGCCAAAATACTACCATTCCAAGTATTTACCATGCGTTCTGCTGGCCATCAACGTTACGGTAGCCGAAAATGCAGAAGTGGGAACACCCTTTGACCGGAGCTGCCGCGTTACCAAACAATTGCGGTAAAATACTACAGCGGCATGTCCGGTGCCTTGCATATCCGGCCAAAGGACGCTTGCAATTTTTAGGTTTTAGTCGGTATAAAAAACGCCCCGTCAAATATATTTGGCGGGGTATTTTTTTGTATCGAGGGGCCGTTTAAGGTCGGGCCGTCGCCAGGAAGAGGGGGAAGGGGGTGAGGCAGCCGTTCACCTCTTTATGAATCGCATGGCAGGTTTGAAAGGTAACCGATGAGAAACCGGCCCTCTTGAGTTGCCCGGTGAGGCTCTCTCGGCTGAATCCGCAGTGGCCGGAAAAATTGTCTCCGTGGAAGCTGCCGCTCTCCTCGTCCAGATCGCAGATGAAGAGGACACCGTCCGGGGTCAGGTGGTCCCGGAATAGGGTGAGGGTCTTTGCGGTATCTTCGATGTGGTGAAGGGTCAAGAGGCTGTAGATGACATCGAAGGTGCTTTTTTCGAGTTCTGGGGCCCCTTCTGAGATGAGACGCGGGGATAGGTCCACGGCCCCGTGGTCCTCAACTTTTTTTGTGAGGACATCGATCATGCCCGGGGAGGTATCGGCCAGTACCGTCTGCTCGGCAAAGGGTCGCAGGGCGAAGGTGAGGAGTCCCGTTCCGCACCCGAATTCCAAGGCAGTTTTTGGGGTGATACCGCTTGCCTTTATGGCGCGTGCAACGGCTTGGGATCGTTCGTGTCGTTCGGGTTTTTCATCCCACTCTTTGGCTCTTACGTCAAAATTATCGCTCATTTTTTGAAGGGCTCCTTGGTCAAGGGAAATATGATGAGTAGGGAGTATATGAGCCTAAGGTCTCTATGTAAAGGCGAGGCGGTGGGCTCCTTCAGGGGGACGCCTAAAGTTTTGGTCCAGATGCGCGATAAAAGGGTGAGTATTCGTAACTATTCAGCTCACTGAAAAAATGCCTTTTATGGTTAAAATGGACGTGAAAAGATGCGCATCCGGCGGCCAGGCACCGAAGGTGCGAATGATCTTATCCCGCTCCTCAGCGGTGAGATCCTTCGCAACGATTTTTATAAATGTAACCCAGATCTTTTTTGTCACACTGTGCTCTATAAAATTATGGCCAAAATTGGGCCCCGGTAGGGTCACCGGAGGCATCGCTGAATAGTTGGTCGTATTCTTAGGTTTTGAGGGGAACAAAGAGGGAGAGAATGGCGGACGGGAGGCCCTTATTGATGAATCTGTATTTTTTATAGGGACGATATCACGTGGAAAGAGGGATCAAAAAGAGGGGAGGGGGACGCTGGATATGCTGGATTGCCCTCCTGCTTCTCTTTCTGGTGGCGTGTGACCGAGAGCCCCAGGAGAGAAAGATCATCATAGGGCCCTGGAAAGATACCATTGCCAGTTATCACACCATCATCACCTTTCGGGCCAATGGCTCCTTTGGCACCCTTCGCCTCGTGGAGGGGCAGCATTCTAAGATCGATGATACGGGAAAAAATGCCAAGGTGGATGGCAAGTGGCAGCTTCTTACACCCGAGGTGGAAGGGGACCCCCTGCTCCTCGTGATGACTCCTGAGGTGGTGGAAGGGGAGAGCCCCTGGGAGGTGGATACCCCGGTCACCTATCTTATCGAGCGCTTGACCGGCAGTCGCATGCTCTTGCGCTCCCCCACCGGGGGACGGATCTCCTGGGATCGCCTGAGAAGCAGCAAGACTCCGGAAGAGGAGGAGGACGGGATTCCCCGGGTTTCGGTGGCCACGGGGCCTCTCATTGTGGGGCTCACCAAGGCGCGTCTCAATGAAGAGAGCCGTTACTTATGTGTGCAACTGGAGGTTGTCGTCGTCGACGCCGAGGCGACCCCCTATGTGGAGGAGCGGCGTCTCCCCTCGGGCGAGCCGAGCGGCGGGTATCGACTTCATCCAAGCCTTCGTGAGGCCCTGGTGCTTCATATGAGCCGTCTTAAGTATCGGGATGTGCGGAGCCTCAACCATTTTCAGGAGGTCCTGGGGGATTTGAAGATGATCCTTTTGCCGTACTTGAGAGATCATCTGAGCGATCTGAAGGTGGTTAAGATTATCGTGACCCAGACTCTGGACGGGGTGGCGAATTTCGAGGCGGAGTTTGCCCCAGAAGAGCCCCCAGAATCGGCCGACTCCTGATTTTCCTTTTTTGGGCGCCATCAGCCGTCTCGTCTCCCCCCTTTCTGTGATGCATCGTGTCGTTTCCTATCCCCCCTCCCAAAAAATTCTTGATTACCATCCTTTTACAGCCATATTTGTGGTCGTCCGATTTTGAGGTGTGTTTGCCTCGCGTGGCTTCGCAACCCTTTTCAAGCGAGGCCGTGCGGTGAAGACTGGCCTCCGGAGGCCACGTTTTTGCCAATTTTTACGGGCTGGGATTGCCAAACAGGTATCATCAAGTCATTTCGATTTCTGGTTACCACTTATTCTCAGCCATCACTGTGGTCATTACGACAATGATGTGCTTATACATCCTCTCTTTACAACTATTTCAGATTGTAAGAAAAA
>JABXKT010000310.1 GCA_013619155.1 Desulfobacteraceae bacterium
GTTTTTCTTTTTCATACTTCAACTCTCAAATGTTTGCTTAAATCAAGTCTTTGACTTGCTTGTTTAATTATTGCTTTATGAGCTTCAATTATCTCTCTCATGAGCTTCATTTTTCTCTTTTCTTCTCTCAACATTTCAATTATCTCTCCTTTGCTAAACCTCTTTACATGCTCATCCCAAAGAATATTCTCTGGATCCATGTGTATAAAACTCATAGTATTATGTCCTCAGAATGTAATAGAGTACTGTTATAGCTATTCCAGCTACACATTGAATATAGACTAAGGTTCCAGGTATTTCTTTCCTTAGATGTATATCTCTCCTGAACCAGAACCATCCTATTATTGTCCATCCTTGATAGTACCAGTATTTAGGAAACATCTCATATTCTCCTAGCAGATGATAGAGTATGTCAGCTGATGATGTGAACTTCAGCAACAAACCTAATCCCATCCATTCCCATCCAGCTGTTAATCCTATGACTACAGCTAACAAAAATTCCCATGTATGCTGGAGGATCCTGTAAGCTTGAGTGATCTGAGGTATAAAATATTCATGCTCTGGAACAGATTCAATTCCATCTTTCACTATGTTTCTGTAACCAATAAGGTCCATAGCATTGTACAGAATTGGAAATGCAAATGCTGAATAGATCCCTTGCTTAACAAACAGATCTAGAACTATTAGTCCTAGACCAATAAAGATTGATACTCCTAACCAGATTGTTCCAGTTGTGTTTTTACCAGTTAAGATCCTAACTGTTGTCTTGAATTTGCTCATTTTCTTCTCCATTTTTTTGTGCATTTGTTCCTCCTAATTTTCTACCTTGTTTTGCAGTGTAACTATTTTCATGTTTGTTATCATCACTTAAAGGATCAAAACAATCCTTCCCATATTTCTTGACTATGAAACCTTTCAAGCTTTCCTCTTCCAGATGAAATCTTTCAGAATCTTCTATGTCTAGTTCCAGGATCAATCCAACTCTTGATTTGTTATGAGTCTCAACCAGCTCAGTTATTTTACTGATGAAAGCTCCATCCTTATTGACTCTCTTAATAGCTTCAGCTTCACTGTTAGCATAAACCAGCTTATAAGTTGTGTCTCCAAAGATTATTTTGTATGGTTTGTTATGCCATTTCTTAAACATCATTTTTCCTCCTCAACTTTCCTAGAGCAGTAAGGACAATACATAAAATTGTTATCCTTTAGTCCTCCAGATAAGAATTGAAAAGCTTCTCCACAATTAGTATGGTAACAGTACTCAGGATCTCCTGAATATTTCCACTTACAGCTGTAGGTATAATCAGCATTACCATTGTGGATCCTATTCCATATAGCTCTTAAAATCATGAAAGAAACTATTACTATTGCTG
>JABXKT010000173.1 GCA_013619155.1 Desulfobacteraceae bacterium
TCCAGGCACCGTAAAGCTTGGGTCTGGGCTTCACGGTGCCGCCCAGCCCCACAGGAGAGCCTCGGCCCCCACCGGGAGGAATACTTAAAGATCCCCCTTGACATACCTTCGAAGGAGCCCCCCCGCGTGCCAACTACCTCACAATCGAATCTTAAAGGCTATTTTCTTATCTTTGGTGCCGCCCTCCTCTGGGGACTTCTCGGCCCTGTCTCACGCTACCTATTTGCCGCCGGGATGTCCCCCATCGAGGCCAGCTTCTTCCGCGCCCTCCTCACCTGGATGCTATTTGCCATACATGCCACGGCCAAAAAAAAGATTGCGATAAATAAAAAAGATCTGCCCATCCTCTGTGCTTTCGGCCTTGTGGGCATCTCCCTCTTTTACACGGCCAACATGATGGCCATCGACACCGGCGGTGCTGCCCTGGCCTCGGTACTTCTCTACACGGCCCCCTTCTGGGTCGCCCTCCTCTCCTACTTTCTCTTCGGAGAGCGCATGACCCTTTTAAAAGGGATTGCCATGATCCTGGCCGTGGCCGGCGTCGGGGGCATATGCTTGGATGGCGGAGCCACGGCCGGAGACTCTATAGGACGCGCCACTATCTGGGGTCTCACCGCCGGGGCCTGCTACTCCCTTTACTATATTATCGGGAAAAAATTCTCCGGCACTTATCCCCCCTATACCCTCTTCTTCTGGATACTCCCCTCGGGCATCCTGGGCCTCTTACCCTTCGTAGATTTTACCACCAAGAGTCCCGTAAGCTGGTTCCAGCTCCTACTCCTGGCCCTCTTCTCCTACAGCGCCAACAGCCTCTACTATATCGGCCTGCGTTACCTGCCCCCCACACGGGCTGTACTCACCGCCACCTTAGAGCCCGTGGTGGCCACCCTCTTTGCCTGGCTTCTCTGGAACGAGACCATGGGCCTTCTGGGCTACGGCGGCAGCGCCCTCATCCTCACCGGAGTCCTGCTCACCATCCTGGCCCCCCAAGGGAAAGAGTAGACCAAGCGGACATGAGGTACCCCCTAGGAGGCGATGTTTTGCGGGTCGAAGGGACCCGCTTACCGGCGGGTGGCGTGGACAAGAGTAATCTTGTCACATTTTTTAAAAAGCTAAGTCACGGCTATTTAAATAGTAATAATTAAACTTGACGAATAGATTCATCTTTGAGAAATAGATAATGAGTCATATTATATCTTAGTTCGATAATAAAAACATCACGGATGTCAATTATTAACAATAACAAGCCAATCGATCGTCAATTAAAAATACTATAGCTTATTATCCGAGCATAATCTGACAACCCCTACACCAAAGTATCCAAAGTCAAGATACGGCCGCTAAAAGAGCCGGCATTGCACCAACGCATGGGATGATCATCCCACAACCATTGACATCCAACCCTCTCCACCTGTTTTTGCCGCAATAATCGAGAATTAAAATCCATGTAATGATCCCATAGGGCCCATGTCCAGACAATACCATTGTCTTGAACACCACATCCGCAGGAGAACTATATGCATCGATTCAAACAACCATCACCTAAGCGATTCCACACACTCTTTATCCCGACACTCTTCATTATATTAACGCTCGTCATGGGGGGATGTGGGAACAGCGACAGCTCCCCTCCCCCAGAGACCAATCCTCCAGAGACCAATCCCCCAACCGTTGCCTTGCAGGATCCTGAAAACCTCTTTGCCGCCATCGGCATCACCACCCCGGAGGCCCTGAAAGATAAAATCTCCCAGGTGGGCCTCCTCTCCCTGATGGTGGAGATACAAAATGAAAACAGTGCGATCCCCTCAGAAAAAATCATCACCCTCCTGAAAGACAATAATAAAAATATCGAATACAAAAAGCTTGAGGCCCAGGGCATCCCCGCCGAAGTGATCACCGCACTCAAAGCGCTGCCCCACTCTCCGTTGGCCACCCAGGCGTTTATTCGGCTCCCGGACCCGGAGATATTCCCACTGCAGGCCACCGATAGCGCGCTGACCACACTCAATGGGGAAAAATTAAAAAAATTAAACCGAAAGTTGCAATTACGGGGCCAGCCCCCCCTCTCCATGGAGACGTTCCGCGCCTTACAAACCGCCTTTGGTAAGACGACAATCATCAACAACTTCGGGAATCTTGACCAGAGGTCTCAAAACATCATGGCCCGGAACACGATCCCCCCAAAGAGCGGAGGGGCCCAATATCTCAAGCTCTCCGGCACACCCGAAGGGGCCATGGCACCCGGATACACAATGGTCAATGCCGTGGATGAGCTAAAGGCAGGTGGGGATATCGGTGAGCTCGCCCCCCACCCGTCTGCCTGCGCCATCGCTGTCCTCCCCCATATCCCCATGGCCATTGCCCAGGATGGGGAGCCCATCAACACCCTTCTCGTCACCTCAGAAGGGGGCGATGCCACGGTCTCTTTTCCTGAAACCGGCATCGCCGTCATTGTCACCAGCCGGGCGGCAACCATCGTGGATAGTGATGGTATCACCCTCGCTTCTGGCACCTCCACCGACACCCAGGTCTACTACCTACCAATCACCCGAAAGAACCGGTGCACCCCCTTTCGCTTTGTCGGTGCCAGTACCACCTATGATGTGACCCTCGTCGAGATGATCACCCCCGAGCGCCTCACCGGCCACGCCTTCTTAGACGGCATACAGTACTTAAAAAATGAAACACCCGCCGAGCTTCTGGACTCTGGCCCCCTCTTCCACCCCAAATCCTATACCTTCAGCACCCTAGGATCCCACCTGGATCAACTGGATTTACGATTCAAAATGGAGTCCGATAATGCCGAAATCGCCCCCTTTACCTTTCTCCTCTACTCTCCCTACGGCGATATCTACACGGGCGATCAACATGGCCTTGCCGACACCGTGGACAGAGACTCCGGTATCTGGCGTCTGGATATCCTGCCCCCGGAGAGTATGACCGTCAATGCAAACCAGATCACGGAGATAGCGCCCCAAGCCCTCATTTTAAATAGCGAAAATTTCCCAAACCTCACCACCCTCGTCGATACCGATACCGACGTACAGACCAAAGAGTTTATGCTCGGTATCGTGAAGAATATTTCCCTAAAAACCCAAGGGGAGACGGGTGCCTTTAATGAAGGCGAGGTGACCATTGATTTAAATACCAACATGTCACCCACCTTCCTCATTCCCTCGTATATTGATGATATCATCAATAGTGGCGATACACTGAATGAGAAGGTGGCGCTCTGGCAAGCGTGGAAAAAATCAGAGAAGAGCGGCCACGAATTTGAACCCCAGAAGGCCTGTTTCAAGTACAAAGCCCTGTTTGACCTCCTGCAACGCTGTTACGAGGAGGAGCACACCTACGATTATCAGAACGACCCGGAAGTCTACGAATGCCGGGATCAAAACGGTGATTCGGCCGTCTGCGTCCGGGGGGAGCTGGGCCCTTACAATATGGCCGAGCCCGTTCCCGACCATTATAAGGCCCAGATGGTCATGAATGAGTTTTCCAAGAAGATTGAACGTCAGTATCAGGATATCGAGTACCTGAACCTCTTGTCCAACTACTACGACTTGTATCAGAACTGGAAAGACCGAACCGTGCAGGTGGACACGGCCCAGTTCCCCTACGACGGCCTGCCCTATAAAACCCAGGAGTTCACGGGATGCGAAACGGGCGATACAGAGTGCCTGGTGGCCGCACTCTCAGGGAATTACCCCCGCATACCCGTCATAATCCAGACCAACCGGCCGATCTTCGGGGTCCCCTTGGATCGCCTCATCCAAAGCACCCTCCCCATCACCTTCGATTACACGGCCAGTGATCAGGATGCCTACGATATCAATGCGGCAAACTGGGCCTTTGTCAGTTACCTGGCCAGCCAGACCTTTAATATCGCCACCGGCAATTTTATTGGCCTCATATGCGAGTCGGTGGATCTGGTGGACGATCTCCATGACGTAGAATTAGCCGCCCAGGACGACCCCTTGGGCAGTGCCCGGGCCAGCATCAACCGCTACTCCAGCAGCGACCCCTTTTATGGACTCCACCATCAGGACTCTTTTAAATTTTTTATGTCCGGGGTGCCTGAAGAGAACAGCGAGATAGACACCTACGGTCAGAGACTTAATTACGCGCAAATTGCCTGTGATTGCGCAAGTCTTTCGAGTTCCGGCCTACAATTTGCAAAAAATGCCGATCTCCTCCTCAACCTGGACTATGAAGCGCTGGGCAGCGCCGCAGATGTCTACAGGCTCATTGCCGGAACGTCGGCGGCCGTAGGCAGCGCCCTGATTATGGCCGAGGCCGAAGATATTGTGGCTCTAATCCGCGACGGCAATATTGAGGCGGCGAGACAACGCTTAAAGACGAGCAGCGATATCAATTCTCTCGCGGAAGGAAGAGACCTCTTCGATGATCTCAATAGTTTGCTCACCAATTATGAGAGTGTGGGTTCTGCCGGGAACGGAAACAACGTCTTAAAATCCAATGCCAAATACCTTTTGGGCACAGGCAAAAAAACCCGGGCGGAAGTCGAGTTTAAACGGGTGAGCTCCGTACCCGTATCGAACCTCTCCGTGGCTCTCGACCGGGTGAAAATCTTGTCGAATTATGAGGAGGCGGGCAACACGGCAGAGATCAACTTTATCCCCTTTGTGGGGGTAGTCAGTGACACACCCCAGCAAGGGGAGGCCCTGCATCGGGTATTCACCGAGAGTGAGGCCATCATCGATAAGTATCACCCCTGGAATTACCTGCGATTTGCCGGTGTAAAGGATGGCCAGACACTGGAGACCCCTCATACGATCCTCTACTCCGGGGGCGGATACAACGCCGCCGCCATCTATGTGGAGCTGGCCGTGGTGGAAGATGACGCCATGAGCGTGGAAGACGACGACATGATCGGTATCTTCAGCCAGACCATCCCGCTGGAAGAGATCTTTAACACACACGCCGACTTTAAATGGGCATTTCTGGGCGGCAATGACTATCAGCTTAAAATCACAGAATACCCCATCTACAACTCCAGCAATCAGCTCTCACTGGAGAACCCCTTGAGCCCCGATTTCGAGCGCCAGAAAGCCCACAACCGAAACCGACGGCCCAGCGCCCTGGTCTCTTTGACCATCAACCTGACCATGGGGGATATGAGTATCCCCCACCCCATGGTGGACACCTCCCTCGACCTTGGCCTCATGGCAAGCGGCCGGGACACCCTCTCCATGAAGATGAAATCCATGGCCAGCACCCCGGCCGATGGCCGCATCCTCGATGTATACCAGGGCGCGGCCATTGTCGGCGACTCCCTGACAACGGCCGACCTATTTAAATATGGCATCGGCCCCTACTACCTGAGCCAACAATTCACCTATGATGTAAATACCTTTACCGGAGATCTCGCGCCCATCAAGGCGTCCCTCTCCTCGCCAAAAACTCTCTCCACCAAGACATTGCCACTGCCCATAGTGCGCCTCCTTCCGGGAAATCGCATGCTCTTTGGAATCTCCCACCATGATGGCGCGCGGCTCATGATCGTGAAGTACACAGACGATGGGGCCATGGCCCTCGAAACCAGTGTGCTCGTTAAAGACGAAGAGGACAATCCGGTCACCAGTCTCTTAAAGGCAAAGCTCTCCCCGAATCGCACCCGTTTACTGGTTCCCTTCGTGCCGATGGACTATGCCGCCGGCCCGGACAAAAAGATCCCCGCCTACACTCACCTCAATATATATGAACTTGACCTGGCGGAAAATGAGGGGGAGACCACAGAGATCACCCGTCTCTCATCCAGCTCCTTCGGCGCGGGGGCCCCTTTAACAAGCATCGAGTTTATTGATGAGACCCATGTGGCCGCACTCACCCGAACGCTGGTATTCGGCGAAGAGGGTGTGGCCTGGTGGCCCAACTGGGAAACCGTTCAGGAGAGCTGCACCAATGAAAACCTGGACTGTCTCTTTGAACTGGTGGGCAACGACATCCTGCTCTTTACCATCAACGACAGCCACCGACTGGAGCTGACCGATACCCTGGATATTTTCTATTCGCCGCCCTATGAGGTCCATATCAAGTCGTATTACCCCCTTAAAACCATCTTCTCCTTCAGAGACCGCGTCAACGACCTGCAGTGCGTCTCAACTATCGAGGGTGCCTCATCGGTGGTGCGGCTGGGACTAAATCTTTTCCAGCTCCAGTATGATCGATTTACCGATGCCTACTACTTCAAAGATCGATCCTCGTATCAGAATGTCCCCTCCCTTCGCTACAATCCCGACGGCGCCTACTACTGCGCCGACGGCATCACCTGCTCGGGCTACCTTAAATCGGCCGTCAGCCCCCACAGAGGCGATGAAAATGTCTATCAAAGCAGTGAAAAAGTGGGCCGCTTCGAATTTGCGGACACCGACCGGGACCTGGCCTTAGGTTTTGAAGGGACAACCCTTCATCTGCTCAGCCTCTACGACGGTGCCGCGTATAAGGGCCCACAGATTACCGGAGATATGCTGGGGACGACGATCAAGGTTGGCACCTTAGAGACCCTTGATATCTCCTTCACCGTCACAGACCGGGATACGCCCCTAAGTGAGCTGGAAATCACGATGGAGATCGTTCCCATCGCCACCCCGGCCGGGTACGCCGGCACCATCATCGCCCCCATCACCTCTACCCCCAACGCAATAGGGGGTTACGACTGCACCGGCACCCTCTCCACGGGGGCCTTCGACTCGGAGAGCACCTTGAGCCAACGGGTGATCATCCGCGTCAGCGACGGCACCTACACCAGTGAAAAGGAGTGTATCATCTCCCATAAGCCATCCATCCTCATCCCCTTTGCCGACGCCACCCATGGCGTGGAGCTCTGGAGAACGGACGGAAGCACGGCCACCCTCTTCCACGACACCAACCCCACCGGTGACTCGGTCTCCTTCTCCACCCGTCTGTTTAAGTCGGGCAAGCGGTACTTCTATACCCCTAACGACGGTAATGGAGACCAAAGGCTCTTTACCACTACGGTGGATGGCGTGCCAGCGCCCCTAAAAGAGGGGGTGACCGATGCCGCATACCCCTCGTTTACGGCAATGGGAAATCACCTCTTCTTCCGCACCGCCCCAACGGGTACAGAATCGACCCTGTGGAAGACAGATGGCACATCG
>JABXKT010000174.1 GCA_013619155.1 Desulfobacteraceae bacterium
CATCCGGATAATGGCAAGGATAAATTTATCTCCGGGAGGCCTGATTTTTATGACAGTCTCTTGCCGAGGACGTATTGGCCGTTGACCGGATCTACATAGAGAACATCTCTTTTAAAAATTGGGAATTTACCTGCGGGAACTTAAGCTCGAAATCCAGCCATTTACACGAAATAGTTTACATTCCTGTACTCAAAGGTGAAGATCCTGCACCTATCACCTGCCTTTTGCAAAGAGATCAATCCCAATGAGCTGGGTAACCCGTAATACACGATCAAACTCAAGGGTTGGCTTCCCGTTTTCGAGTTCAGATATAAATCGGATCCCCACATTGCAGAGCCCTGCAAAATCAGCCTGGGTCATTTCAATCTCTTTTCTTTTGGCGCGAATCATTTTGCCAATATCGGTCGCATTTTTTATGAGGGTCATCTCTGATGATGGGGTCATTGTATTCCCGTTCGGGTGTTATAAGGGGTTTTTGATTGTAGAAGTAATTTTTAATCCCGTTCGGTAATTATATGGTGACTGTCGTACGATGACAAGATATTTTTCCCTTACGGTAAAATTGTGTATAGAAGGACTCCGCCAGGCAGGGTGTTGGAATACAATATATCGAAATGTGTGATGGTTTGCCTTCAATACAAACTACTGACGCTCAAAAAGGACCAGTTGTGATGGCATTCGTTTGGCGTTCTTCTTTGATCGTCGATAGGGTCTTTTTCACATATCGTTTTGCGTGATCCCTCCCGTTAAAAGATTGAGAGTCGCCAAGTCGGTTCGCCACCAACTTGGCAAGGCTTCCCCATCCTTTTCCGCCGCTCTTTTTAATGCCCAGGTATTGGATGGCGAGCTTCCGGTAGTATGGCTGGGTTTGCCTCTGTATTTTCGGGATAGGGCATTTTCGCTCATGCAACGCCATGTGACAAGGTTCGCAAAGGACTTTGAGATCCTCTTGGCGTTCTTTCCCACCAAACCGTTTGTAAGTGAGGTGATGTACATGGATGACATCAACCGCCCCACACTCTTCGCATATTTTCCTGCGAACGGCGAACAGCGCCTTCTTGATCTTCCTCCACTCTTCTGAATTGATAAAACTGACATATTCGGGGTTGGCGTGTAGTTTCGATAACCTAAAATTGACCCCCTAAAGGGCAAAACGATAATCGAAAATTGACCCACCCCAAACTCCCTACTGTAAGGTTCATTAACACTCAACTGAACCGATCAGGGGGAAGGAGGATGCTAAAGGTGGATCAATACGCTCACATACGGACATCTCATCGGGTCTACAAAAAAACGATCCGGCAAATTGCACGGGAAACGGGACACTCCAGAAACACAATTAAGAAAGTGCTGCAGGGAGAGCACCACGGGTACTCTCCACGTGCCGTCCAGCCTTATCCGGCCATTGGATCATATCTTGAAATCATTGATAAATGGCTCGAAAATGATAAGTCCCAGCCAAAGAAGCAACGACATACCGCGGTTAGGGTCTACAATCGATTGCGGCAGGAGCACGGTTATGAAGGCTCAGAAACAACCGTGCGAAAATATGTGAGAGCGGCAAAACTTCGCATTGGCTTGAGTCCATGTGCTGCCTTTATCCCATGTGATCCGATGCCTGGTGGGGAGGCAGAAGTGGACTGGGGCACCTGTCATGCTTTGATCCAGGGTGAGGGGGTGAAGCTCAAGCATTTCTGCATGCGCTCAAAATACTCCGGCAAGCATTTTGTCCGCTGCTACCCTTGCGAGCGACAACAAGCCCTTTTTGATGCGCATGTACAGGCCTTTGCCTTTTTTGGAGGGGTGTTCCCCGTGTTGATTTACGACAATCTCAGCACAGCAGTCCAAAAAATTTATCGGGGAAAAAAGCGAGATCTCCAGGATGGCTATGCCCGGTTTATGGGCTATTACAATTTTACACCTCGTTTTTGTAATCCCAGGGCAGGCCATGAAAAGGGGGGCGTTGAAGGATTGGTTGGGTATGCTCGGCGCAACTACATGGTTCCAATGCCTGAGGTTAACTCTCTTGAAGAGTTGAATGACAGGCTTCTTGAAGCATGCATCACCTATGGGGACCACCGACAGGCGGGCCGTGAGGAGAGCGTCAATAACTTCTATGATGCAGAAAAAAGCAGCTTATTGCCGCTTCCCGAGGTTCCGTTCAGCAATATCGACATGTGCATCTCCAAGATTGACAAATATTCAACGGCTATCATCGATAAAAATCGATACTCCGTGCCCACACGCTATGTCCATGTCAAGGCCAGGGCACTGCTCTATGTGGACCGGGTGGAGATATTTTACGGGCAAGTGCGCATCGCATCCCACAAGCGACTGTATAACAACAATCAGTGGAGCCTTGATCCAGATCACTATCTGGAGCTTATCCGTCAGCGTCCCCAGGCGTTTGATACCGCACGCCCTATCCGTAAGTGGCGAGAGAGTTGGTCCGACTGTCTTGAAAATCTGCTGGAGCGACTTCGTCTTAAGTACGGATACACGCGAGGAACTCGGGATTTTGTCTCGGTTTTGATGCTTTACAAAGCGTATCCCACTGTTGAAGTTGAAGCCGCGGTGGAACTTGCCCTCACCTCAGGTGCAGAATCCCTTGCCACTGTAGAGTATGCATTGAATGCCGCCACAAGGCCTTCTGAAAAACAGGCTAAACGTGCCGCAGGCTGGCCCACCCTTCCTCCAGCAGATACAGCCGTTTACCAGCAGTTGGGAGATACCCTATGAATGCAGCCATGCGTGCCCTTTTAACCGAGAATTTGAAGTCGCTCAGGCTATCATCGATGATGAAAAACTTGGAAAACGAACTGAGGCAGGCCAAAGAAAATAGCATTCCCTATGAGGAGTTTTTATTGAATCTGAGCGAAACGGAGGTCCGGCATCGCACAGAAAATGGGCGAAAAAGGCGTATTAAAGAAGCGGGATACCCAATTTTTAAACCTCTTGAAACGTTCGATTTTGAAGCCGTTCCTGAATTGGACAGACGACTTATCAGAGAGCTTGCAACAGGTGAATACCTTAAAGAAAAACGAAATATTATCTTCATGGGGAAAAGTGGTGCCGGAAAAACCCATTTGGCAACCGCATTGGGGATAGAAGCATGCACTGCAGGTTATCGTACCCGGTTTGTAACGGGATGCGGTCTTACCAATGAGTTGATTGAAGCCGTGGATAAAAAAGGACTTAACCGTATGTTGAAGCGGTATGCAGGATACGGGCTTCTCATCGTTGATGAACTGGGCTACGTCCCCTTCTCGAAGGAGGGTGGTGAATTGCTCTTCCAGGTGTTGGCGGAACGCCACGAGAAAAGGTCTGTCATCATTACCACTAACTTAGGTTTTGGTGACTGGACCCAGGTTTTTGGGGATCCTAACCTGACGGCCGCTTTGCTGGATCGTCTCACACACAAAGCCCATGTGATCCCTTGCAACTGGGATAGCTATCGACTCAAAGAAACATTGAAAAGCCAGAGACGAGATTAGCGGCAATGAAGGGGCAGAGCCCACACCTCACGATCGCCCGCCGCCCTTGAGGGCGGCGGGTATCCCCAACGTTATCGTTAAACAAATAAAGTGCATTTTTAATTAACAGGGGTGGGTCAAAATTGGGTTATCGGAGGGGGTCAATTTTGGGTTGTCTTTACCATGGCGTGGCTCCGTTGGGTCATCTGTTGTCTCCATTTATCTGGTCATCCACAACCCAAGACAATTTCATTGGGGGTAAAGGGGGCAGGCCTACACTCTTGACAAAAACCGTCTGTTTGTCAGATGTGCTTTCCTTCCTTCTTTTAAAAAAAAATGGGGATTCCTCTGTAGGGACTTGGGTTTGAAATTCAGTTATTTACACAAAATAGTTTACAGGTCCAGCGCTTTTGCCCGATGTCAAGACGCGACCCCTTCATCCTTGATCGCCCCATCGTAAAAATTCTTCACCTATGATTTTCAAGGTCTGTCCATCAGATAGGGCTGACTTATTTTTATCATTATTACGAGATTTCCAGTCCAACGCGCTCGTTATAAAATAAGAAGCCCTTTTGGTCATATCTGTGTCTGAGAGCAACACGCTCCAGTCATCATTATCCAGGCTATTCTTATGACGACTCAACAGGCCAGCTAATTGAAATCCTGCGGCTGATTTATGTTCATCATCCACTGAAAGAATCAGGGTAATGAATTGTTTCAATAGAGGCGTTGATTTCTTTGATTCAGCAGCCTGAAATAAACTCGAAACAGAAAAGTCATCATGTGTTAGTGTTGCCCCGAATGCGATCGGATCATTTTCCCACTCGTCAAGCCCTTTACTTACAAAATCCATTATGATATCGGGACTATCATACGAGGGAAAGGCCCATCGATGTAATAGATACATGTTCTTTTTCGCCAACTGCTGAAACACGTTCCTGAAAAACTTTGCATCGCCTGTTTTTTCATCCATAGAGGACACAACACTACTTAGCGCAATCAGCAGTTTTTCATGTTTTTCTGCCACCTCATCTGGATTTTTATCAATAAGGCACAACGCCTTTACATAGCCATCAACAAATTCCAATTTTCGGAAAAATTTGTCCATCAAAGGGCAAAAAAATTGGTATACATCATGAACATCTTTATTCTGATAATCGGCAAACACATCCAACATTTCAGCCGACATAGTTCGGAATTCACACCACTCATTAAATGCCTTCAACAATCTTTGATCAGAATAGCCTATGTCATAATCTTCCCTGTGTATCCTGTCCCAATAATCGACTTGTAACTCCCTACCGCCTCTCGTCCAGGACATGCTCTGAGGAGCCTTCCCATTGAATAAATAACTCACAAGACTGTCGATGCATCTTCTCTTGTGGCCTTTCTCCGATTTTGCGGTATCGGTATTGTCCTCATTGGTTACTGCTTCGCCAAGGATTTTATCTGCGCCATTCCTCCTTGAATCCGCATCTATAATTTTTTCAATTTCAGAACGGGGAAGGTCCCGACCCTGGTATAACGCTCCATACCCTCCCGGGATAGCCACACGCAATGCTTGGATAACAAGCATCATATCAAATTCCACTTCACCTTTAAGCTTGCACCAGCAGTGATATGTATTACGCAGGCACAGCTTTAACTCCCTGGGGTTCTTCAGGAGTTCACACAAAGCATTAAGCGGTATGATATCCCCACCGGACTTTTGACCGATAAATTCCCCTCGCCAATCATTTCTTTCATTGGAAGGGTCCCTCAACTCATATGGATTCAACAAATTATGTTTTTTGTATAGTGAATATCCCCACTCTCGAAAAATCCGTATCTTTTTTCTGACTTCATTTACGTTGGGCCCAAGATCCAAACGATAATCGCAAAGCCGAGTCAATATCTCTCCATAGCTCGGTTTTGTTCCGATGGCCAAAATGAATGCCACATGATCCAGCGAACGGAAGCGCGAAAGCAGGCCGGGTAGTTCATCTCTTATGATGGTCTCGTCTGTATTTCGATCCAGGTCTTCCAGGAAAACAACCATCCTGATGTCACAAGCGGCAAGAACCCTATCCAGCTTTTTCAATTGCTGTAAGGGGTCTGTCTTCACCGAAAGCAATGTACCAACTGCCTGAGCCGTCGAAAAAGATACTTTTTGAAGTGCTGCGGTATAGCCTGAGGGAACACCGACAAGAGAACTCACATCAACCCTCTCTGACAGAGTTTCAATCATCTTATCCAATATCTGTGCGGCAACTGAGCCCTTATTTCTTGCCCACCCGTCCACGTCGCAGAAAAGAAAGGCTCCCTGGTAACCCCTTTCTTCTTTGGGAATATCTTCGGCATTAATTCTTTTTTTTGCCATTTTTAGAATGCTGGATTTTCCAATGCCATAGTCTCCCACAAGCCCAATTGTCTTTGGGGATACCTCGATTAAATATGCCGCAATCCTTTTGGCGTAAATGCCCATATCCAACTTATCTTCATCTGTGGGTTCTTCCCGATGAATCCAATTTAAAAAATCTGTCTCCTCCTGGGTTTCATCTCCATCAAAACTGATAGTCTTCGGGGGTATGGTCAGTGAGCCAACGGAAGTATTGTTATCAGTATCTTTAAGCCAAAGAGCCACAGCGCCGCCCAAAAATAATGCCAAATAATCAATAAATAAACTGCGTAAAAACTCAGGTATTTTGAAACATTCCATTATTACTTGAACACCAAAAACAAAATACACAAATGGAATGCAACCCAAAACCCCTGCGAGCCATACAGGGGGATGGCTCCACCGCCACTTTGTTAAGTGGGGCAATGCCCTGAAACGCTTCAAGGCTGTAAATATGACTCCGCCGATAAGAGCACAAAGGCACCAATGCACCAGCAATGGAAGTTTTTTTAATGGTTCAAATAGCTTAAATTGTAGGCCTTGCCAAATGGTCCAAAGTAAAAAAACGATTACAAATGATGTCACCACCAAGGCCAGCAAATTGCTCCACCGCTTTAAACAGTACCTCGCCCTGCTGGACCTACCGGACAATAGAGTCATATTTCACCTGACTATTGAGAAAATTTGAATATACCAGACAGAAAATCATTACACCCATATTTACGTCACACGTGCAGCATGATATCTCAGTATCCACAAGGGTTTCAAATTATTTAACAAAACAGAAAAAAGGGGCCATGCTCTCTATGCTTGAAAGCCGATGAAGATATGAGACTCTTGTGTGGATGCCCAACACACCTTTATTTAAAGGAAAATCCGTTTTTAATCCGTGCCAATACCATCTTAGATGCCGCACAGGAAAAGGGGCCATGTTCTCTATGTTTGAAATGTCGATGAAGATATGAGAATCTTGTGTGGATGTTTAATATGGCTTTATTCAAAGAAAATTTTTCAAGAGCAGTGATTTTTTTCGCTGTGTGTCCCTTCGGACAGGACCCAAAGGAGAATAATCATGCTCAAACGCTTGGAAATGACCAATGTTGGTCCGGCACCTTCCATGGAGATGGAGTTGGCCCCACGTCTTAATCTCCTGACTGGAGACAACGGCTTGGGCAAGAGTTTTCTTCTCGATATTACGTGGTGGGCGTTG
>JABXKT010000175.1 GCA_013619155.1 Desulfobacteraceae bacterium
GGGGTGGCGGCGGCGGAGAGGACTTCGACGCCCTGGTCTCAACCCATATAGCGGCCAATACAGGCTGCACCAAGAGCGCGGCCATGCAGGCTGTCGCCGCCGTACACCCCGAGGCCCACAGCGCCTGGCTGAAAAAACAGCAAAGATAGAACCCGCCCCGCCGGGTGCAAACCATTACCCCCTTATAAACGAGGCCCCATCATGACATGGAACAACGGACCTTTAACCAGAACAGCCGGCACAGGCGGTGTCAACGGGCAGCGCCTGGTAAAGCTCGCCTCTGGAACGGTTATTTACTGCACCGCCTCTGCCACCGATGACCCCATCGGGGCCACTCTCTACGATGCCATCGCGGGCGATCCCGTGGGGGTGAAGACCCTCAACAACCCGGGCAGCCTGGAATTGGAAGCCGCCGAAGTGATCGCCTTGGGGGCCGATATCTTTGCCGGGGCATCTGGTAAGGCGACAGCCCTTCCCACCGCCGCCGGTACCTATCGCAGGGTGGGTAAGGCCCTATCGGCGGCCACCGCCGATGGAGACGTCATCGAGGCGCTCCCCTACAACGACGGAAAGACCATCACCGTCACCTAAGCCCCATGTATACGGCATGTGGCCATCCCAAACCTATACCGATGAGGACACCAATATGAGACCAACCGAAGGCACCCCCGTTTACCGTCCCGATCTGGGGCTGGTTGTGGAAGAGGGCCTGGAATTTGAGGACCTGGGACTGATCGGCATGCAGTTGATGCCGCCTCTCTTAGTTCCGGACGCCTCCGGAACCTTCTCCGTTTTGCCCGAAGAGGCGTTTAACTCCCTCGAAGAGACGGAACGCGCTCCCCGTACGGCCTATAATCGATCCGACTGGACCTATGAAACGGGATTTTACAAGACCCGGGAGCAAGGTCATGAAGAGCCCATCGACGATACCGATCGCGCGAAGTACGAGCGTCGTGTCAGCGGGGTCTCTGTGGATACTCTGGCCGTCAAAAGGGCTCGGGGCATTATTGGCCGGAATCAGGAGAAACGCGTTGCGGACCGAATCCTCAACGAGTCCAATTTTTATACCGACACCGCCTCCGCCGCCATCAATGCGTCAGAGAGTCCAGGGAATCCCATCGATATCGTTAAAGACGCCGTCTCTTACATGCGAAATAACTACGGCGTTCTTCCCAATATGCTGGAGATGAACTGGAAACTCTTTCGTGCGTTGAAGAGCAACCCCTTCGTCGTGGATCGCCTGAAATACACCTTCCCCGGCATCGATATCGAGAAACTCTCCGCCGCCCAGGTGGCCCATATGCTGGATATTCCCCAGGTAATCATCGGTGGGGCGATGTACAACTCGGCCACGCAAAACAAGAAGAAGACCGTCACCCTCAACGAGTTCTGGGATCCCAATTACATTTTCCTCGGCCTCGTCTCCACAAGTCCCGACGAACTGGACCCCTGTTGCGGCCGAACCTTCGTCTGGACCGAGGACAGCGCGGAGGAGCCCCTCGTGGAAACCTATCGTGAAGAGCAGATCCGCTCCGATATTTACCGTATTCGTCACCAGGTGGGGGAGACCCTCCTGAAGTCCGTAGACGATAACGATACGGTGCTCACCGACGTCTCCAGAAAATGCGGCATGCTGATCAAGGGCGTCTACACCACCTAACCCCCGAGGCCCCATGGACCTGTTCGAAAGTCTCAAATCGTATCTCATCGCCCTGGGGGCCTGGCTCTCCACCACGATCCATATCGCCGATGTCTGTCTGGAGACGGCCACCCAGCTCCTCGTCTTTGTGGCCGTGGCGGTGAGGCTCTTCGGCACCGACATCCCGGCGGCCCGGGATCGGTTCCGCCGGTGGAGGGCCCTCCGATGATCGATGCATCCTTAGATCGTCTGGAGACCTCCATGGATGGCACCATCGGGGTGCTGCGCATCGACGGGAGGGTCCACGGCTTCACCCTGGAGCCCCCCGATCGGGGCAACGCCCCCGACATCTCCTGCATCCCCCCCGGTCGGTACAGCTGCCGCCGTGTGATCTCCCCCGCCAAGGGGGAGGTCTTCGAGGTGGAACACGTCCCCGGACGCACCCATATCCTCATCCACGTCGGCAATACGAGCACGGACACCCTGGGGTGCATCCTCCTCGGGGCTCGGGTGGGGTATCTCCAGGGCGCCCGGGCCGTTCTCTCCTCGGGCAGTGCCGTCGCCGCATTCATGGAGGCCCTTGCCTCTGTGGATGTTTTCCCCCTAACGATTCGCAACGCGTATTAAAGGAGGCCCCATGTCTATGCCCATGGCCATCATCATCCAGCAGATCCTCATCCCCGTCCTCTTTGCCCTCTTCAGCGCCCTCCTGGGGTGGGTCTCTGTGAATGTCACCCAGTGGATCCGCACGAAGACCCATAACGAGCAGATTGCCGCCTTCGTCCAGCACCTCACCTCTGTGGTGGCCGGCTCCGTGCAGCAGGTGGAGGTGCAGTACCGACCGAACCTGCCCGAACGCTATATGGATACCACGGGTAAACTCGCCCCGTCGGGGCAGCGGGCCATGCAAAAAGAGGCGCGGCGGCTTATCAGAAACCAGCTCCCCCCTTACCCCGCCGCCGTCCGGCGTTTTATCCCCGATCTGGATGCCTACATCGACAACCAGATCGAGCGCAGCATCGGGGGGAAACATTAGATGCTGACCCTGCGCAAAGAGGCCCTGCGCCATATGCTCACCGTGGCGGGGGAGGCGATTACCTACGATGGCGTCACCATACGGGCCCTGGTGCATCGTCAGGTAGGGGATCGCCCCTTTCATCGGGTGGATATCACCGTGCACACCGATGATATCATCGGCCCCCCGGCCTACCTCACCCCGGTGATTATCTCGGGCACCAGCTACACCGTCATGGCCGATGACACCGTGCGCCCCCGGGGCGGGGGCGATCGCTGGATTATCCCCTTAAGCGCCGGTCAGACGGCCCCGGCAGGCCCCAAGCGGGGGATCTATGGATCATAACCTCATCCTGGCCCGCCTCGCCACGGCCCTCCACGACGATCCGGAGCTCTCCACCCGTCTCGAAGGCTGGTATGGACGCCTCCCCCTGATCTTCATGGGCATCGACTCCCGCCAGCGTCCGGCAGAGGCCCAGTGCCCGGCCATCGAGATGGATATCGTGGGCGGTCAGGCCGGAGGCGAGGAGGACGACTCCGGCATCGCCGTCACCACCTGTTACCTCTCCCTGGTCCTCACCCTCCACGACGATGGCGAGGCGGCCGTGGCCCTGCCCCGCATCACCGAAAAATCAGGGATCACCCGGCGGGACACCTTCCGCAAACTGGTGACCCGCATCACCGACGAGACCATGGATGAGATGGAGATCTACCTGGCCGCAGTGGAGCACATCAACAACGAGACCGACGAGTTCCCATTTTGGCAGGTCACCCTGGCCATCGCCCTGACAGAGCAGGTCCCCCTGGGCATGAACCCGGTCACAGCATAAGGAGCGTTACCCATGAGCATGGCATCCGGCGCGAAATCACGCATCACCCTGGGTTTTCAATCGGCCTTTGGGGTGGCGGCCACCGAGGGTTTTATCCTGCCCGTCAACAGCTTTACCTTAAAACCCGACCGCCCCAAGGGCGCCTCGGCCACCCTCCGGGACACCATCAACCCCGGGGCCCCCTTCGACGAGGATGAGACCATCACCGGCCAGGTGGTGGTCCCCCTGGACTCCGAGGCCTGTTTCTTCTGGCTCCAGGCCCTTTTGGGCGCACCGGTCACCACGGGCGCGGGGAGCCCCTACACCCACCTCTACAAATTGGGGGCGGATCGCCCCTATCTCACCCTGGAGAGCTTTTTTTCCAATCTGGAAGGGGCGAAGAAGCACCACCGCTTCACCTCCGTTCGCACCACCAGCTTCTCCTTTGGCGTGGGCGAAAAGGGCGAGCGCACCCTCACCATCGGCCTGGCCGCCGCCGCCCACTCCTGGGAGACGGCCCCCTTCGACGCCGCTCCCACAGCTGTAACCCTCTCTCGCCTCAATAGCCGGGGATACTACACCTTCACGCAAGGGGGCTCCCCCCTGGCCACCGCCCTGAAGTGGGATCTGGCCGTGGAGTTCAACGTGGACACCGACTCCGACCGCCCCATCAACCTCCACGGGGCCTTAGGGGGAATGGAAGACGGGGTCTCGGCCATCACCGGCAACGCGACCTTTCAATTTAAAGACACCACCCAGCTGGAGCTGGCCGACGCCAGCACCGAGACCAGCGTGGAGCTGGCCATCGTCAAGAACGAAAATGCCGCCCTCACGGCCGTGTGCCCCGAGGTGCAGTACGGGGTCACCGGTCCCGAGATCAGCGGTCCCCAGGGCATCCAGCTCCCCATGACCTTCACGGCCTACGCCGAGGACGCCGCCGAGGCCACCGCCTTGCAGATCACCCTGGTCAACACCTACGCCAACGCCTGATAAGACCCCCCCTAAGGGGCGAGGAGAGAGATATGCGAGAGATCACGATCGATGGAGACATATTCGAGGTGCACCCCTTAACACGGGGCCTCTTACGCCAGATGCGCCGGGAGGGCATGCCCCTGGACCGCCTCCCCCCGGATAAGGGGGAGGAGGCCATGGACAGGGCCCTCGCAGCGGCCCTCTCCCCGGAGCAGTTCGCCGCCACCGATGAGATGGACAACCCCCACTGCATTCGTCTCTTCCGGGAGATACTCCGGGAAACCTTCTCCTCACCGGACGAGGAAAAAAACTCCTTGCCGTCGCCGGGTGGTTCGATAACCCCGAGCGGCGGGAGTACTGCGCCGGATGCTCCAATCGGGGGAACTGCACCGGATGCGACTGGGAGCTTCCCCCGCCCCTCCACCCCGGCAACCTAGAGGCCTGGGAACTCTGGACGGAGATCCGCACCCAGTGGCGCACCACCGGCTTCGGCCTGGTGGGGCTCGACTACACCGTCATCGACACCGAGGCCGCCCGCCTGGAGATCACCGTGGGGATGGCCTTAAAACGTAAATTACGCCTCTTGGAGGCCCAGGTACTGGAGATGCACCATGCAGATGGGAGCGACGATAAGGGGAGGGGACCGGCTGACGCGGGTGATTAAACGCACCCGTTCGGCCCAGCAAAAAGCCACGGAGACGGCCATCCGCATCGAGGCCTTCGCCCAGAAGAAAAGCCTCCAGACGGAGATCCGCCAGAGGGCCCCCGGCGGTAAACGCCTCGCCCCCTTGTCCTTTCTCGCTCAAAAGATGAAGAGTCCTGCGGCACGTCGGGCACTCCCCGCAGCCCGGCCCCGAAAGCGGGGCTCCAAGAGCACCTTCGCCAACGCGGTGCGCTACGAGGTCAAGAAGAGCCCCCGCTTCAGCGCCTCCATTGGCTTCGTGGAGGGCTCGGGCAAATCATGGAAATACTTCGCCGATATCCAGCAAAAAGGATTTATCCGCCCTGTCTCCAAGGCCATGCGCCGGATGTTCGCCACGGTCGGCGCGAAGCTGGGCACCATCGAGGGGGGAGATACCCCCTTCTTCTTAGGCGAGGGCAAATCCCATATGCGCACCCCGGCTCGCCCCATCATCGCCCCCTTCCGCCAGCGTCACCGCACGGAGATCGTGCGTAATATCGCCCGTCACTACGACGCCAAGATGGCGGGAAGGAGGGTGTAATGGGTGCCAACGATCTGGCCATTGTCATCACGGCCCGAGACACCACCGGAGCGGCCTTTAAATCCTCCCAGGGCCATGTCCAGGCTCTCACCAAAGAGCTCTTCTCCCTCCAGAATATCATGACGGGCACGGCGGGCATCGCGGCGGGTATCGCCGCCCGCTCCTTTACCGAGACGGCCAGCTCCTTCGAGCGCATGGAGATCCAGCTGGACAAGATCACCAAGGGCAAGGGCCCCGCCGTCCTCGACGAGCTCAACCAGTGGGCCATGGAGATGCCGGTAAACACCGAAAAGGCCGTGGACAGTTTTCGCCTCCTCATGGCCATGGGCCTCAACCCCACCATGGATATGTTGCAGACCCTAACGGACGTCTCCTCCATCTTCAGTGAGGAGACCCTCTCGCGTCTCAGCCTCCAGCTGGGGCAGATGGCGGCCAAGGGCAAGGTCATGGCCCAGGATCTCAATATCATGGCCGAAGCGGGGATCAACGCCCGGGGATATCTCCAGGAGGCCTTCGGCATGACCGTGGAGGAGCTCCAGGGCTCGGGCATCGAGATCTCGCGGATCATTACAGCGCTCTTCGACGGCATGAAAAGAGATTTTGGCGGCAGCGCCAAAGACATGATGAAGAGCTGGTCGGGCCTGACGACGGTCACGAAGAGTTACTTCGTGGAGCTGAAGCGAAACGTCATGGACGCCGGGCTCTTCGACGCCATGAAGGGGGGCCTCAGTGATTTTAACGACGAGCTCCGATCATGGATCACCCACAACGAGGATGCGATCCGACAAAACGTCCCCGAATATATCGACCAGATTAAGGGCAGCATAGACGATGCCAAGGGCGCGATAAAGGGCGTCATATCGATCTATGATGCCCTCCCCGACGGGATCACCGGTGCCGCCGGGTACGGCCTGCTGGGCCGGATCTTATGGGGTGCCAGCGCCGGCAAGTTCCTCGCCGCCGCCTCCCTGATCAACGACGGTTTGGAGAACATCCCAGGCCTCTTACCAGACAGTTCCAACGATATGAGCGTCGGCTCCATCACCACCAAGTGGCAGGAGTACCTCGAGGTCTACGACAACATCGCCGACGTCATGACGGGCCGAAAGGACTGGAACACCGGCGAAGAGATCGCCCCGTCGACCCCTTCCGACCTCCTCGCCGGGGAGATCGAGGCACAGCAGCGGCTGATCGGAGATCTGAAGGAACAACAGGCCAAACAGCAGGAGGGGGGATGGCTCCTGGATCTCTTCGAACCCGGTCGGGCCGAGAAGACGGGGGCCTGGGTGAAGCGCGAGGAGGCCCACCTGGAGGCCCTCCGGAAGCGGCAAGCCGAGGCCGCCGCCGTGCCGGAACAACAGGCACCCACCCCGGT
>JABXKT010000311.1 GCA_013619155.1 Desulfobacteraceae bacterium
TAATGATAACATGATAAGTGAAGAGGTTGTACATCAACTTCTTGACTGTCATTATAACAGAATTAATAACAAACGTTAGCTGTGACAATAGCTAGTGTAATATAATAGTAACAGGCTTATGTCACACAATAGAAACCTTGATTATCTTATCAAGAGACGTATTATATATCGTAGATCACCAACAACAGATCGACCAACAGAGTCATTTGACTGGGGTGATTACTACGAAGATGGTACATATCAATGCTATGAATTATTTCGTAGCAAAGCTAAGATAACAACATACAAGTCTCTTAAGTGGCACATGCTTGTACTATGGTATTTAAACCCTCAGTTAGATCAAGATCAGTTTCATGAACTATCTAAGTATATATGTAACAAGCGCACTGGTTTTATAACGTTTAATGTTAATGAGTCATTGTTAAACACAATGGTATATGACGTGAGTATGATGGAACTAGACGAACCTCCACGTAACAAACAACGTAAGATTATCTTCAAAGAGTTTTGTAAGCTCACAACTGAAGAAAAATTAAGTGTTGTAGGTAAAATGGTTGGTCGATCTAAGTCAGTACACGAAGATGATATTTATCAGTGCATGTTAGATTTACACGATATGAGCAAGAAAATAACAATAGCAAACATAGCTAAGCTATTAGACTGCTCAGCTCGTACAATACATAGAAATATGGGTATGGATCTTAAGAAAGAAAAAGAACTACTAAACAAAGAATTATGAAACAAGACTTTAACGAGTGGATGGCAAGTATAGGTAATATATACTATGCTGATAACAGGCTAATGTCACAAGCTTTTGAAAAACTAGAAGACTATGAAGAAATACAATGTACCTAATTACGTAAGATATAAAGAAGACATCAAAGCTTCAATGCCTGATGAGTTTATAAGTTACAAAGAATTATCTAGAGACAAGATGATAATTAAGTTTATGCCGCTAGTAGAAAATCTAGCACGTAAGTTTTCAACCACGCAGCAAGCGTCAGGAGTCTTAAGCATTAATGATTTATTGCAAATCGGTAATGAAGGTTTAATCAAAGCTGTAGACAAGCTTGATTGGACAATGCTAGACGAATCTGAAGATCTTGAAAAAACTTTAAAGTCTTTTTTTAGTAAAAGAATTAAAGGCAATATCAGACGTAGAATTGATATGATGCGAGGCGACATACGTATACCAGAGCATAAACTAAATGAAATACGTAAGAATCCAAAAGACAAAGTTATGGTAGCTATGTTTTTTAATTCAGTGTTTTTAAGTATCGATGCTCAAGTTACTAATGACGACGAGGACAATATGATGTATCAAATACCTGATAAATCAGAACCTTATAA
>JABXKT010000024.1 GCA_013619155.1 Desulfobacteraceae bacterium
GGCTGGCCAGCCCCCCCCCTTCAGAGCCACCCCGCAAAAGCCCTGAGCGGACCACGGATAGCAACGAATAAACCCATCAAAATAAGGTGGATAAGACGATAGCGAAGCGCTCTCATACCCGGGCTATCCCCCATCGTCTTAAAAAAGAGCCCTGAGCGCCCACTCTCCTTAATCTACCCACTTTGAATCACGACCCCACACGTTTTTTGCTATGATAAAAGGTGCGGCCATATTCGGGATATGTGCAGTGGAGAAGAGACCGGTCAATGCTCCACATCGTATCCCCTTGGTAGAACCACACACCCAATAAAAGAGCCCCATATACCATGTGCCTAATTCTTGTCTCGGTAATGAACCATTCGTCCTTTCCCCTCA
The DNA here is from genome assembly GCA_013619155.1 of Desulfobacteraceae bacterium. GTDB lineage: Bacteria > Desulfobacterota > Desulfobacteria > Desulfobacterales > Desulfolunaceae > Desulfoluna. The sequence goes on from JABXKT010000024.1 coordinate 376, forward strand.
TCATCGCGTCCAATCGCGATGAATTTTACGCGCGCGAAACTGCTCCCATGACATGGCATCCAAAAAAGCCATCCATCCTCTGCGGCACCGACCTGAAAGAGGGGGGCTCCTGGTTGGGGATCACCCAGACGGGACGATTCGCAGCCCTCACCAACCATCGGGATCCGTCACGTATCAATCCCCATGCCGACTCTCGCGGCTGGATCGTCTCACAATTCCTGGAGGGCGACGATAAGGCCCCTGCCTTTGCAAAAAAGCTCAGGAAAGAGAGAGCTCACTACAACGGGTTCAACCTCCTCTTTGGTACCGTAGACGCCCTCTACCACTACAGCAACGTCTCCGACACCTTCAGCCCCCTCCCCCCCGGCATCCACGGGGTGAGTAATGCCCTCTTAAACACCCCCTGGCCCAAGGTGACCACCGGAAAAAAAGGGTTACGCACCCTCACATCCCCGAACGAAGAGCACCTCTTCGCCCTCCTGGCCAATGCTGAACAACCCGGCGACGCCCTTCTCCCCACCACGGGCGTCGATTTAGAGAAGGAGCGCCTCCTCTCCCCTATCTTTATCCAGAGCCAGGGCTACGGCACCCGATCCAGCTGCCTCATCACCTTAGACACCCACCGCACCCTCACCGCCACGGAACGCACCTACACCTGTCCCGGAAGGGGACCCGCCGATATCGCCCGGGAGGAGCGGTTCACATTCACCGTATGACGAAAAAAAGGGGGAAGGGGTCTGGGGAAAGGGCCTCCGGCGGCCCTGCCGGGGGCCAACCTTTTGTAAAGGTTGCCAAACAGGTTTTTATCGTGAGCATGACGGGCCAAAGGCCCCTCATGCTCACATACCTGGGGTCCAGGGGATTTATCTCCTGGCCGCCGGAGGCATGTTTCTTGGTCATTTTGACTATAGAAGACTCGGCTTTCAACGCCCACTTTAACCATAGAAGGCCAAGTATTCACCGTATGGCCGCCGAAGATATCTTTAACCTGGCTGCGCCTAGCGTCTCTTCTCCCGCCGGACCATCTCTTGCCAGGCGGAGAGGCGGGGCCCCACGATACTCTCGTAGCCGCGATCGGTGGGAGTATACCAGCGCCTCTCCTTCAGCGCATCGGGGAGATACTGCTGGGGGATGAATCCCCCGGGGTAGTCGTGGGGGTAGCGATAGCCCTTATGATAGCCCTCATCGGCCATGAGGGCGGTGGGAGCATTCCGGATATGCGTGGGAACGGGAAGAGAGCCTCCCTGATCCACCTCCTTGCAGATGGCGTTAAAGGCGAGGTAGACGCTATTACTCTTGGGAGCCGTGGCCAGATAGACGGCGGCCTGGGCCAGGGCCCCCTCCCCTTCGGGGGAGCCGAGAAATTTAAAGGACTCCATGGCGTGAAGGGCCATGGAGAGGGCGCCCGGATCGGCCATGCCCACATCTTCGGAGGCGAAGCGCACCATGCGGCGTGCAATATAGTAGGGATCTTCCCCCGACTTGAGCATGCGGGCCATCCAGTAGAGGGCCGCATCGGGATCACTCCCCCGAAGGCTCTTGTGAAAGGCGGAGATGAGGTTGTAGTGCGCATCCCCCCCCTTATCGTAGGCAAGGGCCTTTCTCTCGAGAACCGCCTCGGCATCGGCCAGGGAGACCACCTGCCCCGCCCCTTCCACCGCACGCTTCTGGCCCACCAGAATCTCCAGGGTATTTAAGGCCGTCCGCACATCACCATCGGCCAGACGCACCACATGCTCCAGAGCCTTATCGTCCACAGAGATCTCGAGACGAGCCAGGCCGCGTTCGGCATCCATTAGGGCACGCCTCAGCACTTCGATAATTGTCTTGGGTTTCAGGGGTTTTAAGGTCACCACCCGGACCCTGGAGAGCAGGGCGGGGATCACCTCGAAGGAGGGGTTTTCGGTGGTGGCCCCCAGAAGGGTGATGAGCCCCTTCTCCACGTGATGGAGAAAGGCGTCCTGTTGGGCCTTGTTAAAGCGGTGGATCTCATCCACAAAGAGAAGGGTCTTACGCCCCTTTAGGGTGCGCTCTTTCTTGGCCTCTTCGATGACGGCCCGCACCTCTTTCACACCGGAGAGTACCGCCGAAATTTTAATGAAGCGGCACTTTGTCTCCGAGGCGATGATGGAGGCAAGGGTAGTCTTTCCGCAGCCGGGAGGCCCCCACATCACCATGGGAAAGATACAATCGGAAGCGATGGCACTTGCGATAAGCCCACCGGGCGCGGTGAGATGCTCCTGACCGAACACCTCGGCAAGACACCTCGGGCGCATCCGTTCCGCCAAAGGGGCATGAGCACTCCCTTCAGCCTCATTTCTGTAATCAAACAAATCCATAGACCAGGCCCCATTCCGGGCTCACGGCCCGCTGTCCGTTAAAAAATCGTTTTCCGGCACCTTTAAAAACAAAAAAACCGCCGTACTATACCCCTTAAGGGGACAGAGCGCGGCGGCCTTTTAATACGACTATACACATTGAACCATCAGCTCACATCGGCGGACACGCCGCCGGGATCACCGCACAGCCCCAGGGCATGCGGTGATACAAGGGCTTATCACTGCGATGATTCGTCACGCTTACGCTTCTTGACGTCTTGAATCTTTCGCTGCTTCTTGTTCTCAATTTTGTTACGGCTCGGCTTGTCTTTGTGCCCCTTGTTCCGGTTGTTGGTATTATCATCCGGCTTGGGATCAAACTCCATACGACCACTCTTCTCACGGTAGAGAAGCTTCATGGGCGTATCGCTGAGGCCCGTATACTCTCGCAGCTGGTTCATCAAAAACCGCTTGTAAGAGAAGTGCACCGCCTCGGGATAGTTGACAAAGGAGACGAAGGTGGGGGGCTTGGTGGTCACCTGGGTGGTATAGAAAAATTTGAGGCGCTTGCCCTTGTGAATGGACGGGGGAGTTCGCTCCGTGGCCCACTCGATGATACGGTTCACCTCACCGGTAGACAGGCGGGTGGAGTACTGCTCGTAAACCTGGTTAATCTGGCCGAATAGCTTCTCCACACGCTGACCGGTCAAGGCCGAGAGGGTGATGTAGGGCGCAAAGGTGAGAAACTTAGCAGCCATATCGAGACGCTCTTTAAAGAGCTTGGGACTCTTCTCATCGGCGGGCACCAGGTCCCACTTGTTGAAGGCGAAGATCACCCCACACCCCTTGGCGTGGGCATAACCGGCCACGGTGACATCCTGGTCGGTGACCCCTTCGGAGGCGTCGAGGATAATAACGGCCACATCGCAACGCTCCATGCTCTTAATGGCTTTCAGCACGGAGAACTTCTCGAGCTTCTCCTTGACCTTCCCTTTACGCCGGATACCGGCGGTATCGATCAAGCGATAGAGCTGACCATCGCGCTTGACCATGGTATCGATGGAGTCTCGCGTGGTGCCCGCCACATCACTGACCACCAGACGATTCTCACCGGTCAGTCGGTTAATGATGGATGACTTTCCCGCGTTGGGGCGTCCGATCACCGCCACGTTGATGACCGCATCCTCATCTTTGGGGTAGGCCGCCGCCTCGGGAAAGGAGGCCACCAGGTCGTCCAAGAAATCGGGGACCCCATAGCCATGCTCACCAGATACCGGGTAGGGATTTTCGAGGCCCAGGGTGTAGAAATCATACAGATTCTCCTCCTGCCTCTCTCCATCGACCTTATTCACGACGTAAAAAACCTTGGGATGAGAGCCCCTCAATATACTCACGAGATCCCGGTCATAGGGAGAGATGCCCCCCTTGCCGTCTAAAACCATCACCACGGCATCCGCCTCGGAGATGGCCTGCAGCACCTGCTCTCGAATGGCACCTGCAAAGGCATCCGTATCATCGACGAGATACCCGCCCGTGTCGACCAAAAGGAACGGGGCGTCGTTCCAGAGGGCTTCACCGTAATGGCGATCCCGGGTGACACCGGGCATATCATCTACGAGGGCCGTACGGCCACGTGTGATACGATTGAACAGGGTGGATTTGCCCACGTTGGGGCGTCCGATGATGGCGACGATGGGTTTCATGATCTTATCCGTGTGGGATTAATGGGGAGGGGGAGGCTCAAGATAGAGGACCGCTGCATTGAAAAATACAGGGTGGAGAGGAAAATGTCACCCCTTTCCATCACGTGCGGTTCTCTATTTTTGGTTTTCCCAAATACAAAAAAGGGGCTGACCGGATTTTCGGTCAGCCCCTGAAATTTTCAAGTGGCGTCCCCAAGGGGATTTGAACCCCTGTCGCCGGCGTGAAAGGCCGGTGTCCTGGACCAGGCTAGACGATGGGGACATCATGGTGGGTCGTACTGGGCTCGAACCAGTGACTCTCTGCTTAAAAGGCGGATACTCTACCAACTGAGTTAACGACCCGATGTGTCTAAGGACGAAACGCTTATACCTAAATTTTGGCGGCCCTGTCAATATAAAATAAAATTATTTTTTTTGACCCGCCCCGTTCCGGCATCAATATAAAAAGGGCCCACCGCATAACGATGAACCCTTAAATTTTTTGTAGTGGCGTCCCCAAGGGGATTTGAACCCCTGTCGCCGGCGTGAAAGGCCGGTGTCCTGGACCAGGCTAGACGATGGGGACGCATGGTGGGTCGTACTGGGCTCGAACCAGTGACTCTCTGCTTAAAAGGCGGATACTCTACCAACTGAGTTAACGACCCATGCGTCTCAAAGACTCGAAGCTTATACTCAAGTTCTGGAAGAAGTGTCAAGATGAAAATTACAAAAAATTGACATGCCCCCAAAAAGATGCTGGCCACTCCCCCCTTAAACGGGGTTTTTTTAAAAGAATTTCCAAGCCTTGGTCACCTACTTGCGCCAAAACTCCGGCACAAGAAAAATAATCACCGTATAGATCTCAAGGCGTCCGAGGAGCATACACCAGATGAGGAGCCACTTGCCGGCCTGGGGGATCATCGCAAAGTTTTCCGTAGGCCCCACCAGTCCAAATCCAGGTCCGATATTACCGATGCAGGACCCCACGGCGGTAAACGCCGTAACGAAATCCACCCCCATACCGGCCAGGACCACCGAACACAGAGCAAAAAGACCCATATAGATGGCGATAAAACCGATAATACTTCGCATGACATCTTCGGGGACGGTCTTACCCCCCAGCTTGATGGTGGCCACAGCCCTCGGATGAATGAGGATATAGAGCTCTCGGTAACAATACTTCATACAGAGAATCACCCGCACCACCTTCATGCCGCCCCCTGTGGAGCCTGCCGACGCCCCGATGAACATACACAAGAAGATCAGTACCTGGCTAAACCCCGGCCAGAGCTCATAATCTGCCGTGGCATACCCCGTGGTGGTGATAATGGAGGCCACCTGAAATGAGGCGTAGCGAAAGGCCTCAGGCAGACTCTCATACACGCTCCCATAGATATCGAAGGTCACTGCCACCGAGAGCCCCGCCACGATAATCAAAAACCATCGACACTCCACGTCCTCCCAGAAGGCCAGACTCTTACCCCGCAACATCTGATAGTGAAGGGAGAAGTTGATCCCGGCAAGGACCATAAAGAGAACAATCACCCCATCGATATAGGCACTGTTAAATCCGGCCACCGATCTATTCAAGGTGGAAAAACCACCCGTGGGCATGGTGGTAAAGGTGTGGCATAAAGCGTCGAAGAGCCCCATACCCCCAAAAAGCAACAGGGCTACCTCCACCAGAGAGATGAGAACATACACCTTCCAGAGAAGGGAGGCGGTCTCTGATAAACGGGGTTTGAGTTTATCCGGGACCGGACTCGGAACCTCGGCCTTATAGAGTTGCATGCCCCCCACCCCTAAAAAGGGGAGGATGGCCAGGGAGAGGACGATAATCCCCATACCCCCGAGCCATTGAATAAGGCTTCGCCAGAAGAGAAGCCCCTTGGGCACCGCCTCGATATTGGTAAGCACCGAAGAGCCCGTGGTGGTAAACCCCGAGACCGATTCAAAAAATGCATCCACAAAACAGGGAAAGACACCGCTTAAGTAAAAGGGGAGCGCCCCATAAAGCCCCACCACGGTCCATCCCACCGCCACAATGGCCATGCCTTCCCGCTGACTGATATTGTCAAAGGAGACCCCGCGGCAGGCGACAATGGCAATGGCCCCGGAGACCGTCGTAAAAAGGGTGGAGAGTACCAGGGCGGTGAGATCACCGCCGCCATAGATAATGGAGCAGACCACGGGAAAGAGCATGGAGATCCCCAACGCGAAGAGGAGGATCCCGGTAATATACGTCACAACCGGCCAGCGCATCAGAAAAACTCCAGCTTAACGGTGAGCATCTTTTCGATGAGGGGAACCGCCCCGCGGGTGGCAAAAATAATCACGCGGTCATCGGGCTTTATCACACTCTCTCCGGAGGGGATAATCACCTCCTCATCACGGATAATACATATAAGAAGGGCCCCCTTGGGAAAGGAGACCTTGTTCAAGGGGGTCCCCACCAGAAGAGAGGTCTGAAGGGCCACCGCCTCGATCACCTCGGCCTGTTCCCCATGCACACTGATGGCGGAGAGCACCTTACCCTTTCGGATATGCTGCTGAATGGAGTTGATAGCCGAAAGGCGTGGACTCACAACCTGCTCCACCCCACAAAATCCATATCCTTGATGTTCTCTTCCATGAGCAGGCTCTGATCGGACCCATCACCGCAGAGAACCACCGCACGGTTCATACGATCGGCCAAAAAACGACATCGTTCGGGATCTTTCTCCACAATCTTGGTGTGAATATTTTTGCCCTCGAGAAAATCAGCCAGGCGGGTGCCCACACGTCCCCCGCCCACAATAAGCACACGATTCACAGGCTTCATGCGACGATTAAAGAGACGCAAGACATCATTCAACTTGGTGGCCTCACTGATAAAATAGACCAAGTCTCCTGTGCACAAGACATCGTTGCCATGGGGGACAATCAGTTCACCATTTCGCACGATGGCCGCGATAAGGGGCCGAATCCCCCCTAAGCGTGAGGGGAACTCTGCCAGACGCAGGCCGTCTAAGAGATTCCCCTCCTCGAGGCGCATCCCCACAATCTTGACGCGCCCCCCTTCAAACTCATTGACATCCACGGCCCCCGGCACCCGCATCAAGCGATAGATGGTCTTCACCACCTCGATCTCAGGATTGATAATGGTATCGATATGGGGGGCACTGTTTCGAAAGTGATCGTGATAATCGTCATAATCACTGAGACGAATACGGGCCAATTTTTTTGTGGCAGGAGATAGAATATCACAGGTCAAACAGGCCACCAGGTTGGTTTCATCACTGTCGGTAACGGCCAGTAGAATATCGGCCTTTTTCACCCCGGCATCGATGAGGACCTCCGGGCTGCTGCCTGATCCCTTCACCACCTGGACGTCCAGATTTTCAGAGACCCGTTTCAAGGCCTCATCGCTGGTATCCACCACCATCACATCTTTATTTTCAAGGGAGAGACGGCTGGCAATATGAAACCCCACCTCACCGGCTCCTACGATAACGATTTTCAAGCAATATCTCCTGATCTCATGGTTCCCAGCATCTCTCCCCTTTTTCCACCTCATCGCGGCCGACACACCACCATCGCACATCAAAGCCACCAAAACGAATAGAGTCACAGAACTACAAATCGACTTGATGAAAAACACGACGGCTCACAACGCGGGGGGTATTCCCCATAGCCTTCAGGAGGTTGAATAGAAAAATGCCAGTAGTATATCGCTATGTCATAGCCGATTACCTGGCCAAGGTCAAACAAATGGCCCAGCCGGCGCATACAGTAGGGCTTAGCGATACCCTCCCCCATCCCTCTATTTTTCGATATCGTTTAACAATAGATTTTAACTACAGAGTATTGTATTATTTGCTACAGTCTATTTTTTGTACACACATACGTATTACTTTAAAGCGATTAAATATCAAGACGCACCACACAAAACCTCTCCTGCATTGAGATGCACAAGTATAGCCCCTACATTCGAAGCGGATGGATAACACATCGACTCATCAGACACCGGTCCATTGGTATTTTAGGTCCTGATATTCAACCACCTTTTGCACGAGGAAGGAGACCATGACAGTCACCCGTCCCCTGCCCAATCACGCCACGAATGACTCACCTTTGAAACACGAAGAGCTCATCCACATGTATGAAGGTGCCATGGCCCACCTTGCCCAGGCCCGGTGTGGCACCCCCGACGAGCAGAAGAGATACATATCCACCGTTGTACAAATTCTCATTCACATGAAGGAGAAGGACCCTTCAAACGAGGATGGCACCGATCTCCCCACCCTGTACGCATATATGATCGACCGGCTCTCCATTGCCCACTGCGGCATGGGCATGGACCCTATCGACGAGGTCAACTGGCTTCTTCAAAATCTAAAAGAGATCTCCAGGGGAAAAAAAGAGCCCCCGCCTTAAAAAAATACCGTTATAAGACCCTTCCCCCCCTTACAAGAGAGGGGGAAGGGGAAAAGAGAGCGCCCCCTTCCCTCCCCAGCATCGATTTCCCCGCCATGTTTCAACCATTCATCGCCATTTTTTTTTAAAGAAAATACCGGACACTTCCGATAACAGTTTTACATCAACGGGCTGTTAACCTGCACCTTGCACAAGAAAAGCAAATTTTCTTTAAATAAGGCGAGAGACTCCCTTTGAGCGACACACACCCTGACTTCACGGCACGGATGCCGACCATTGAAAGTTAATTTCACGGAGGAAATCACATGGCACTTTCAATCAATACAAACGTTACTTCTCTCACCGCTCAACGCAACCTGGGTAATAGCGCTTCAGGTCTCAACAAATCCTTACAGAGACTCTCTTCGGGTTTACGAATCAACTCGGCCAAAGATGACGCCGCCGGTCTTGCCATCAGCGACCGCATGACATCCCAGATTCGAGGCCTGAACCAAGCGGTTCGAAACTCCAATGATGGTATCTCCCTGGCACAAACAGCCGAAGGCGCCCTCCAGGAGACCACCAACGGCCTCCAGAGGATTCGTGAACTCTCCGTTCAGGCCGCCAACGACACCAACACCGATGACGACCGTGCCTCCATCCAGCTCGAGATCGGTCAGCTGGTCTCAGAGATCGACCGTATTGCCGAGGCCACCACCTTTAACAACAAAAATATCCTGGACGGCAGCGCCGGCACCTTCGAGTTCCAGGTCGGTGCCAACGCCAACGAGACCATTGGTGTCGACCTGGTCAACGTCAAGGCCAACGCCCTCGGCCAACAGCCCGGCATGGTCCAGTCCACGGCCTCTCGCGTCTCCCTCTCCAACGACGCCGCCGATGCGGGTAGCATCGGTATCCAGGAGGGGGCCACAGGCAGCACCGTCACCGCCGGTGACATCAGCATCCAGGTGGACGGTGCCTCCAGTGTGGACATCGCCCAGTCCAAATATGGCGGCGACATCACCTCAGCCTCCAGCGCCGACCTCCAGGACACAAACTCCGCCAACTATGGGGGTGGTAGCGCCAAAGACATTGCCGAGCGCATCAATACAGTCCGCACCATGAGCGAGGAAGATCCCGGTGAAGGCATGGAGGGGACCAGCCTCCAAGGGGTGTACGCCAAGGCGTCCACAAGCTTTAGCGCCTCCGACATGGATGCCGGCGACTACTCCGGATCCGTAGCGGCCGACGGCCCCACCAACGTCGGCGTGGGACGTATCGGTAACAACGACCTAACCATCAACGGCGTGGGCGTTGGGCCTGCCGACTTCAAAGAGAACGATGCCGACGGTAGCCTCACCAATGCCATCAACGCCAAGAGCGCTCTCACCGGAGTCACGGCCAGCGTAGACGAAGAAGGGGAGCTGACCCTCTCCGCCGACGATGGACGCGACATCGTCATGAACACCACCAACTCCGAGGTGACCAACCTCGTATTCGGCGGGGGCGTCAAGTCCACCTCCTTTGACTCAAACTTCACCGACCTGCGCGTTACGGGCTCCGTGAGTCTCACGGCCCAGGACACCATCTCTGTCGGGGGTACCAATGCCACCGATGCTGGTTTTGCCACCCTTTCCGAGGACAACGTCCAGGCCAAGGGATCCATTGCCAATGCCGATGTCTCCACCATGGAGGCCTCCAACAACACCATTAAATCAGTGGACAGTGCCATTCGTCAGGTCGATGATATGCGAGCCAACCTTGGGGCCGTACAGAACCGATTTGATTCTACCATCTCCAACCTCTCCAACGTATCTGAGAACTTAAGTGCATCGCGGTCCCGTATTCTGGATACCGACTTTGCCTCCGAGACCGCCAACATGACCAAGTTGCAAGTGATGCAACAGGCCGGTACCGCCATGCTCGCCCAGGCGAATCAGCTGCCCCAGTCTGTTCTCAGCCTCATCGGATAGTAAAGGCGTTTAAGCACCTTAGATCCTTTATATTGGCACCCGTTGATGAATGAGCTCACAAGATGAGACAAATCATTTCCCGACGCGTATGCATGCCCATTATAAATGATATGGAAAATGAGGTGGGAAGGGGAGATGGCCATGGATACCGCCACCCCCCCTTCCCACGTGCCCTCTTGCACGTGCACTATAAAAAACGCACCCAAAAAGGCACCTGCGGCCACGGGATCTCCTGACCGCTTATGGAGAGCCAACAAGGAGTAGACACATGGGAGTTTCGGTGGGTGGCATCGTTTCGGGCATCGATCTCGACAGCATTGTGGATCAGATTACCGAGGTGGAAAAAAGACCCATCAAGGGGTTGAAGACGAAGAAAGAGGACTATAAAGTACTCATCTCCGCCTACGCCAACCTCTCCAAGGAGCTCTCCGGACTCAGCAACGCGGCACGTTCCATGCGCTATCCCAGCGCCTTTAACGCCCGCACGGCAATCTCTTCCGCCCCTGAGAGCTACACGGTTTCAGCCGGTACCTTCTCGAGGGAGGGCAGCCACACCTTAGGGGTCAGCCAACTGGCCACGGGCCAAAATATGGCCAGCGGTCCTTTCGAGGAGGATAAACTCTCCAGCGGCGGAACCCTTACTCTTCAGGTGGGGGAAAAAGATCCCATGGAGATCACCGTGGGAGCCAACTTCTCCCTCCACGATTTGGCCAACACCATCAACGCCGAAAAAAGAGATATCACAGCCGGAGTCCTCTTCGACGGTACCCATCATTTTATCACCCTGGCCACCGCTGACACCGGAGAGGAAAATACCATCCGCTTGACGGTCACCGATGATGAAGATGGAGACAACGATGACAACTCGGGACTCTCCGCCCTGGTGGCCACAGACGGAGAGAAGGCGTTTTCCATCACCCAGGAGGCTCGAGATTCCATCATCGACATCGATGGCATTTCAGAGATTCATCGGTCCTCCAACATCATCGATGATGTCATTAAAGATGTGACCCTAACCCTTACAGATACCACTAAGCCCACAGAGCCCACCACCTTCTCCGTAAGGGTAGACCAAGGGGCCATCACGGAAAAACTCTCTGCCTTCGTCGAGAGCTACAACACGGTCCTGGACTTCTTCTTCAACAACCAGAAATACAACGCCAATGGAGAGAAGCAAGGGACCCTCTTCGGTGACCAGACGGCCAACCGCATCAACGGCTCCCTCACCCGGACCGCAACGGGCACAGTCGCCGGAAATGAGAGTTTTAAATATCTCTCGGATATCGGAGTGACCATGAGGCGGGTGAACGATAAGGAGAATCCCGAATATGGCAAGCCATACCTGGAGATTGACTCGAAAGCCCTCTCCAAAGCCATTGCCGAAAAACCCGATGATCTGAAACAATTTTTTACGAGTATCGATAAGGGGAAAGAGGGATTTGCCGTGCGGATGTGTACCTTGATAGAGGGGTTTAACGCCCCCTCTAGCGGTATCATCTCCTCTGGAAGCAAGGGGCTCAGAACAAAAATCGGCACCATCGACAAACAGATCACACGAATCGACAGCAAGGCGGAACGTTCGGAGGAGAAACTTCGAAAAAAGTTCAACTCACTGGAGAGCTTGCTGGCACAATACAAAGTCACAAGCGACCATTTAGCCTCTCAGCTTAGCTCCCTGCCAGGGGTAGCATAAACCAGCCGAGTAGATTCGGAAAAAAAGAGGCCGAAGCGCCCTTTTTCCGCCACAGTTGAAGGAGTTTATACCCTATGACACCCATGAATTACAATGCGTACGCCGCATCGGCCCCCCGGGAAGACCTTCCCAAAGACCGTATCCTCATCATGCTCTACGAAGGGTCCATCAAATTTATCCACTTGGCCATTCGGGGCATCGACGAAAAACGCCCGGAGTTCAAAGGAAAATACATATCCAAGGTCCTGGCCATCCTCACCGAGCTCACCGCCGCCCTGGACAGGGATCGAGGTGGAGAGATCGCCACGAACCTAGACGCCCTCTACATGTATATGATGAAGCGACTCACCGAGGCCAATATAAAAAATAGCACAGAGCCCCTCGTTGAGGTGGAAGAGATTCTCACCCAACTCAAAGAGGGCTTCTCCGAGGCGTCACGAATTCGTCGGCAACCGGCAACACGCCGACCCGAAAACCCACGGGGACATCAAAGTGTCTGTCTTGCCGTCTAATCACACAGCAGAGGTTCTGCTCGCCATGGAGGCACTGCTGGATGAGGCAAAATCCACCTTGAATTTTGCGGAACCGGAGGCTATCGTGGCCATGGCCCGGCATCAGGCAACACTTCTAAAAAGACTCGAGGAGTGCCCGAGGTCACCGGAGAGTGCCCCTCTCCTTAAAAGGGCCCTTAAAAAAAGCCGCCATCTCGCCCTGTGCATCGAAGCGGAAATGGATACCATTCGTGCGCTCCTCACGGCATCTGCAAACAAAAAACGCATCACAGGAGCCTACGCCGCCCCCTATTAACCGCCGAAACAACTCAAGGAGAGGGCCCTTTTTTTTCGCCTCCTCCTTGATCTTTTCGGTCCATACAATAAAACCCGTGTGATAATCGCAAATCGTTACACATGGCAAGGCCAATGAAGAACGCCTATCCCGTGCGACGCCTACTTTAAAAAAAAGAGAGATCATCATGATGCAGCCCCTACCCCATATCCAACCCCTCATCACACCTCGGCGTGAGGGCCTCCCCGCCACAAAGCCGATCCCGACGGCCACCAGCTCGGAGTCATCATGTGAAAATCAAAAAAAAGCCGAAGGGCGGTATAAAAAGGAGCCTTTTGAACCCCAGCCGAAAAAAAAGTCCCCCTTAGAGGCTCCCCTCTCCCAGGACACCCTGGATGAGATCTCAAGGGATCTTGAAACCCTCCATGCCGTGGGCTTAAATTTCACCAAACATGAGGGAACCGGTCGCACCATGGTACGCATCACAAACCGGGACACCGAAGAGGTGATTCGAGAAATTCCGGTGAAGCAGGTCTTGGACCTTGCCGCTAAAATTGAAGAGATGGTGGGGATACTCTTCGACGAAAAAGTATAGACGAGGGTTAAAATAGATCGCTGAACAGGGTCCGACATCTTAGAAAACGGGTAAAAAAGAGCCCCCTTCCATGCCCCACCCTGGCCCCTTGGGCTGAAAAAATCGCAGACGATATAGCGAAGACGAAAACCCTTAAAAAAAATTCGCACATCTCTCTTCGAACACAGGGCAAAGGCCCTGTAAAGCGCCCTTTTATATCCAAAAAGCAACGTCTCATCCCAAGAATATCGCCAAAAAAATGTCTGCCGACGTCAAGGGTGGCAAAACCACTTATGTATTAAGAACTGTTTGTCAAAATTACTTGATTACCATTCTTTTTCAGCTAGACTCGCATCGAAAACAAAACATCGCGTCATTGGGGGATGCCTCACCGCGCCTCTTTTTCCCAAAAGCGTCGCAAAAATTTTTCGATAATAGGAACACCTGCCTCTAAGACGTTTTCTGTAGAGAATATGAGTGCCAAGGATACAGCCCTTGGCCGGGCGTGTTGATTTAATCGGAAAAACGTCTATTTTAGCCGTTTGCACTCCAAATATATGGCCATCACTGTTTATAAAAATTAGAGATACGGCGGGTCCTACCCACCCGAATTACTTAGGGATCTGACAAAAAATAAGCATCCGAATTTCACAAGAATAGCGCTATGATTTGGCCCGAGGAACGAGGGGCAAAGCGCAGCGGTCACCCGCTTTCGAGGTGGCTCACCTCGCCGCCGGAGGCATCGCTGAATCCTTACATACATACTGTCTAAAATTCGATGCAGGCAAAAAAAGCAAAGGGGGGAGACAATCACCGTAAAGAGGTGGGATGCGTGATACGGAAAAAAAGATGCGTCTTTATACCAGGGGGTATCGGGGCAGGAAGAGGGCGGCCAGGGAGAGGTCATCGGGGGTGGTGATTTTTATATTGCACCGGCTGCCGGTGACCACATGAATAGGATGCCCCAAGCGCTCCACAAGGGAGGCATCATCGGTCCCGAATACCTTTGCCTTAGCGGCACTCCCATGGGCTCGGCGCAAGAGATCAGCCTCAAACACCTGGGGCGTCTGGGCCATCCAGATGCCTTCTCGGGAGAGGGTCCCGGTGATGATATCGCCATCCACTCTTTTCAGGGTTTCGAAGGCGGGAACGGCCAGGATGGCGGCCCCTTTTTTTTCAGCTGCGGCGAGGACACGGGCCATCTCTTCCGAGGAGACAAAGGGGCGTACGCCGTCATGAACGGCAATAAGCCCTTGAAAATCGTCACCCAAAGTATCCAAGGCGTTGGATACCGATATCTGCCTCTCGTCCCCCCCAGCAGCAAGTTCCACGCGATATCCAGAGGCAAGGGTGCCAAGGAGCTGGCCTTGGATATAGACAAAATCTTCGGGAGGGGCTGCAAGGATCACACGGTCAAAGGAGGGGCACGCCAAGAAGCGGCGTAAGGTATGAAGGAGAATCGGGGTGCCGGCAAGGTCGAGATACTGCTTCCGCATGGAGGCTCCCATACGACGGCCCTTGCCTCCGGCAACAATGATGGCTGCGATACTCATAAAGGGATAAAACTCGCTTTATATAAAGAGACCCTTTCACCATCCCTTCCTGCCAGAGAAAGCATAAAGGAGCTATTATTTAAGATATTTAAGCTCTCGCGGTAAGGCGAGACCCTTGCCCATAGAATCTTCGGCATAGTTCACAGAGGCGAGAATTTCAATATCGGCCAGAGCCCGGGTATCTCCCTCGAAGATGACTCGAGTCACCTCCTCTTTCTGGATCTTCCCGCCAGCCCACTGGATATCCAGTACGCTGCTGGCATCGAAGCGGTCGCCATTGACCACCAGCTCCACCTCACCCCCATAATTTTGAACGATTTTGGCTACCATGAGACTGGGCCTGGAGTGAAAGCCCCGTGTCTCAGGAATGCCCACGGTGATACTGCCCCGCTCGATGTTCTCGTTCAACACCTCCTTGGCCAGACGTCTTCCGCAACTCATAAAATGGCAGGCGTAAAAGAGACCATAGTTGATGGTGCGATCCAGAAGCTCATCCGGATCGACAATCGTCCCCAACCCACGCCGGACCTCACGGTAGGTCTGGATGGTACCCACCTCATTGAGATGACGCTCGTAGAAGTGAAGCAAGCGCCCCTGCACCTCCAGAATATGAAGGACCACGGAGAAGTGGGCTCTTAGCTGTTTCAGCTTTCGATTGCCGTAACGAAATCCGCCTTGAATCACATAAGAGTCAAACGAGGACTGAAGGTTATGCACCACCATCTCAAAGCCACGAATCTCGACCTCATTGACCTTGGCGGGCACCATCTCTCGAATCGCCGCCAGGGGCTGGACCTCATAGAAGGTAAAGGGGGCAAAAAGCTTGGCGATGTTTAAAAATTCACTGGCGATCTTAACGATATGTTTTCGCTGATCATGTCCGGCATCGTCATCGATATCGTAGTCCAGCATCTCCCCTGAAATCACACCGGGAAAATTGATCTGGTCGTATCCACCCTCGGGAATGCGGATATTGAGCCGCCGAGCCTCTTCGAGGACGGCTGGTACCGCTTTTCTCAGGGCATTATTTAAAAAATCGAGGGTTTTCTGCCCCTCATTTTCAAAATCAGCGGAGTCGGGAAGGTCATAAAAGGGGATACGATTGGCGATATGGCGTTGGGAGTAGCAGCTGATACTGATATGATAGACGAGGGAGGTTAACTCTCGATAGTAGAACCAGTCTCGGTTATTTTTGGCACCGTGAAGGTCTAAAAAATCTTCCAGAAGGTGGCTGCCAGCCCTGAGGCGGGAGTAGAGCTTTTTGGTAAACGGGTTCTCATCCTGGTCAAACCTGGCAATATAGACACAGGCCTTGAGAAAGTCGTGGGAATATATCCTCACCTTCTCTTTAAAGGTAATGGGACATGCCGTCTGTTTATCTGCCATAAAAAATGTTGCCTGTCTGTGGTGTTTCGTCAAAAAATAGGGGGAATTTTTTCTATCCATCCCTGTAGAGAAGGCGTATTTTAAAAAATGAACGACTAAAAAAACACGTATCACACGCCGATGGCATCCATCTCTGCGTTTAATTGTGACACTGAAATCACTCACCCAAAAAGAGTGATACCATCTTACTTAATGGTCACTCTCTTTCGAGCGGGACACTCTTTTTAAAAAAATGAAGAGACGGTTAAAGGGGACCGTAAGCCGAATTTTGTTCCTCGTCTCGGTTACCCGAAGGCGAGGCGACGATCATTCATCTAGGGTGCCAGTTGCCCGACACCTCGCGCGACCTACCCGGAAGCTCGGGCGGGCAGCCCTCAAACACTTCCCTATTTGGTCTTGCACCGGGTGGGGTTTACCTAGCTTCCTCGATCACCCGAAGAACTGGTGCGCTCTTACCGCACCCTTTCACCCTTACCCCGCACCGTAACGGTGCGTGGCGGTCTACTCTCTGTTGCACTTGCCTTCGCGTTACCGCGACTCCACGTTATGGAGCACCCTGCCCTATGGTGTTCGGACTTTCCTCCCGGTTGCCAGAAGCAACCCAGCGATCATCTGTTCCCCTTCAACCGTCCTTCATTGTTTGACCGTGTTATACATGAAAATGACCGAAAGGAAAATGGCCATTTTCATCCAATCGCATCTCTCTTATAACCCACTACTATCCCTACTCTTTTTATAAGCGATTCACGCCTCCTCCTTACTAAAAAGGATGCGATGGCATCGCGGACAATAGTGGAGCCCCCCATTTTGATGAATCTCGATGGCCAGCTGGGGTGGGATATTCATAAAACATCCGTAACAGGTCGACTTAAAGAGGTCCACCACCGCCAATCGACCGGTGGTTTTCAATAATTTCTCATAATGATCCAGAAGACCGGGGGGGAGCGCTGCGGCAATCTCCTGGCTCTCTCGGGCCATGCTTAAAATGGATTCACGCTCCTCCACGGTATCGTTGTAAATCTCCTGCTCGATACTCTTGACCTTCTCGGCCTCCGCGTCATGGGCCTCGGTGATCTCAGCCATCTGCTTATCCCGGCCCTCGAGATCCTCCATAAGGGCAAGCAAAAGGCTCTCAAGCTCACTGATGCGCTTGGTATTGTCATCGACTTCACGACGAAGAATCTGATAATCCTTGTTGTTTGTCACAACACGCAGATACTCCTCGCTCTTGGCCACCCGGGAGGTCAATTCGGCGATCTCCTCTTCGAGGACCCCGTAACGCGTTTTCTCCTCTGCCTGCGCCCCACGAACCCGTTCCAGCTCCACTTCCAGCTTCTTCAGGCGCTTGCCCTGGACAGAGGTCTTGGCACCCACCCCGTCCAGCTTCTTCTCAACCCGTGCGGTATCTGTCTCAATCTCTTGAAGACGCCTCAGGGAAACGATATGATCCTGGGTTACAATAAGATTACGCATGTAAATTTAAGCCTCCAAGGTGTAAATATCCATGACCCGATACCCATCGACAATAACGGTTTAAAAAAATCAGGTCACCATTCAGCTCACTAAAAAAAGATACCCATAGGGATCCACGGGCCGTGCCCTTGAATCCCAGATAGATACCCGTGTTCTTGCAAAAATATCAACATAAAGGCACATCACATATGTAACCTGCGCTGCAGGTGGTACGGCACAAGATCTTTCACCACGGGGCCGTGACTCAAACAGGCCCTAAATGGCCAGAGAGTGAGATGATTATACAAGACGGAAGGGGTCCCTCTCCACAGAGCTTTCCACCACATCCACGGCAAGCCCCCTCGCCTTAATCTTTTCTCTCAAATACCGGGCCACCAGCGTACAGACAAAATGCTCGGTACCAAAATGCCCGGCATCCACAAGGCCCAGCCCCTTCTCCTCGATGGTTAAGGCGTCATGGTATTTCAGCTCACCGCTGATAAAGACGTCGGCATGACTCGCGTAAAACTGGGACATCAGGGAAGCTCCGCTCCCCGTGCACAGAGCAATGCGGCGTACCGGCATCAAAGGGTCCCCCACCACGCGCACGAAAGGTATGGAAAAGGTCGCCTTCACTTTTTCAGCCAGTGCCGTGAGGGTGGTGGGGACGCTTAAGTCTCCCACACGACCAAGGCCCGCCACCTGAGCCCCATCCCCTGGCGAGACCTGCAGCATGGGATAAATATTGTACTCCATGGTCTCATACGGGTGGACCTCTCGGACACTCTCCAATACGGCGTCGACCTTCGAACGCATCACAAGGGTCTCCACACGGACCTCATCCACACAGCTTAAGGCCCCGGCACTCCCCTTGAAGGGCTGAGCACCCTCTTCGGGCATATAGGTGCCACGACCGGGGGTCGAAAAGGAGCAGCATCCATACTTACCCACAGAGCCCGCTCCCCCTGCGAAAAGGGCCTTCATCACCTTGTGACGATACTCTTCGGGCACAAAAAAAACCAATTTCACCGTATCCGAGTCCGACGCGGGCAAAAGGGGCACCGAGGCCTCTATCCCAAGCATCTGGGCAAATACGGCATTGAGTCCATGGGGAGCACTGTCTAAATTGGTATGGGCGGAGTAGATAGAGAGGGGGGATGCGACGGAGCGGGTGATAATATCACCCAAGGGGGAGGCAAGGTCTAAGGCCTTTAACGGAGTGAAGATCAGAGGGTGGTGTGTGATCAACATCTCCGCTCCATCTTCGGCGGCGGCAGCCACCACCTCCGGGGTGGGATCTAAGGCGATGTGAATCCGAGTCACCGGTTGATCGACCCGGCCAAGCTGCAACCCCACATTGTCCCAAGGTTCAGCCAGAGACGGTGGAGCCAGCTCCTCCATCATGGAGATTATCTCAGAAACGGTTACGCTCATCTCTCCTCCGTTCATCGTGTGATATATTCATAAGAATCACCCCAGGGGACAGACGGCGCCTGTCATCCTGGATAAAAGCCATTAAACGGAACGGGCCAGATCCTTCAATTATTGATTGGCGCGGCAAGAGAGCACCCCGTGCCCGCCTTTTTTAAAAAAAGGGCCTCATCCCAACAAAAAAGGCGTGATGACCTTTTCAGCCATCACGCCTTAGTGTTTACAACCTGTATCGGCTTTCTGGGGCATCGCATGCGACACACCATCGGCCCTGGATCGTGGAAAAAAAGGATGTCATCTTAGCGAAAACCGCCCCTCCTCTTCCACTCATGTATTATTTAGTTGGTGGGCCCACCTGGATTCGAACCAGGGACCGACCGGTTATGAGCCGGTGGCTCTACCAACTGAGCTATAGGCCCTTGCATTAAGGTGAGTATCCTTTACCCTTGGCGGGCCCCCTTTGTCAAGTGTTATCCACCCGCAAAAAGACCCCGATGCCCCCTTTCTTTCGTAAGAGGGCAAGGGAGGGCTCTCCCCTTAAATTTCAATAAAACTCTTCAACTTTTTGCTTCGCGTCGGGTGCCTCAGTTTTCTCAAGGCCTTGGCTTCGATCTGACGAATTCGCTCACGGGTCACAGCAAAATCCTTGCCCACCTCTTCGAGGGTATGATCCGCCTTCTCACCGATACCGAATCGCATGCGAAGCACCTTCTCCTCCCTCGGGGTAAGGGTGGCCAGGACCTTTCGTGTCTTTTCAGCCAAATTCATATTCACCGCCGCATCGGAGGGGAGCATAAACTTCTTATCTTCGATGAAGTCACCCAGATGGCTGTCCTCCTCCTCCCCGATGGGAGTCTCAAGGCTGATGGGCTCACGGGCGATTTTAAGCACCCTGCGCACCTTATCCAAGGGAATCTCCATCTTCTCGGCGATCTCCTCGGGAGAGGGCTCACGCCCCAACTCCTGCACCAGATAACGGCTGGTCCGGATCAACTTGTTGATGGTCTCGATCATATGGACAGGGATTCGGATGGTCCGCGCCTGGTCGGCAATGGCACGTGTAATGGCCTGACGGATCCACCAGGTGGCATAGGTACTGAACTTATATCCCCTTCGGTACTCAAACTTATCCACCGCCTTCATCAGGCCAATGTTCCCCTCCTGAATCAGATCGAGGAACTGCAGACCACGGTTGGTGTATTTCTTGGCGATACTCACCACAAGACGAAGGTTGGCCTTCACCAGCTCACTCTTGGCCTCCTTGGCCCGTACCTTCCCCTCTTCGATGGATGAGGCGATACGGGAGAGGATACGCCCATTGGCCTTAATGCTGAGTTCTCGCTCTTCAATATGCTTCTGAAGATAGACAAAATCGGGATAAATCTTTCGAATCGTCTCATCTTCCAGGGTGCTCTTATCGCTCGCCCAGGCCATGAAGGTCTCCACATCGGCAAGCTGGCCCCTAAACTCCGTCACCGAGGTACCAAAGGTATCCGCACAGCGTCCCATCACCTTGTTCATGGCCTCAAACCAGCCGATGTTCTCCAGAATCTTGGCATCGATGATATCCGATACACTCACCTCGAGACGCCACTCTTTCAAGAGGTTAAAGATCTTTTCGGTACGACGGCTCACAGAACGCCGGATCTTTCGCTGTTCATCCGAGGAGAGCTCTTCGGTAAAGATACGATTTCGAAGACCCGTATTTTCATCGTGGACGGTGCGAATCTCGGCAATGGTCTTGAGGAACTTATCCACAAGATTCTGCTCATCCAAGGCCCCGTCCCCCTCATCCACATCCCGAAGGACATTTTTGGGTCGAAGCTTGGTGCACGAGATCCCTTCGGCAAGGGAGAGGATATAATCCACGGCAATGGTGGTATCGAGCTGATGACGCAAGACCTCCTGGTCCCCCATCTCGATCTTCTTGGCGATCTCAATCTCGCCTTCGCGAGAGAGAAGGGTCACCATCCCCATCTCACGAAGATACATCTTCACAGGATCGGTCACCGTACCATAATCAGCCACCCCATCGTCACTCCCGACAACAGAGGCCTTTCGCTTCGGCTTATCCGGGGCGCTCAGGGGCATTTCAGAATCGAGCTCGGCGGGTTCGTCATCTTTATCATCCCCGTCATCATTATCCAAGGTGCCTTCCGCAACCACCTTAATACCCATCTCTTGGAGCATCGTGATGATGTCATCCAACTGATCCGAAGAGCCGACCTCCTTGGGGAGTGCCTCATTGATCTCATCATACGTAAGGACACCGGCTTTCTTTCCCTTTACAAGCAGAGCTTTAAAGGCCGCTTCCTGAGCCTTCTTGGCCTTGGCGGGAGTGGTATCGGATTTTTTGGTCATATGGTTTTGCCTCCTGAAACCCCGGATTTATGTTTAACCTTCTTGGCGTGATCTTGACGTTTTTTCAGATCCGCGATAAACGCCTGCTTCTCTTTCATAAGGACGAGCCAAAGCTCGTGATCCCCACGTATTTCTGCATCCCGAATCCGCTTTGTCAGATCATCGCCCAATCTATTTTTATTGCGGACATACTGATCAACCAGAGCCACACACCGCTGGTGAATCACCGGGAACTCATCGATGGCAAGCCGTGCCACCAATTCCCGCTGTCCTTCCTCTCGAAGGTTCATAAGAAGCCAGTCCGTCATGGCCTCCGGAGGTCCGTCATATGCCAGAGCAAGAGAACCAATCTCTTTAAACCCCGGTTCTTCAAAATATTCAGTCACCCTCACCTCTCGGCAATAGGGGTGAATGCCTGCGTATCGCACCAGATTGGAGACAATCTGAAGTTCCAGACTATTACCCACGGGGAGCTGTCGCACAGGCGGCTGCGGTATATCGCCGCGCGGCAACGGCCCCGGCCCCGATCTCTGGTGAATTTTTTCATGAACCGCCCCCTCATCGATACCCACCTTCTCTGCGAGTACACGAATATAAAGAGACCGGGCCACCCGGTCCTCCAAGGCAAGAAACGGTTCTTTCATATCGCCTAAAATTTTTAAACGCCCCTCCACACTCAGTCCATGACGTCTTATGGAGGCATCCATCAAAAATTCAAGGAGGTCCATGGCCTTGTCTGCCATGGCTAAAAATGCATCGGCCCCCGATTCCCGAACAAAAGAGTCGGGATCATGCCCCTTGGGCAAGACGAGTACCTTGGCGGTCATATACTCCTTCTGAAACACCGGCACACTGCGCAGAGCCGCCCGTATCCCCGCCTCATCGGAGTCGAAAACAAGAATAAAACGCTCGGCCCCGCACCGGGACAATAAGCGTACATGATCACGGGTGAGAGCGGTCCCCAAAGTGGCGGCCACCTGGGTGATCCCACTCTGGAAGAGGGCCAGCACATCAAAGTAGCCCTCCACAACGAAGGCCGTCTTGCTCTGACGAATCCCCTCACGTGCCACGTGGAGCCCGTAAAGTGACCGGGCCTTATGATAAACGGGTGTTTCCGGTGAATTCAAATATTTAGGAA
The DNA here is from genome assembly GCA_013619155.1 of Desulfobacteraceae bacterium. GTDB lineage: Bacteria > Desulfobacterota > Desulfobacteria > Desulfobacterales > Desulfolunaceae > Desulfoluna. Next base: position 23,118 of record JABXKT010000024.1, read on the forward strand.
GGGCATCGTCCATGACACGCCCGCCAAACCCAGAGACCTGCATGGCAGTATCCACAATGGGAAAGACAATGCGATGCCTGAAACGGTCATAGAACCGGCCAGTCTCCTTGGCAATGAGTAGCCCGCTACCCACCGCAATCTCCACGGGCACCCGGTGTGATGAAAGGCACCGGGATACGGAATCCCAAGAGTCTGGCGCATATCCAAGCCCGAAATGATCGATGGTCTCCTGGCTTATGCCACGATTCCGCAAATAGGCCAGGGCATGGACACCGGTCTCCCCTTTTAAGATGCCGGAGAAAAAATCGGATGCCAGGCGGTTGGCCAAGAAGATCTTCTCCCGCTTCCCGACACTCTCCTTCTCCTCAGGGGTCATGGACCGTTCCGGCACTTCGATGCCACATCGGCCGCCCAAGGTACGCACCGCCTCAGGAAAGGTCAACCCGTCACGCTTCATAACGAAGTTAAAAACACTCCCACCGGCTCCGCATCCAAAGCAATAATAGATCTGTTTTATCGGACTGACAGTAAAGGAGGGGGTTTTTTCAGAATGAAACGGACAAAGCCCTGCAAAATTACTGCCCGTCTTTTTGATCTGAACGGTTTCAGAGACAACCTGAACAATATCGATCGCATGCTTAATGTCTGAAATCACTGCTTCGGGAATCAAGTGCAAAAAGCTCCTGTTCGCGAGAGTTTTCGTATCCTAATTTCAAAAAACCAAAGGTGATGGTTCATATGAAAAAGATATTCAAACCATCGTCAGGTCATCTATCATACCACAAAATATATCATTAAAGCCCACACCCCTGGTGATAGCCCATTACAGCCATCGATAAAAATAGGGGATGGATACCTCTGCCACGGATTCCGTCGAATCGTTGCCGGGCGCACATCGGCGATAACGCTTCAATATTCTTTGTTAAAAAAGGTCACCCACAATAAGCCCGCCCTCGAATACAAAGAAGGGGTCTTTACGTACACAAAACCTTCCAAGCAGGTGCATAAGTTAATGTCAAGAATATGTTTGTCAAGAACTATTTTAAACCATCCACCCAAATCACTGGGAACATTTTAAAAATGGATCATTGTGACCGGGGAGGTTCCCCAATTTCTGGCAAATTCCCTCCCTCCTGCACCATGGTCTCCACCAGGTAACGCACCCCATCTTCGAGGAGGTGGCTGGCCGTGACCCAGCGTGCCTTGCGTGAGATAAAATATGTGAGCGTCAAAAGATTCTCACTCAAAGAGTGCTGTGTCTCATCAAAGCCTCCTGTCCACACCACCTGCCCCGTGGCACTATCGAAAAAGAGAACCTTAAATGCCACCGATGCCGGGCGACTCACCGACCAATCGGAGCCCACACGCTCCTCGTATCGGTCCACTTGTCCCAAGAGGACACAGGCGTACCCTTTTCCCCTCAACACATCCACCTGGGCCTGAAGAGTTAAGGCCCCATCCACGGCCATCGCCGTCGCGGCCACCCCCCGCTCCCCAAGGGCAACAGCCACCTGCCGGGCAATCCCCATCCCATCGGGGACGGACTCGGACCGCCTGCCTCCGGCCCTCTCCGAGACATAGGCCTCATAGAGGGGATCGTCCGGGGCCCTCCAGACGAAGGGAAGAACGGCCACCTCAGGACAGGCGAAGAGGAGACGCGGACTCACCAAAGAGGAAGGGGAGTGCGTCCGGGTACAGGCGATCAAGACCACCAGGCTCCCTAGGATCACCCCCCTTGATACAAAACGCCGCACAAGAGGACCCATACACGCCTCTCCTTCAGCCTTACCGGGAGTTTTTTTTATCAAGCGATTAAATCACACCCTTGGTGGAACGAACGCCCTGGATACGGGGATCGATGGAGACCGCCTGATCGAGAGCCCGCCCCAGGGATTTAAACACCCCTTCGATGATATGATGATCATTCTCGCCATAGCGTACATTGATATGAAGATTCATACCGGCCTTGACGGAGAGGGCCTGAAAAAATTCCCGGGCCAACCAGGCATCGAAATTTCCACCCCGGACCCGATGATCGGGGAAGTGATACACCAGATAGGGGCGATTGGATAGATCAAGGGCCACCTCGGCCAGGGTCTCATCCATGGGAGTCACGGCCATCCCATAGCGACGAATGCCCGCCCGATCACCCAAGGCCTCGGAGATGGCCATACCCAGGGCAAGGCCAATATCCTCCACCGTATGGTGGGCATCAATATCCAAGTCTCCATCCGCCGTCAGGGTCAGATCAAAAAAACCGTGGGCCCCAAAGAGTGTCAGCATGTGATCGAAATAGGGAATGCCCGTTTTTACCTCTGTGCGGCCCTGGCCATCTAAATCCAGGGTGAGAGAAATACGGGTCTCTTTGGTATTGCGCGTGATGGTTGCTGTGCGTGTCATAATTTTTAGATGCCTATCATGATTAATAGTCGGGTTGAATCGTTGAAAAACTAGTGATGTGAAAAGGATTTTTGGATGGATAAAGGGAGGCCGATTTTACTTTAAAGAGGGCGTTTCATGCCATTTATTTAAAGAGATCTAAGGCGCTTTACGAAAGCCTCAATAATAAAAAAAAGCCCCTACTAAAATAAAAGGCCCTTTTATTCTTTATTTTCACGTCCTCACCAAAGCCTCTTTTTTTAGTTTATCCCAACTAAAATACCAGATTGCCAGCACCCGGTCAATTTAAAACGCTGTTTCACCGCCGTATGTGCTCAGACACAAAGGCCTCGCCAAAGCGATCTGTCCCCATCATCCCCCACAAAAAAGGGCGCTATTTTACGACCCCTTGCACCAGGACTCGGGATGCCCCTCATTTTATAGAGACGTAGGCATTGGACCAGCGGCCTCTTCAAGAAGGCCCAAGGCCATCGGGCATAAAAATACCAGCCTACAATCTAAAAAAGGGGCGATTGGGCTGGCATTTTATATTGGGTCCATCCGTCTTAACATCGTAAGAAGAGGACGCCCGAGGCATTGAGACCACGGGGCCTTATTCGTCGCGTTCACTCCACCGAAACGCCTCTCCCCAACCGGCCAGATTCCCTCCGTTGTGGTTTCGAATCTCAAGAAAATCATCAAAATTGTCCAGCACCATATCGGCCAATTCAGGATCAAAATGTTTCTCCCGTTCCCCCTCGATCATGGTGTAAATCACATCCGGTGGGTAGGGATCCTTATAAGGCCGTTTCGTGGAGAGGGCGTCGAAGACATCGGCGATACAGACAATACGTCCGGAAAGGGGGATCTTCTCTCCGGCCACCCCTTGAGGGTAACCGGTGCCATCCCACTTTTCATGGTGGGAGATGGCAATCTGCTGCCCCATGCGCAACACCTCGGATTTGGCATTGGCCAAAATACGCGCGCCAATGGCCGGATGATTTTTAATCACATGAAATTCATGATGTGACAACTTGGTCGATTTCATCAAAATATTATCTGGAATCCCAATTTTACCGATATCATGCATGGCCGATCCATGCCGAATACGATCCACCCACGCCCCGTCCATATTCAACTTCTCGGCTAAAAAAGCACTGTAGGTACTCATACGCGTAATATGGCCCCCTGTGCTCTCGTCCCGATACTCGGCGGCAGTCACCAGACGGTTGAGGGTATCCAGATAAGAGGCCTTTAACTTTCGATGTGTCGCCCTCAGGTCCTTGAGGAGACAACGCTCCCGTAGTACACGGCGCACCCGCATCACCACTTCCCGTAGCGCCATGGGCTTTAAGACAAAATCCACGGCGCCACTTTCAATCATGTCTTCATAACAGACGGTGTCGATGTGTCCGGTCATGACGATGGCATCGGAATTGATGCGATATTCCCGGATTTTTTCTACCAATTCAACGCCCCCCATCTCCGGCATATCCACATCTGTGATCACGATATCCACCAGATGTTCATGAAGGACCTTCAAGGCCTCTATCCCGTTTGAGGCACAGTGACAGGTATACCCCTGCTTCTCCATGGCAATGGACAAAATAGTGCGTATGGTTTCTTCATCATCGACGATTAGCAAAACAGGGGGGACGGACTTCTCACGATTCATATCGATTGCTCCCGAACGAGATAAAATCGAATAAATAGCCAAGAAAAAAGAGGCGGGGGGTTGGGGTTACACATCTTTAGAGAAAATATACAGGATCATTATAGGTAAAAATCGCGATGCGATCCAGCAAGGCAGGGGTCATCATTAAACGATAAAATATGAAAATCGCTGGAAAGAAAAAAGTATGATGAAGCATACCTTAAAAAAGCCCCCCCAACAATACAGAAATAGGTAGATATTTAAAAAAATTAGGTCGCAAAATATCATCAAAAAGACAGAGAGAGCCTCACGGGCAGAACCCACCCTCCCACCTCACAATCGATACCAATTTTTCATTTGCCGAAAAGCCAACTTACGATACACTTCTTTGGAAACCATGGACCGTTCCCGTAACCATCTCACCGATAACTATTGATCGATATTTAAGGACCCGTATACATAATGCACTCCCCGTCCGGAAGTAGCCCCCAAACCGGTTTTCTTCTCTCCCTGGCCTGTTTTGTCGTGGTGGTGGCTGGCATTCAAGCCGCATCCGCCATCCTGGTCCCCTTTCTCCTCTCCGTTTTTATCGCGGTGGCCGTCTCTCCACCCCTCTTCTGGATGGAGAGCAAGAGGGTGCCTGCAAGCCTTGCCGTGATTGTCATCATCATCGCTGTGGTGCTGTTCTTTCTACTCCTCTTGAGCATTATCACGGGTGCCGTGGAGTCATTTACCCAGGCCATCCCCTTGTATCAGCAACGTTTAGAGACCCTGGTGGGGAGTGTCATTCCCCTGCTCAAGAGAGCCCATATCGACATCACCAGCGAGGCCCTCCTAAGCGTCATCAACCCGGGTCGCATGATGGCCTTCTTAGGAGCCCTTCTCTCACGCCTTGGTGGGGTCTTTACCAACACCTTCTTCATCATTTTAACGGTGATCTTCATTCTCTTAGAGGCCTCGGGATTCTCCTTGAAACTAAAAGCGGCCGTGGGGGACACCAACGCCTCTCACAATGGATTCCAACGCATCACGGAAGGCATTCGCCACTACCTGGCCATCAAAAGCGCCACCAGTTTCGCCACCGGCGCCCTCATCTATGTGGGGCTCATGGTCTTCGGTGTGGATTTCCCCGCCATATGGGGCTTGCTGGCCTTTATCTTCAACTTTGTTCCCAACATCGGATCCATCATCGCGGCGGTCCCGGTCATCCTCCTGGCCCTTGTCCAACTGGGAGCCATGAAGGCCCTTATGGTGGGCCTTCTCTATGTGGCCACCAACGTCATCATCGGCAATCTCATCGAACCCAGAATCATGGGCCGAGGGGTGGGTCTCTCCTCCCTGGTCGTCTTCCTCTCCCTGGCCTTCTGGGGATGGATCATGGGTCCCGTGGGCATGATTCTCTCCGTCCCCTTAACCATGGCCCTTAAGATTGCCCTGGAAGCACAGGATAAAACGCGGTGGATCGCCATTCTTCTCGGGGCAGAAAAAGAGATCCGAGCCCAGATCAAGGAGTCGGCCCCATAAAAGCCCCTCGCTAAGAGAGACACTCATCGGTGCCTCCGGCACACTCTGCCGGAGGCCTTAAAAGAGGGGTCAAAGAATCCCCCGCTCCTTCTTCACGTGTTCATAGGCGTCTTGAATTTCGCGAAATTTTTCGCCGGCAAAATGGGTAAACTCTTCGGGAAGGCCCTTGGAGGCAATTTTATCCGGATGATACTCATTGACCAGCTTGCGATACTGTTTTTTCACAACGTCATCGGAATCATGGCGATCGCAGCCCAACGCCGCATGGTACTTATCACTTTGATCCACATATCGGGCTTTTAATCGAAGATACCCTTCGGTGGGGTACTGAAAAATATGGACCGCCGAAAGAATCAACGACTCTTCCTGGGAACTGAACTGTCCGTCTGAGGTGGATACCCTCAGCATCACATCCAGCATCACCTCAAGGAGGCGGGGCTGATGCCTGAAGGTGAGATAAAACTGGCGGGCAAACCCTTCAAAGGGCTCCGGCGAGTTCACCGCTTCCCGAAAAATATCGATGGCGATATTTCGGCTCTCCCGATTCAGGTGAAGATCTTGGGTCATAAATTGATCGATGGATTCAATCTCATTTTGACACACCTGACCATCGGCCTTGGAGAGCTTGGCGAGCATGGAAAATGCCGCCACAAAAAAGGTCATCTGAGCCTCTTCATTGCCCGAAAGCCCGCGTCTCTCTGAGCGATTCAGATCGCTTCCATCCTTATCAAACGCGTGCCCAAATACAGCCCCGGCCACAGCCCCCACCGGCCCACCCAGGGCAAACCCCAGGGCACCACCCACCACTTTTCCAAGCCAACCCATAATTGCCTCTATCCATAGATTCGTGTTAATGGTCCTATCTATTCGTAACCTTAGAAGAATAGACACCCGCGTCCATCTCCCTTGTGCAATCATCCACGATTGACACAATTGTTTAAAGTAACATGCAAACAGCCCGTGTCAAGGTTGATTGGCGGTCAAAACCCGGTGGACCCCCCCAAAAAAAAGAGACGATCCCCCTTTAAAAATATGAGGGGCCGCCTCTTTCACTTCGGCTCACATAAGCATGAGGAGTCCGTGCCCACAAGAAGAGGGCAGGGGTCCCTCGACAACCCGCCACCATCGGTGGTACAAGAGGACGATTTTTAACGCCTCACCCTCGATGGACGGGAATAGATGAACCTAATTCTTCTTTTTGATGATGATTTTACCGCCGATGCGGCACGAGTACGACTCACTGGGCGGCGCCTGCGCCACCTTCAGGAGGTCCACCGCGCCTCTGTGGGGGATACCCTCACCGTGGGACGAGTCAACGGCGCCATGGGCACAGGAATAATTCTCTCCATGGACAAAAGTGGGGTGGAGATGGCCGTCACCTTAAACGAGGCCCCCCCGGCCCCCCTTCCCCTCACCTTAATCCTGGGCCTCCCCCGCCCCAAGGTGCTCAACCGGGTCGTCATCGCCGCCACCAGCATGGGCGTGAAGCGACTGGTCTTGCTCAACTCCGTTCGCGTGGAGAAGAGTTTCTGGCACAGCCCCCGCCTCTCGGAGGAGAACCTCCGAGACCAGATGACCTTAGGGCTGGAGCAGGCCAAAGATACTCAGATGCCAGAGCTCCTTCTTAAAAAATGGTTCAAACCCTTCGTGGAAGATGAACTCTCGGAACTCGCGCAGGACACAGAAAAATGGGTGGCACATCCCTACGATGCCCAGGCCTGCCCCATGAATACCCAACGCCCCACCACCCTCATCGTCGGTCCAGAAGGGGGATTTATCCCCTATGAAATCGACAAGATGAAAGAGGTGGGATTTCACGCCGTCTCCATGGGAGAGCGCATCTTGAGGGTGGAATCGGCCATTCCGGCCCTTCTCTCACGACTCTTCCCCGCTTAACAAAAAACCGGACACCTTATCTCTTATGAGCCACTCACTGATTATCACAGCCGATATCCACGGCCACCTCCCCTCCTGGCGGGCCGTCACCGCCCAGCTGAGACCCGGCGACGGACTCGCCGTGGCAGGCGATCTCTTCGATACCATCTACGGAAACGACGGGGATGAGTACGACCCCATCACCATTCGCCGTGAATTGAAGGCCCTTCCCGGCCCTCACTGGTACGTCTGCGGAAACTGTGATCACCCCGATTTTTTCTCCGGAGCCCTTACCACCACAATTGCCTGGCAGGGGCGTCGCCTTCTTCTGGCCCATGGCCACCGGCCCTTACCGGACCTCAGCGAATTTGACGTGGTGATCCAGGGCCACACCCATGTCTCCCACCTCGGCAGCCTCATGGGCAAGGTCTTCCTGAATCCCGGCTCTCCGGCCCGACCCCGGGGAGGCCACCAGGGGTTTGCACGGCTCACCGGATCTCTTATCGAGCTGGTGGCCCTGCCCTCGGGCCAGGTGGTGGACCGCCTGGATCTGGCCGCCCTCACCCGCCCCTAAACGAGGTGCTGAAGGCATAACCCTCTTAAAAAAACGCCGGCCTCCGGCGGCAAGGTGTGCCACCTTGAAAGCAGATTACGGATGCGTTTTACCCCTCGTGCCTCGGGGCAAATCACATCCGTCTTTGGGTCTTCGCTTAAACCAGAATCACTTGACGATAGCTGTTTGGCAAGCCCCGCTCATAAAAATTGGCAAAAGCTTGGCTCCCAGCAGGGCTGCCCAAGTCATCTTTAACCCGGCGGCCTTCTTATGGTCAAAGTAACCCAAAAATAGCCTCCGGCAGCCAGGAGATAAATCCCCTGGACCCCAAATTAGTGACCATGACAGGCCAAAGGCCCGTCATGGTCACTATAAAAATCTATTTGGCAACCGTTTGTAAAAGGGTGGCCCCCGGCAGAACCAATCGAGGCGACACGTTCGCCGCATTGCCTTCATATGGTCAAAGTGATCAAAAACCGAACCTCCAGCGTATGCGTTTTACCCCTCGTGCCTCGGGGCAAATCACATACGTCTTTGACTCTTCGCTTAAACCCAAAGTGACTTGAAAATAGTTGTTTATCAACCTTTTCAAAAGGTTGGCTCCCGGCAGGGCCAACCGAGGCTAAGCTTTCACCGCACAGCCTCCGGCGGCTCTTTTTCTCAAAAAGCATCGCAAACACTCTTTTAAGTACCGCGACACCATGGTATCGCGGTGGCGTTTTTTTAACAGCGACCGGGACGGACCTTCAGGAACGAGGATACGAAAGCATTCGCGATCCTTAAGTTCCAGGGGCACAGCCCTTGGCCGTCAGGGACTCTTGCTCTGTTCAAACAATGACTTATCCATTGCCTTCTCATAGGCCGCCATACCGGTGATCCGCTTCTCCTCCACCAGACGCATCAGGTGCTGATCCATGCTCTGCATCCCCAGGGAGGTGCCCGTCTGAATCATGGAGTTGATCTGGGCGATCTTACCACTTCGGATAATACTGGCCAGGGCGGTGGAGCCCAAAAGCACCTCATTGGCCGCACACCGCCCCTTACCATCGGCGGTTTTCAATAACTGCTGGGCGACCACCGCCTGAAGGGACTCCGAAAACATGGTGCGCACCTGCTCCTGCTGATCGGATGGAAAGGCGTTGATCACCCGATCCACGGTCTTGGAGGCGCTGTTGGTATGAAGGGTCCCAAAGACCAAGATCCCCAACTCTGCGCAGGTCAAGGCAAGACCGATGGTCTCCTTGTCCCGCATCTCTCCCACCAAAATAATATCCGGGTCCTCACGCCCCGCCACCTTCAGCGCCTCGGCAAAACTGGCGGCATGGGTTCCCACCTCCCGTTGGGTAAAGATACATTGCCTGTTTTGATGCACAAACTCTAGGGGGTCTTCGATGGTGATGATATGGGCGTTACGGGTTTTATTGATATAATCGATCATGGCCGCCAGGGTAGTGGACTTGCCACTCCCCGTGGGCCCGGTGACCAAAACCAATCCCTTGGGCAGATCTGAGATGGTCTTCAAGACATCGGGAAGTCCCAACTGCTCCAGGGTCAAAATTTCGGTGGGAATCAATCGAAATACCGCCCCAGGGCCGTTGTGATGGAAAAAGAAGTTGCACCGAAATCGCCCCACACCCGCCAGTTCATAGGCCATATCAAGGTCGAGGCCCTCTTGAAACACCGGCCGCTTCTCCTCGGGAAGAATCTGCCAGAGCACCTCTTCCATGCGACCCCGGTCCAGCACCGGATGATTCGTCGCCACCAGCTCCCCTTTGAGACGAAGAAGGGGGGAAGACCCGACGACCATATGAAGATCGCTCCCCCCTTTTTCCATCAACTCTGTAAAGTAGGCATCAATAACGGCCACATTATCCCCCTACCCGGCTTAAACCGGGAGTTTTCCATGCATTCAGCCCCTTCATCACTCGACGATCTTGGCCCTGAGTCGCCCCTGAGTCGTCTCCGAAGAGACGTGTTTCAAGGCCGTCTCGACGCTGATCAGCCCCTCTTCATAGAGTTCCATCACCGATTCATCCATGAGCTTCATGCCCAGCCCCTTACCCGTTTGCATGAGATTGGCAATCTGAAATACCTTGGAGTCCCGAATCAACCCCGCCACAGGCAAATTCACGATGAGAATTTCAGCCGCCATCAACATGCGATCCTTCCCCTCCGATGGAATCAACTTCTGGGTAATGACCGCCTTGAGGGTCTCGGCCAAAGTGGACCGAATCTGGGACTGTTCGCCGGGAGGATAGGAGTCGATAATGCGGTCCACGGTCTTCGGGGCGTTGGTGGTGGAGAGGGTCCCGATGACGAGGTGCCCCGTCTCGGCCGCGCTGATGGCAAGGGAGATGGTCTCTAAGTCCCGCAGCTCACCAATCACGATGACGTCCGGGTCCTCCCTCAGGGCGCCTTTAAGGGCATTCAGGTAGGAGTGGGTATCTCGCCCCACCTGCCGCTGGTTCACCACCCCTTTTTTCTTAGGATGGACAAATTCAATGGGGTCCTCCACCGTTAAAATATGATGGGCCCGCCTCTCATTGATAAAATCCACCATGGCGGCGAGGGTAGTCGTCTTGCCCATGCCGGTGGCACCGGTCACGAGAATCATCCCCTGATGCTGATCCAGAATCGTCTCCACCACGGCGGGGAGCCCCGTGGATGAGAGTGTGGGAATAGTCGTAGGAATCACACGAAAGGCCGCACTGAGTCCTCGATTGTGGGCCATGGCACTGCCCCGGAAACGCCCCAGCCCCTCAACCTCATAAGAAAAATCGAGCTGATTCCTTGCCTCCAGCGTTCTTTTGTCCGCGTCAGATAGGAGTTCCGTAATTAAGCGCCGTGACTGCTCCCGGCTTAATTTCGGTGTTTTTGTCTTCACCAGGGCTCCATTTCGGCGCAAAATAATCGGTTCATCTGGTACCACATGTATATCCGATGCCCGTAAACGCACACCGGCCTGAAACACCTTGTCCAGTTCTGCCATCTTAAGAGCCTCCAGCCCCTATCTATTTTCCTCCTTAAGGGGAAAGCAGTCCCACTATAGGGCCAAGAAAAAGGGCACGCGTTCACCGTCAGAGTAATCGCATCAGGTGGCTGCATCACACCTCATGGGGGATGACCCAGAGATACTGAGATGTGGATACAAAGAGCGTGGCATAAATACGCTCATTATCCACCATGGGATGCACCACCTCGCTGAACATATCGGCATTCCCGAGAAAATAATCGGACACCCGATCATACCCCGTAATATCAATATGCCCACTCACCACCTGGCCGTTGATCATCTTCATACTCATCCTGCGATGAGACGATATTTCAGACCCCTTCCCTTCACGCGTATCGATCTCCACCCAGAGAATATTCTTCTTGGCCACGATCATAGACCGCCGTCTCTTATCTTCCTCCGTGATGGCTTTGTACATCACGATATCAGACTCACTATCCAGAAGAAGCGTTATAATATCCCGCCCCACACTATTCACACGTCCCTCCAGCTGACTGTTATCTGAAAGACGCAACCGGATTTTACTATCTTGCTTAGGATAACCGCCCATACTCACTCCTTTATCTCACCACAGCCAACCCTTCGTTTCATGCACCCTGGCCTAGCCTTCGCCCCCTCGCCCCTCCCTGCTGTATAAAGGCCCATTTAAAGCATCCAGTGGCCCCTCCTTTTTCCATCTTGTAATATCCCGATAAACCTTATAAATATATCCTGCTGTAAAAAAAATTGTCAATTCATAAACAATCGTTTACACCTAAATAGTATCATTGGAAATTAAAATGAAACCAGAGGGAACCAGCATCCTCATCACCAACAAAGCCAACCAGGTGCTGCTCATGCTAAGGGATGACCGGCCCGACCTTCCCTACCCCAATATGTGGGACTTACCGGGTGGCCATGTCGAGCCGGAAGAGACACCGGATACCTGCATCAAGCGCGAACTAAGGGAAGAGCTGGGGTTCTGCCCCGAGACCATCCGCCCCTTCGGAGTCTATGACTTCCCCGACCGTTTGGAATATGTCTATACCGCCCATGCCGATTTTGACCCCGACACCATATGCATCACCGAAGGCCAGAAGATCTGCTGGTTCTCCCTTGCCGAAGCCAAAGCCCTTGAACTTGCCTTCGGATTCAACCTTGTCATCGTTCATTGGGAAGAGTCACAATCACTCGCCTAAACCGATAACAAAATCATACCCAAACAGGATGGAAGCGCAGATCCATCAATTGCCAACTGCACGCGGAGAGGGCATGGCCGACGAAAAACGATACAGTGTTGAAGAGAGTGCAAAAAAACTCCACCTGGGGATCTCCACCCTTCGCCTATGGCACCATATCTACGGTGAATTTCTCACCGACCCCGGGGAAGAGAGCTTAAGTCGTGGAGATATGGGCCTCTTTACCTATATTTCCGAGTGCACCGAATCGGGCCTTACCCGTGAAGAGATTCATCAGGCCTTAAGAAATCGGGCGGCAAATCGCGGAGACCTCTTCCCCCCCAGTGCCTTTAGAAAAGAGACGGCTGAAGAAGAGGCGGAGATTTTAGCCCTGCTCGACGAAGAGAGCCCCACCTCGGCCCTTCTTGCACGCCTCGTGATCCAACAGCAACGCCTGACCAAGGTAGAAGAGCGAAAAGCCTGTGCCCTGGAAAAACGCCTAACCATCGCCGAGGAGACATCCCAGACACTGGCGGCCATCCTCACCACCCTGACTGCCTCGGGACTCCCCCAATCTGTGCCCGAACGCCCCGTGGAGGAGAGCCCCACCGATAAACCGCCCGTGGATGAGCCGCCCGTGGATGAGCCGCCTCTGGATGATCTAAGCGACTTAGTGGATGAAGCCGCCGATGCGCCCCCCATGGACGATCTGAGCGATCTGGTGAATGAAGCCGCCGATGCGTCTCCCATGGACGATCTGAGCGATCTGGTGAATGAAGCCGCCGATGCGTCTCCCCAACCCGAGGCGATGGATAATCTCTGGGACCTTGTGGATGAAAAACCCAGGACCAATATACCACCCGCCGGGCAGGCGTCTGATACGAAGGCGCCCGAGGCCATGGACAATCTCTGGGATCTGGTGGACGAAGAGCCCGGGACGAATATACCACCCGCCGGGCAGGCGTCTGATACGAAGGCGCCCGAAGCCATGGACAATCTCTGGAATCTGGTGGCCCGAAGCCATGGACAATCTCTGGAATCTGGTGGACGAAGAGCCCGGGACGAATATACCACCGGCCGGGCAGGCGTCTGACACGAAGACGCCCGAAGCCATGGACAATCTCTGGGACAGAGTGGACGAGCCGCCTGAGACGAAAAAGCCCATGAGTAATACGGGCTTAGACGATCTATGGGACATCCCCCCAGACCCTGACGAGGGCTCGCCGCCACCGCGCCCCAAGCCCGTGCCAGAAAGGGCAAGCGCCCCATTAAAGAGAGAGACCGTTCCCACGGACCCTCAACGCTATAAAGATTTTATCTTAAAGGAGATCATCGGCATGAAACGGCGAGAAGGGCTCTCTGCCGCCGATGTGGCGGACCGGCTCAATGCCGAGGCCAAGCCCACATTCAGCGGAAAAGGAACGTGGGGGACTCGCACCATCCAGGGTATCTTTCAGATCATCGAAAAGGCGGGCATGGGCTAGGAGCCCATGGCAGATGGATAGAAGAGGCCTCTTTAGCGTGGGTGCCTTCTATGGTTAAAGGGGGCGTGAAAAGCAAGCCTCCGGCGGCCAGGGAATTTTTTGCCTAAGCGGCTTTGCCGCCCCTGGACCCCACGTTTTGAATGTGACGGGCCTTTGGCCCTTCACATTCACTAAAAAACGTGTGTCCCTGTCATCGAAAAGTTTTTGCGGCGCTTTTTGATAAAAAAAGCGCCGGAGGCATACGCTGAATAGTGACAGTTTTTTACCATAAAATTAAAGAGGGGTAGGGGCACCTGTTACCAGGGATGACCACCGATCCATAATCGTTATGGCTGAAAATAAGGGGGATCAAATTTTTTTTACGGTCCCTATTTCGCCCCGGCGTCCCGGGCAAAACGGGTATCCACAAATTTATCCAGGTCGATCTTATCGGTCAAAAGCCCCATCTCATCTTTCATATAATCTTGAATCCGGGCCAGATCATCAATCACCGGAAAGAGCTCATCGGTAGATATACGCTCCTTCGGCTCGGTGAGGACCTTGTAAATCAGATCCCGATCCTGGCCAAGAAAATCGGCACCGATGATAGACCCCGGCTTGGGCTGAGCCTCTAAAGCAATGCCCGAACGAACCAGGCTACGGGTCAGTTCATGGACGGCATCGGGATTTTTCTCGATCACCTCATCACGCATCACCAGCACGCAACAGGGGTGCTTGGGCCAGAGATCACAGGAGAGACGAAGGGCCTCGCCATTACCACTATTGATGACCTTCGTCGCAAAGGGCTCGGCCACAATGAAACCGGCAATCTCCCCATCTTCATCCAGTTCGATGGCATCGGGCATCTGAAAAGGTGCCACCACCTCTAAAAAGACATCGGCTTTTTTATCCCGTGTGGTACCCAGATTAAGCCCCTTCTCCTTGAGAAGGCGATGAAAAAGCATGTTATGGATAGAGAGCTGGTAGGGAACCAGAACCACCTTGCCGACAAAATCTTCGATACGCTCGATGCCAGCCCGCATACTCTTTACCAGAACACTGCCCGATTTATGGGTAAAGAGGATCAACTTAATGCCCACCCCGGACTTATAGATATCCATGGCGGTGGGTGCCAGGATGAAGGCACCATCCAAGAGCCCAGCCGCCAGATCATCGGCCACCTCATTCCACCCGTTCTTCAATACGGGCTCTAAGGTGCAATGCTTAAAGGTCTCCATTCCCTTCTTCAACTTGAGATCCGTGACACCAAGAATCAAGTGATCGGTGATCCGTAAATGCCCAATCTTCAGTAGAGGCTTATCCGTCATACATGCACCGCTTAACACACCAGATGGGTTACCAGCTCTTCGCCGAAGAGATCCGTCATCTTCTTAAAAAAAGAGCCTGAAACACACCTCCAACTGGTATTGAAGGTGTGTCGCCAGTTGCCTTGAAAAAGGGCCCCGCAGCAGCGAGGCCAATCATTTTTCAAGGATATCTACAAGGTGCCGCAAGGCACATCGAAACATCATCAGTGTTTAAAGCTTCGCTGACCGGTGTAGACCATGGTGGCCCCACACTCATTGCACGCCTCAATGGACTGATAATCGTTTAAGGAACCGCCGGAGTGAATGATGGAGGTAACCCCCTCACGAAGCCCCACGTCCACCCCATCACGGAAGGGGAAGAAGGCATCGCTTACCATGGCGGCACCCTTGATTCCACCGTTTTCAGCGGCCACCCGTGCATCGATCTCCCCTCGCTTCTCCGCATCGGAAAGATCGGTATAGCCCACCCCATAGGTCTCGAAGGCGTAACGGTCGGCAAGCTTCTTATACGCTTTATCCACAGCAATCTCGGCGACGCCCACGCGGTCCTGCTCGCCGGTGCCGATACCCACCGTCACCTGATCTTTCACATAGATCACCGAGTTGGAGGTAATTCCCGACTCCACCAACCAGCCAAAAAGCATGTCCTCGTATTCAGCCTCGGTGGGTTCCCGGTTAATCTTATAAAGCGACCCCTTGGACTCACATTCGGCCAGCGTCAGACCCTTTCGAGTCCGGGCTTCCGGGACAAAGGAGAGCTGGGCAATGAGCCCGCCATCCATGAGGCTCTTAAAGTCCACCACCCGTTCCCCCACATAGTTCTGCAGGCGATCCATGTTACCGATGCGAATCACACGAAGGTTCTTCCGAGCCGACAGAATTTCAAGGCTCCCCTCCTCGAAATCGGGTGCCACCACGACCTCAGCATACTGCTGACTGATCGCTTCGGCCGTGGCCTTGTCCACGCTTCGGTTCAAGGCAATACACCCTCCGAAGGCGGCGATACGGTCGGCCATGTACGCCTTGGTATAGGCCTCTTCCAGAGAGGCGGCCCGGGCGGCCCCACAGGGATTATTGTGTTTCACAATCACCGACGTGGGTGTGTCGGTAAAATATCGCAAAATATTTAAGGCGTTATCGGCATCGGTTAAGTTGGTCTTGCCCGGATGTTTTCCCGACTGGAGGAGCTCAATATCCGAGGCCAGATAGCGGCCGGGGGCTATGGTCGTGGTCTCCCCCACCACCAGATTCCCGTTGGCCAGGCGATAAAGGGCCGCCTCCTGACCGGGGTTCTCTCCATATCGAAGCCCCTTCTTCACCTGATCGATGGTCCAGGCCACCTTCTCATAGAAGAGTGTCTGGCGGTTGGGGCCATCCACAAAAGATATCTCCATGGCCGGAGCAAAATGGTCATCCATAATAGTTCGGTACATCTTCTTCAGATCGTCTGCCATGCTCTGTCTCTCCCCCCCCGCAGGAAATAAGGTGGCGATCCTCCTTGAGAGAATACGCCCACCACCCCCCTGTCGGGTACGGCTCTTAATTTAGGATGCGTTGTAACATCCAGACACATTTTCAGGGGACTGCCCTGCAAGATAATCGGCGATATGGCGATCATAGGCGGCGGTATGCTCAAAGGCCTTCACGGCCAGATCATAGCGCATGGCCAGATCCGTGGCCCCGTCATGGGCCTTAAGACCGGCGATCAGTGCCTCATAATCCGACGGATTCACCACCGAGGCCACACGAAGATAGTTCTTGGCCGAGGCCCTTACCATGGTGGGGCCTCCGATATCGATATTGCTTCTCGCCTCCTCCACGATCACACCCTCTTTTTCAACGGTGGCCGCAAAGGGGTAGAGGTTGACGATGACCATATCGATGGCTACGGCACCTGTTCTCTTTAAGTCATCCTGGTGGGAGTCGTTGTAAGTCTCCGTCAGAATCCCCAGATAAATTTTAAAATCGAGGGTCTTGACCAGTCCCCCTTGTGTCTCGGGCTGACCGGTATAATCTGAGACCTGAATCAGGTGCTTTTGAGCGGCATCGCCTAAAATCTTCTCGATAGCCGCAAAGGTCCCACCCGTTGAAAAAATGCGAACCGATGGATTCAGCGCCACCAGAGCAGGGACCAAGGTATCCAGGCCCGTTTTATCCGACACACTGATAAGTACCTGATTAATTTTCACGCACTCATCGATGCGATCGACAATATTCATCCCCATAATTTTATCCTGTCTTGTGCGCCCCGAACGCTTTAAAGGGCGTCTTTAAATTGTATAATGATTGAAGAATCCAAATACCCGTACCCATCGGACCCCACGCGAGGACAAGAAGGCGTGGATCCTTATTCTTTCCTGAGAGGAGAGCTCCTCCCTTCATTATTTACGGGCCACGCAGGTGGCTGCAATACTAAAACAGCCCTTAGCAAAGATCAAGGAGCATTCATTTGCTGTTTGCATTCCATGGAATGCACCAGAAAAAGAGGCCGGGTCCCCCAGGGCAGGCCCCAGGGAACCATTTACATTCATAAGATTTCATTTTATCATACACAGATAAAAAACACATAAAGTCGAAGATATTCGGCTAAAGAATCATCATCCATTGGTCACTGCTTTCCAGGGTTAAAATAGCCCAAAAAAAAAGGCCTCCGGGGCAAGGGGTGCGACGCCATGTGCCGGTGGCCCTATATTCACCCAGGCTTCTATTTTATTTCGGGGTGTTTGGCGCCCTTCTCAAAGGCGCGGCCCTCGACAGGGCCAAGGGAGGCGTACGCTGAGTAGTGATCCCAAGAGTTGCAAGATCGATGATGATTCACAATCGTCCCCCCCCTTTTCACTCAATCACGGCAGCGATTAAAAAAGACGTTCACCGTTTCGTCGGGAGTCTGTCATGCACATAAGCGAATCAATCCACATCTTTCCCTGGACATCCCCAGATGCCAATAACTGCACCACCTTTTTCATCGATGGGCCCAAACGTATTCTCGTGGATCCCGGCCTCACCCGTCACTTTCATCGCATCCAAAGAGGGCTTGAGGATCTTCACGTGGCCTTGAGCGATATCGACTATATCGTCTTAACCCATCTCCACCCCGACCACTTTGAGGCGATCCAGGCATTCCGTTCATGGGCCACACCACTCCTCTTCCATCAACGTGACTGGGAACTGATACGGGAGATGGAACCGTGGCTGAAAGAGAACACCGATCTCCGTATGGACGATTTGGCCCCCCACCATTTTCTGGTCCAGGGCCCCTTCCCGGACCCCGAGGTCGATATAGAGATTCTTCATACCCCCGGCCACTCTCCGGGCTCCATCACCCTCTTTATACCCAAAACGTCGGCCCTCATCACCGGGGATGCCCTCTTTAAAGATGGGGTGGGCCGTACCGACCTTCCCGGTGGCAACGGCGATCACCTAAAGACGAGTATCAAACGCCTGGCCAAAATCCCTGCCGGGCTCATTCTCCCCGGCCACGGTGAGATCATCCAGGGCCGTGAAGCGGTCATCGCCAACTTCGAGCGTATCCAGAGCCACTGGTTCCCCTTTATCTAAAAAGAGTGCCCCGGCCAAACCCGGGCATAAAAAAAATCACGCCCCACCCCACCTTGACTTTTAATGGAGTCACCTTAGCTTTTATAATCACTCCCCTCGCCGGGAGAGACGAAGCACCGCCCCATATCGCCCATGGGGCCTTAAAAAAAACCATGGACCTAAAAACAGATCAAAAGAAGGCACCTTACATGATGAGCACCCCTTCCCCAGAAAAAAACACCGCATGCACAAACACCGATGTCGCCCGAGCCATTCTTACCCTGGCCACCCCTCTTTTCGCCGCCTGCAATGACGACGAAGGCATGAAACGCAACCTCGTCTCCCTTGCCATCACCGCCTGGAATATCTCCTTATACGAGGCCACCGAGGAGAAAGAGTACAAGAAAAAGGTGGAGGAGCGCCTCTCCGTGGGTCTGGCCGACCACAAAAAAAAGATTTTTACCCAGTTTGTCCTCCAGATCATCGATACCAAACAGAAACAATACCCCTCTATGCTCAAAGGAATTACGAACTGGGATTTTTTTATAAAAGAGGGGGCGCCCGTACTCACCGTGGAGGCCCTGCCCATTAAACCCACACTATAACGCACTTGAACAGCTGGAGCCACCATGCTCACCATCACCCAATTTCGCTACAACGCCGACAATCTGGCCTATGTCGTCAGCGGACCAAAAACAGCGGTGGCCATCGATCCCGGAGCCACCCACGAGATTCTGGCCTTTCTGGAAAGGGAGGGGCGAACCCTCTCCCACGTGATCAACACCCATACCCACCCGGACCATACCCAGGGCAATGAGGCGGTCATCTCGCACACCAGGGCCCGCCTCCTCGATTTTTCGACGCTTCGAGAGGCGAAAGGCGTGGATATCGACGGAGAGACCCTCATCGTCCACCCCACGCCGGGGCATATGGACGATTGTCTCACCTTTGAAGCCGACGGCTGCCTCATCACGGGAGATACCCTCTTCAATGGCACCGTGGGCACCTGCTTCTCCGGGGACATGACGGCATTTTTTCACACCATCACCTTTCTCCTCTCCTTTCCCGAGGAGACAAAAATCTATGCGGGGCACGACTACGTCAAAGAGTCCATGGCCTTTGCCCGGACCATCGAACCGGAGAATGAAGCGGCGATCAATCGCTACCTCTGCGCCTACGATCCCGGCCATGTTGTCTCCACCCTGGCCGATGAGAGGCGGGCCAATCCCTTTGTACGATTCAACACAGAAAATCTCATAAACGCCATGAAACTCAGGGGCCTTGCCATCGCCACGGAGCTTCAAAGATGGAACGCAATCATGGAGTTGTACTAATGTCCGATACAGATACCGATACCGAGTGCTGGAATACCAAGGCCATATCCACCGCCATCAAGGCGGAAAAAATGCTCTGGGGCAAAAATAACGAGGGCATTCAGGCCTGGATGTATGAATCCGGGCTCTGCCTGGCCACCATCCGAAGCGCCCATCTTGGCTGGCAATCGAGAAATTCCCAACGTCCCGCCGAAGGCTGGGGCATCCAGGGGGTGGACAAGGTCCACCTCCCCGAAGGGATCACCATTCCCATCATTTGCGAAAGAGTCCTCAAACGTATCGTCATCTTCCGCATGGGGCACGGCCACGACGGCGACTACCATACCGTCGAGGGAAGCGCCCCCGTCCCCTTGATCCTATCCGGGGACCCAAAACGCGTGGCCTTCATACGAGGGGAGTTAGACGCCCTCCTCCTCCACCAGGAGCTCAAAGGAGAATGGACCGTGGCCGCCACAGGCGGCTTGCCCGTATCTCTCTTCGAAGGACTCCTGCATGAGGCCCAGGAGGCCCGTCTCATCACCACGACACACGATAAGACGCCGCTCACCCCCTGGCACCCCAC